>JAGBXW010000103.1 GCA_017629095.1 Treponema sp. | reverse complement strand
TGTATCAATTATGGTGAACCAATCCCCCTAGAAGATGGTACTGAAAAGATATTTCTCAACACCACCGCCAAAGACCTCAGCAACCTTGACCTAGATTTACGCTTATTTTATGATTATATCAAAGATAAAATTGCACAAACAGCCTTCACCAAGGAGCTGGATAAGTCCATTGCTCGAATGAAGCAAGAAAAGGAGGAGCGAAACATGTATCTTACCTACACATCCCGCATGATGGAATGTCGCCGTGATGGTTATGAAGAAGGCCGAGAAGATGGTATCTCCATCGGGCTAGAACGTGGATTGGAGCAAGGGCTGGAACGTGGAGCCTACAAAACCAAGCTGGAGACGGCTAAAAATCTTCTTGCTATGGGCTTATCCCCAGAACAGGTTACACAAGGCACAAACCTTCCACTAGACGTGGTACAAGGTTTAATTCAAAACCAGTAGTACAGAATTGCCCCGACTTGGAGCAATACGTGTAGTTTCTCAAGCTCATAGAGAAGGCAAAAGCAGATGGACAAGCACAGCCCCCTCACTGAGAGTACATATAAAAAAAACAAAAGCCAGGGCTTCATCCAGCACCTGGCTCTCAAGTTACTATATTTTATTCTAGATCTTCCCGTTTGGAAACAACCTTGCTAATCAAGCCATACTCCAAAGCTTCTGTGGCAGAAAGCCAATAGTCACGATCTGTGTCTTTAGCCACCTGATCCAAGGGTTTACCAGTTTCTTGGGCAATAAGGTCGTTAATCTTGGCCTTTGTCTTTTCCAATTCTTGAGCGTGAATTTCAATATCTGTAGCCACACCTTTGATACCGCTCAAGGGCTGGTGGATCAAGTAATGGCTATTAGGTAAGCCTACTCTGCGAGATTTATCTGCTGCCAGCAAAATCAAAGCACCAGCACTGGCAACTAAGCCCATACCAACACAGTATACAGGAGCTTTCACAAAACGAATCATATCAAAGATAGCATACCCTGCATCTACATCACCACCAGGAGAATCAATGTAGATGTAAATAGGTTTATCAGAAGCAGCTTCCAAAACAAGAAGCTGACGCACAATTTTTTCTGCCAGTGCCTTGTTTACTTCCCCAGACAAAAGGATCTGCCGTGTCTCAAGAAATTTTTTATTCATAACTTCAAAGGCAGACTCCTGAGTCTTTGCATCCTTGTCTTTTTCTGAATCTAAATAAATCATCTTAACTCCTCAATTCTCTGACTATTTTAACACGCCTCCATTCTTGTTAGAGGAACTCAATCAAAATAATGTCCTTATCAATATACAAAAATCACCATGAATTTTCAAGTTTTCCACAAAGAGCAATATCAAAGAAAATAACGATAATTTTATATCATTTTTTCTTTGACTTCTTATTTCTTTAAGGTTATAATGTTTCAAACATTTATATATTTTTTCGACTTGAATATTACCAGTTAAAAATAGTGATATTCAAAGATAATTGAGGAGGAAAAACATGTCTACTAGATATAAGATTCCAACACAGGCGGTCATTTTTAATTATGCAATTTATATGACACCTATATTTTTCTTTCTTTTTGAAGTGCTCTTAACTGGAACCATTCCCGTAAATATGCTGGGAGCTTTTTTTTCCAATCCATTTACCATTATCCATTCTATACTTGCAGTGACTTGCCCAACCATTTTTAATTCTCTTTTTTCAAAAAAAATTGCAACCTACGATGGAACGTCAGAAACTATGAAAACAGCAAATAAGGCCGCCCTGTTGTTTTCAAAGATATCTATCTTAATTCCTGTGGTTTTAACCACTTTTCCCCTTTTTACAGCTAGAACAATGGAAGGACTCAACCCCACTGTCATTTTCATGCAGTCTTTCGGAGCATGTTGTTTTACCTCCTTGGCATCCTATATCAAGTTCATACAGGTTTTTGAACAGTCCTTGAGTCACATTCCCCTTACACAGGAATACACCTCCATTCCCTTAGTATTGCGAAGCACCTTAGTAAGTTTTTTTATCTGTGCAGGAGCAATTATGATTATCAGTGCCCCACTCATCAATTTCAACAGTCCAACAGGAATTCAATTCGAGCTTGCAAAACTCATTCCCTTGTGCATCTGTAGTTTGATATTAGGTTTGATGGACTTTTTCCTCTTGATGTTTGCCATTGCCCGCCGATTAAAGTCCATTAGTACAGGCTTGGATGAATTATCGAAAGGAAATCACCAAAAAGCTTTTGTTCCTGTTCAGTCTCGTGACGAAGTTGGTCTTTTGATGAATGATGTTAATGGCTTTATCTCCTCCGATAAAGAGACCGTTATCTTGGTTACAGATTGTATTAACACGTGTAATGATTCCATGTCCTTGCTCACTCAGCGAGTGCAAGATTCAAACGCTGCAGTAGGAACAGTACTTACCGCTATTTCCCAAGTAGAAGATGAGGTAGAAAGCCAAGCAACAAGTATTGACCACACAAAATCTTCTGTTAATCAGATTTCAAATCTCATTAGCAACCAAAATATGAATATTCAGAGCTTGGCCACAAACGTTACTGAAGCCTCTGCCGCTGTTGAACAAATGGTAACGAATATTCACTCTGTTTCCCAAATTCTCAAGAAAAATACTACAACAGTATCACAGCTCAGTAGTGCTGCCAGTGAAGGACAAAAGACGGTAGAAGTAGCTGTAGCTTCCTCCCGCCAGATTTATCAGGAATCAGAGGGATTGATGGAAGCCAGTGAAATTATCAAGCATATTGCAGAGCAAACAAACATGTTGGCTATGAATGCTGCTATTGAAGCTGCCCACGCAGGTGATGCAGGAAAGGGATTTGCCGTTGTTGCAGACGAAATCAGAAAGCTGGCAGAAGATTCCAGTTCCCAGAGCCTTACCATTACCAACCGCCTCAAGAACTTGGGAGACACAATCAATATTGTTTCTGAAAATACCCAGCAAGTAGAGCAGCACTTTACCACCATCTTTGAATTTGCACGAATGGTACAAAACCAAGAAGATGTTATCATGCGAGCTATGGAAGAGCAAACCTCTGGTAGTACTCAAGTGTTGGAATCTATGCGAACCATTCACAACCTAGTACACCATGTCAACGAAAATGCAGAGTCCATCTTACAGGATAGTAAAAATATTGATCATGAAATGATTAAGTTGGTGGAAGTTACAGACCAAATTACTACTGCCGTTAACAGAATCTCTGATAGCACAGGACATGTTAACGAAACCTTGGACACAACAAATATTGAGCTTGCTCGCAACCAAGAAGTGATGAAAAGGCTTTCCGACACAATGGCTCACTACAATATCTAAGTTGTATAAAAAAGCCTGGGAAACACTCCCAGGCTTTTAAATTTGCTTTATGTCAAAAACAGCAATCTTCTTGCGATTCCATGGCTTTTTCTGATATACTAACTCATACCTATATGCGGAGTGTCCAATGACAAAATACATCTTTATTACTGGCGGTGTTGTTTCATCTTTAGGAAAGGGAATTGCGGCCGCCTCCTTGGGGCTTATTCTGAAAAGCCGTGGACTGAAGGTTGTAAACCAAAAATTTGATCCATATCTCAATATAGATCCAGGAACCATGAATCCTTACCAGCACGGAGAGGTTTTTGTCACAGATGACGGTGCTGAGACCGACTTGGATTTGGGCCACTACGAGCGATTTACCGATGTAAACCTGTCCCAGAGTAGCAATACCACTGCTGGCCGTGTTTATCTTTCCATTCTGAACAAGGAACGAGAAGGTGGCTTTAACGGAGGCACCGTACAGGTTATTCCCAATGTTACCGATGAGATTCGTCGCAGAATGATGCTGGCTGCAGAAGAAACTGGTGCAGATGTCATCATCACTGAAATTGGTGGTACCGTGGGAGACATTGAATCTCTTCCCTTTATCGAGGCAATCCGCCAAATAAAATACGAAGTAGGTGTAGAAAATTGTGCCTACATCCATCTGACACTCCTTCCCTACATGAAAAAGGCCCAAGAGCTTAAATCAAAGCCCACCCAGCATTCAGTGCAGGATTTGCAAGGCTTGGGAATTCAGCCAGACATTATCATGCTCCGTAGTGAGATTCCCGTTGATGCAGGCACACGGGAAAAACTGGCTCTTTTCTGCAATGTTTCCACCGACTGCATTATCCAGAATTTGAACGCCAAGTCTATTTATGAAGTTCCATTGATGATGGAGCAGGAAGGATTGGGAACTGTAGTCTGCCGTGTTTTAGGTTTGGAGGACAAACCTTCTCAGCTCCAAGACTGGGCTGCTATGGTAGATCGTTTCTATCATCCTGCAAAAACCATTCGCATTGCCTTGGTGGGAAAATATATCGAATTGCATGACGCATACCTTTCTGTGGTGGAATCCTTGATTCATGGAGGAATTGCCGCCAACGTAGCCGTAGACATTGATTGGGTTGATGCAGAGGAATGTACCAATCCAGAAACAACCGCCCAGCGGCTGAAGGATGCTCAGGGAATTATCGTTCCAGGTGGATTTGGAGTTCGTGGTATTGAAGGAATGATTCAGGCTGCCCAGTATGCCAGAACCCACAAGGTGCCATATTTTGGAATCTGCCTTGGAATGCAGATTCAGGTTATTGAATTTGCCCGTAATGTCCTTGGTATGGCTGGTGCTAATTCCAGCGAAATGGATAAGGACACTGCCTACCCTGTTATCGATTTGATGAGCGACCAAAATGGAGCCATTTTAGGTGGAACCCTGCGTCTTGGTAAATATGAATGTACCCTTGCAAAGGGCAGCTTGGCAGAAGCAGCCTATGGAAGCACCAGCATTTGGGAGCGTCACCGCCACCGCTACGAGTTTAATAATAAATATCGTGAAGCCTTTGAAAAGAGTACGCTTCGTCTTACAGGTATTAACCCAGAGCGGAATTTGGTTGAAATTGTGGAACAAGAAGGTCATCCTTGGATGGTGGGTGCCCAGTTCCACCCTGAATTCAAGTCACGCCCCAACAGAGCCCATCCCCTGTTCCGAGAATTTATCGCTGCTTCCGTGGCGAACTCAAATACTACCTCTAATTCATAGGAATCGAAATGGCTTGGCAGAAGATTGTTGTATTGAATTTTGAAAATCAGCATGCTCATAAAATAACAAAGATACTGAGATTGTTGGGGTATCATTCAGAGATTCAACAACCTTCTACCTCCCTAGAAGCCTTAAAAGGTGCTACAGGAATCATCATTTCCGATGGTCCCTATTCAATAAGCGCAAACACACCAATCCCCTTCAATAAGGAGATTCTATCTTTGGAAGTTCCCATTTTGGGAATTGGATTTGGGCATCAGTTATTGGTACATTTAAGTGGAGGACAGGTAGGAAAGGCCCTGATTGGTGAATTTGGTCCGGCACAACTGCGTCAAGATCTTTCTACCTACAGTCCCCTCCTCTTGGATGTAGAGGAAACTACAACGGTGGCCATGGCTCACCAAGATGAAGTACTTGAGTTGCCACCAGGCTTTGAAGTAATAGCTTCTACCAAGGTGTGTAAGTTTGCTGCTGTCCAAGATTTGAACCAAGGTCGATTTGGTTTTCAGTGCAATATCGAATCAAACGGAACAGAATGTGGAAAGGCTATTTTAGAAAATTTCATACATTTCTGCGGTATGGAGAAAAACTGGGATCAAGATATTGTACTGGAACTGATGCTGGCAAAAATCCGTTTTACTGCAAAAGATAAAAAGGTATTGATTTTCCTTTCAGGTGGTGTAGACTCCACTGTAGCCTTTACCTTACTGAACAAATCCCTTGGGCGAGATCGAGTTTTAGGTATCCATATTGACAATGGATTTTTGCGAAAGAATGAAAGTAAGGCCATTACAACGAGATACAGAAACTTTGGTTTTACTAATTTTGTGGTTGCAAATGCATCAGAAAGTTTTTTGAAGGTAATGGGTAAAGAAATTGACCCCAAACGAAAACGCTGGCTCATAGCAGCCTATTTCCGTCATGTGAGAAATAAGATGATGGAAAAATTGGGGCTTAAGGAAGATGAATGGCTGGTAGCTGTAAACACCCTTTATTCCGATAGCCGCCCCTATCTTGATGATAATTCTATTAGTTCCTCCACCGAAAAGGCGGTGGATGTGCAAGAGCTCATTAACCGAGGAGCTATACTGGAACCACTAAAAGAATTATATCGAGATGAGGTACGGGAGCTTGGGCGACGTATGGGCTTACATGATGAAATGGCACACCGTCATCCCTTCCCTGAGCCAGGCTTGGCAATCAACGTGTTGTGCAGCACTGGTGAACTTTCTGACAAAGACCAAAGTCAGCTTTCTCAAACTCAAGTAAAGGTACTGAATCTCATTAACAAAGAGGGAATGCAAGCGACTACAGCCACTATCTTGCCTGTTAGAGCTGCTGGTATAAAAGATGGTAAACCAGTTTCTGGCTTTCCTGTGGTACTTTCCTTTGATTCAACGGGACCAAGAAACTGGCTCACCATTTTACAAGCCACAGAGAATCAGTCTGAATTGGAGCCTGTAGAATTATCAGAAGAAAAAAAGAACGCACCATGGTATCACATTCCCCGCTGGCGTGTATTAGATAGAATGTCTAACTTTATTACCGATGCCTTAGAGGAAGTAAACCGAGTAGTGGTGAAACTCTACCAGCGGCCCGAAACTGACTTACGCTTACAGGAAGGTTATTGTGATAAGGCTCGTTTGGACCAAACTAGAGAAGTAGACTTCATTGTGCTAGATGAGCTCAAGCGTTTTGGCTGGTACGAAGAGATTTTCCAGCATTTGACCATAAATCTTCCTTATGCTTCAGGGCCTGACCATTGTAGTATTGTGTTGCGTCCAGTTGATTCTGAAGATGTTATCACCGGAAATTTTTCCCGTATGCACCACCTGGTTTTAGACGCTATCATGAAGCGAATTATAGAATTACCCTTTGTAGATGCGGTATACTACGATATTACCAACAAGCCACCAGCACGATTTGGATGGGAATGACGTTCGAGCTACGCTCGAACTTACAGAGTTTTGCTTCGCAAAACTCTCGGGTTGGATGCCAAAACTCTTAGAAAGAAAAATCCCCACCGGTTTGGTGGGGATTTTTTATTTTAAATTATGGATTAAATGTGTTGTACCAGCCAAGGAAGGGCTTTTTCAAATTTCACACCATACCAGTGGGACTTGTCATCCAAGGTGGCCTTCATGGACTCGATTACAAAGTCGGCACCGAGGGCAGCAGCATCAATCAAGGACTTGCCACGGCACAGGGCACCTGCAACAGAGGAGGCAAATACGTCTCCCGTTCCGTGCATCTGGGCATTTAATCGTTTGCGGAAATAGTATTCCAACTTAGTTCCGTCATAGCATACACAGCCCAATTCCCTAGGATCGTAGCACACACCAGTCAAAAGAACCTTCTTTGCACCTAATCCCATGAGCCGCTCCAAAAGTCCTACAATGTAGGCCTCGTCGTAATCATCTGACTCAAAATTATCCCCAACGTATTTTTCGTTCAACAAGAAAGCAGCTTCTGTGAGGTTGGGCATAATCACGTCGGCACCTTTGCAAAGCTTGGCCATTTCAGCAGGGAAATCAGCATCAAAACCGGGATATAGCTTGCCGTGGTCTGCCATAACAGGATCTACAATCCGCAGGGCCCCGGGATTAGCAGTTTCTTCCATAATTTTCAGAATGAGCGGAATCTGAGCCTTGCTTACATAACCAGTGTAGAAGGCATCGAATTTAAGCCCCTCCTTGTTCCAGTGGGCCAGAATGCCTTCCATGTCGTCAGTTAAGTCACGGAAGGTAAAGCCAGAAAAACCAGCGGTGTGGGTGGAAAGCACAGAGCTCGGAAGCACCGCAGTCTCAATGCCACAGGCTGAAATAATGGGCAATGCCACTGTCAGAGAACACTGTCCCACACAAGAAATGTCTTGGATTGTCAAAAGTCTTTTGTCCATTAGATTACTCCTCAAAGGCAGGCTCACGTGAAAAATTGTGGCACAAGAAAAAATCCTGCCACCCAGAACTTGCCAGCGGACTTAGAATATATAAAATCTGGTATGATGTATATATTCATTTTTCAGTAATTTTTATATAATCAGATTGTGATTACTATGGATTTTTCCCAGCGGCGAAATGAAAGCCTTACCGATTTTTTGTATCTCCAGTTGAAAAATAAGATTTTGGAAGGAAGTTTAGGCTCAAACCAAAAGCTTCCCTCAAAACGAAGCCTTGCCTCCCATCTTGGAGTTAGCGTCATCACCGTGCAAAACGCCTACCAACAACTCATTGATGAGGGCTATGTGTATTCCCAAGAAAAGCGGGGATACTTTGTGACGGAATTGGAAGCCTTTTCTGCTATAGCACCAGTAAAAAATCGCCAGGCTAGTGCCACAGGAAATCAGCAAAAACAAAGCTCCAGCCAGGAGATTCTTCAAAAATCAAACCATATCACACAGCTGTTGCAAGAAGCAGGAAAAAACAATGAAATCAATTTGCAAGCCGCCCACATTCACCAAGAACTTTTTCCCTTTTCCCAGTGGGCAAGTCTCATGCGAAGGGTTTTGCATGAATCAAAAGATCGGATTCTCTCTCCCCTGCCCCCTCAAGGCTTGCTAGAATTGCGACAGGCCATTGCCTCCTATCTGGGAACCTTTCGGAACATGAAGGTCCAGCCAGAGCAGGTGGTAATTGGAGCGGGAACAGAATACTTGTATTCCCTTACCTTCCAGCTTTTGGGAAAGCAGCTCCATTATGGCGTGGAAAATCCAGGATATCTTAAACCAGCCCAGATTATGGACGCTATGGGCATGAAGTGGTCTCCCCTGGCCATGGACAATGCAGGAATCATGATACAAGAGCTGGAGGAAAAACACATCGATGCTGTTCTTGTTTCTCCCGCCCATCACTTTCCCACTGGCATCATCATGCCCATAAAGCGACGGCAGGAACTTTTAGCCTGGGCCCGGCAGGATTCCCACTTCATTTTGGAGGATGACTACGATAGCGAATTTCGTTTTACTGGCCGTCCCCTAGAAACACTTTTTTCTCTGGATGCCACCAGCGACAGCCAAGGACAAGTAATTTATTTGAACACCTTTACCAAAACCCTCACTCCATCCTTACGAATCAGCTATATGGTTTTACCCTGGCATCTTGTACAAAGGTTTCATCAGCAATTGGGCTTTTATTCCTGCACCGTTTCCAGTATTGAGCAATTGACCCTCGCTGGCTTCATTCAAGAAGGCCACTACGAAAAGCATCTTTCTCGCAGAAAAAACCACTACCGCAACATACGTGACAATCTATTGTTTCACCTAAGCCGCAGTCCCATGGCAGGCCACTGTTCCATCAGTGGCAAGGATTCTGGCCTCCATTTCTTGCTGAAAATCCAAACACCACAGCAAGAAGAACAACTGAAAAAAAACTTGGAAGCAGCAGGCATTCACGTGGCATTTTTGAGCCAGTACAGCCATTTTTCTGAGGAAAATCAAGACGAGACCACCAATACCTTAGTTGTTAATTACTCAGCCTTAAAAAAGGAGCAAATTCCCCAGCTGGTGTCACGGCTTTCCCAAGCTCTGTAAAATCACCGGCTCCACCCTTGAGAACGAAAGCTATCTTCTGTACAATGGGGAGCGGAGGAAGCCATGAACGTATGTATCTTGCGGGGAAGCCCCCGAAAAAATGGAAATACCAACAGCCTGTTGGTTCCCTTTGTAGAAACATTAAAAGAAGCAGGAGCCACCTGCTTTGATTTTGACCTGCACACCATGAAGCTGGAAGGTTGTGTAGCCTGTTGCTGCTGTCAGAAAAGCCATGAGCAATTCAACTGTTCTCGAAAAGATGACTTGCAACAAGTCTTTGATGCCATTATGAAAAGCGACTTGATTGTTTTGGCCACACCAATTTATAGCTGGTTCTGTACTCCATCCATGAAGATTGCCCTTGACCGCTTGGTGTATGGAATGAACAAGATTTACAGCCCCAACCCCGGCCCCCGCTTGTGGGAAGGAAAATCCTTGGCCATGGTTATCAGCTGCGGATACAAGCCAGAAAAGGGCGCCGATCTTTTTGAAGAGGCCATGGTTCGCTACTGCAAGCACTCCCGCCTTAACTACAAGGGAATGTTAGCAGAACGTCATCTGGGATACCACGTGGAATTTATGGACGACGAAAAGGTTCAACATGCCCGTGATTTTGCCAAGAAATTGCTAGAGGCATAAAACCAGGGTGTCCCATCTCCTTCCCTAGTTGTTCTTTTCTTGTTTTGGGATATAATAAATAACCGATACGTAAGATGGATTTGGCATCACTTTGTTCACAGGGAGCTATTCTGAATAAAACTGGTGCCATCCATTCTCACAAGATGGGAGAAAAGTTATGGAAAAAGTTGAATGGCAAGATGCTTATTGTATTGATGTAGATGAAATTGATGTGCAGCATCGGAAACTTTTGTCTATTGTAAATGAATTTTTTGATGTAGCAACAGGACATCCTGCAGATTATCCTATCAAGGTAGGACGTTGTTTAAAAAAATTGGCAGATTACACCCACTATCATTTTGCTTCAGAAGAAATGCTTATGGAGCAATATCAATTTCCCAATATCCAGCAGCACAAAGAAGAACATGCAAACTTTATTATGCAGCTTTCTGCAAAGGTACCCCTTATTGCCAGCGGAAATCAGGCCATGGGACAGGAATTATATCAATTTTTGCTGGATTGGATTGTAAACCACATTGCTCACTCAGATAGACTGTGGGCAGACCATGTTATTGCAATACAGAAAAGCCCCGAGGAAAAAAATCGCATTTATCGTCGTCCTGGGGCTATTCCTTTCTTTACCAAACATTAGGCCAAGCACAAATCTGAATGGAGTGCTAGTCTAGCAAGGGAAGTAAATCACCGTAACCAGCGGCTTCCATCTGGCTTTTGGGAATAAACTGTAAGGAAGCACTATTGATGCAATACCTCAATCCACCAGCAGCAATAGGCCCATCGTCAAACACATGTCCTAGGTGAATATCTCCACTGCGGCTGCGAACCTCTGTCCGAACCATGCCGTGGCTCGTATCTACCAGCTCTGTTACCAGCTCCGTGGCAATGGGCTTGGTAAAACTGGGCCAGCCGCAACCAGAGTCAAACTTATCGGTGGAAAGGAAGAGTGGCTCACCTGTGGCAATGTCCACGTAAAGGCCAGCTTCGTGATTATCCCAAAACTCATTGAAAAATGGTCGCTCCGTGGCGGCATTTACTGTAACCTCATACTGCAGGGGAGAAAGCCTTTCCTGCAATACCTCATTGCTGGGGCGAAGATATCGCTCCTGCTCCAAAGAAGGAAGCTGGCTCACCTCTTCTTGGGGCTTTACTGTTTCAACCAAATTGGGAACTAAGCTTGTATCCACCGAGCTTGCAGCCTTTCGGAATTTATCACGGCTGATATGGCAGTATCCAAAGGGATTTTTTTCAAGATAATCCTGATGATATGCTTCTGCAGGAAAGAAATTCTTTACAGGCTCCACCTCCACCACAATCTTTCTGTCAGTGGAAGCTTGTTTTTCTGCAACAAAGTTTTGGGCAATCTGTCCGTCAGCCTCATTTGTGTAATAAATGCCAGTTCGGTACTGGGGCCCACGGTCATTTCCCTGCTGATTAATGCTGTAAGGATCGATGATGTCAAAATACAGATTCAGCAAATGGTTCAAGCTCACCACAGATGAATCATAGATAACCTGTACCGTCTCGGTGTGCCCAGTGGTTCCAGTACAAACCTCTTGGTAACTGGGATTCTCCACAGTTCCTTGGCTATATCCTGAAACAGCATCCAGTACCCCAGGCACCAGAGCAAAATACTGTTCTACACCCCAAAAGCATCCACCTGCAAGATATACTTGGGAAGCAACTTCATTACTTACTGACGTATCTTTTTTTGTTGCATTCAGTTGACTTACCATAGTTTCCTCCTCTATACACCCAAAGGCTCCAAACAAAATACTGGAAATGAAAAAAAACATCCAACTTTTTTTCCATACCTTCATCATACAACATCCTTGAAATTATAATCTGGTTAAAAAATACACTTCCTTAAATCATCTTTTTGAGATTCAAGGAAGTGTCTTCATCTATAAAGATACTATTTTTTTACCTTACTTGTGTCAGATTCTTCAGCCATTTTTTCAGCTTTTGAATCCTTTTGAACTTGTTCTTCGGCTTCGGACTTGGACTTTTCAGAGGCAGAAGTTTTATCTTCTTTTGCTCCCTTCTTCTTATCCTCAGAAGGAGTCTTTGTAGACTTGGGCTTCTTTACTTCTGGAGGAGGAAGCAGTTCACACAGTTGGTCTGCTCGGTACTCAGCCTTTTTCTGAGCTGTAGCCAAGGTTTTTGCCACTGCCTCAAGTCCCTCCTTAGTGGATTCAGCAAAGCCTCCACCCAAGTAGGCAGGAACTGCAACAGCATACCACAGAGCATCACTCATCAGTTCTTGATTGAACCACAGCACATTATCAAACAGGTTGATTCCTGCCACTGCACTGGCAGCATTACAGTGTACAATGGTGTCCACCATAATTCCAGCTACCTTCTTTACAACCTTGGCATCAAGCTTTGTAGTTGCATCCTTTTGCTTCAGCTGGCTCAACAAGTCCAAGAAGGGGAAGGTTACCACCATGGTTTTCAGTGGCAAACTGGTGGCTGCCACAGGAACGCCACGGTTCAGCAACAAGTCCTGCAATTTTCGCTCCAAGCCCCACAAGGAAACCAGGGCAGCAGCATCTTTGGCAGTAGCCTTGTTTCCCAGCACAGATTGGAGACTAGCAGCAACCGCCATTCCTGCAAGCATTTGAGTGGCAGCAGGACGGGACAGAATGCCTTGAGCAAGACTTACCTCAAAGGTTGAGTTTTCAGCAACTACTTCAGCAGAATCAAGCTGGGAAGCAGTTTCTGCAACAGGCTCCTTTGTACCAGTTTTGGCAGTTGTTTTTGCTACTGTTTCACGGATACTGGAAGCTACAAGCTCTTGTCCTTCAGCAAAATGCTTCAGCAACTGGGTAAAGCTCTTCTTAAAGCCTGTCCACAATTTTTCTTCAGCATCCATCTTGCCACAGAGCTTTCTGTCTACAACCTGAGAAGCACCATAGTTTCCTTCAATAAATTCATCTGCCACAGCAAACCAATTTTTCATAGGTTCTTCCATAGCCTCGATAATAGTAGCTACAGTGGGTACCTTTACCTTGGCATTCTGCTGACCGTAGGTCAATTGCACTGGTGTCATGCCGAAAATAGCCATCTGATCAAGGAATTCTGGGGAAACAACGGCGGTAAAGGCCTTGTACAAATCCTTTAAGAAGATTTCACGCAGGGCTGTTTCAATATCGGACACACCACTTCCTGCCAAGGTTTCGCACAGGATACGATACTTGCCAGTTTCATCATCTGTTACCTGAGAAATATCCATCATCACCTGGGTTTCAAAGCCATTCAAGTGGAGATACAAACCGTTGTTGCAGATGTCAGCAGCAGAACGAATAAACCACAATCCACTTCTCTGCTCTCGGAAGATACAGTAATTTCTTGGATCAGGATTCAGTCCCAAGGCATGACCAATGGAGCGGGTTTCCATGCGGATTTCATCCCCGTTGCCTGTCTTTACTGCATACTTGCAGGATTCCTTAATCCAGCCAGAAGCCTGCTGGTACACGTTGTTGTAGAAGACAACTGCCCGTTCTGTTCCACAGCGATTGGAATAGGCAAAGACATTTTCGTTTACCTGACCATCGTTCCACACATCGTAGAAGAGGAAGTTTTCAATCTCGGCAAAAAGATAGCGCTTTTTCATCAAGGGGAAGATTTCCCGCTGATGTCTTTGAATCAAGTTTTCGTCAGGAGTTTCATCCCAGTAAGCCTTGGTAAACTCCATACCGTATTTTTCTGTAAAGCCTTCAATCTGGCCGTGACCAAACATGGGCAAACCAGGCATAGTTACCATTAAGGTACACACACCAAAGTACTTGTCGTCCTTACCGAACTGAGCCACCGCAGTTTCCTCGTCGGGGTTGTTCATAAAGTTTACGTACCGCTTCAGAATCTGTGGGTCAAATTCGATGGTGTTTTTGATGGTGGAGCGGTACTTAAAGTTTTCCTCCCGCTTCAGCATGTTCATAAAGGCACTGTTATACACTCGGTGCATTCCCAAGGTACGCACAAAGTAGCCTTCCATCATCCAGAAGGCCTCTGCCAAAAGCAAGGTATCAGGCACTTCCTGAGCAACTCGGTCTACTACCTCACGCCAGAACTCGTTGGGAATTCGTCGCTCGAATTCCTCTGGGCTTAAGGCATAGTCAGAACGGCTAGCGATGTCACCACCGCAACCTGGCTGAGGATACCACAGGCGACGAATATGCTTTTTAGCAAGAACCATGGCAGCATCAAAGCGGATAATGGGGAAATTTCTGGCCACATGGAGAATTTCCTGCATAACTGCCTCACGGGCCTCGGGATTCAAGAAGTCGATTTGGGCAGTGTCGTTCCAAGGCATTCCCGTACCATCGTTTCCGTGGTAGATGTAGCGGACATCTCCAGTGTGATGATCCACCCGCTTAAACACAACGGCACAGTCGGTTTTATTGAAGTAATTATCCTCAAGATACACTCCTACTCTATCGTTAAGGGAAAGATTTTCCCCGTTAAAGGTGTAGCCTGGGAAGGGACAATCTCGAGTTTGCACAAAGAGATCGGGCCTGTCGTTAATCCAGTGGGAATCCATACCTGTGTGATTGGGAACCATATCGGAAGCAAGGCGAATGCCCCGCACCCACAAACGGCGGCGCAGGTTGTCCACTGCATCCCAACCACCTAAGCCTTGGGCAATGTCGTAGTCGTAGAGGCTGTAGGCAGAAGCAGCTGCCTCTGGATTACCACAAATCTGCTTGATTCGCTTACTGGCATGGGAGCGCTCCCACAAACCAATGAGCCACAAGCCAGTAAAGCCACGTTGAGCCAGCAAATCCAGTTCTGCGTCAGGAATCTGATCAAGACGAGTGATTTCCTGCTTGTACTTGCGAGAAAGCTGGTCAAGCCATACCAGCACCGTCTTTGCCATAAGCACCACCTTGGGCATCCAGTCACGGTCGGGACTAAAGCGCTCGTACTCCTTCATTAAGGAATCGTAGTTATAGGGCTCCATATCAATTCCAGCAGTGGGATCAATGTTTAAGGGAGCCCAGGCGGCCTTTTCTTCCTCGCTAATCATGTCCATACCAGACAAGAGCCGAGAAAGCCACTGTCCTAACAAGGCTTGCCAGTGGGTACGGATATAATCAAGCTGACCTTTTAAACTATGGGGACTGAATTTTACTGGCTCTTTCAGCATGGCAATAAGGCTATTACCATTGGGCCCAAAGCTAGGCTGCCCCAGGAAGAAGGCCTGAATTCTTCCCCAGACAATGTCGTAGAGAAAACTCATCTTCAGATTGTCGTCTCCAAACATAAAGTAGAAGGGCTTGAAGGCAGGGTTTTCGTTGGCAAGCCGCAACAGAATCATCTCTTCCAAGGTGCTAGCACGATTGGAGCGAGTTAATCCAGTTACTGGGTCAAGGCCCTGTTTTTCCAGATATTCCTGATAGCCTACCTCTCCACGGAAAATTGCCGTGGGAGGGAAATCCTTGTTAAAGGCAGAAAGTAAACCATCTATTGCCTCGCAGCCGAACTCATCATCCAGCAACTCCAACAAAACGTCAAAAACTGAACCGTTGATGTCTCGTCGGTACAGGGCACAAACGTAGTGAAAAATCTCGTCAATCAACCCCATGGCATTCAGCTGACCAGCCTTTACCATGAGCTTGCCTGCTTCCACTGGATCTGGAATTTCTTGAGCAAGTAAATCGTTAAGCTTTTTGGCAAAGAGACGCACAGCCTTTGTATTGGAAAGAATTACGTTTCCCGTTGAAGCAAAAAGCCCTTCGTCAAAATCACACTTAGCTCGAATTTCTCGTGAAATGTGAAATTCATTTATGGTGTATTCCTGATTAAACTGGGAATATTCACCTTCAAATAGGGTCAGTCCATTATTTTTCTTTCCAAACTCCATCATCTATACTCCTTCCTCAAAGCTCTTTTCAAACGATTATTTATACTTTTTTCTTGGCACTAGCTTTTTTCGAAGCCTTTGCCTTTTTATGGATGGCCACCACTTCCTTAATGGCAACCTGTAAGTCCTTGTCTTGGGCAAGCTCTTCCACCAGCACTGGCAAGCGATAGGTCCAGTTAAATTCATTTACACTGCCAGGCACATTCACCCGCTCCTGCTGAGGATCACTATGGTAATAAGCTGCCTGCAATGCCAAGAAATCCTGAATGGGATGAATGCAGAAATTACTGGCACTGGTGGCAATGCGAGACAAAAGATAGCGGGCAGTTTCTGGTGTATAAATACCCACCTCTATGTCACCTTCAGCCTCTTCTGGAGGAAAATCACGGTAAAAATCAGCAGCATCCTGCTCTGTGAGCCACCACAAACGAAGGGTAGACGAATCGTGAACAGAGGCCGTTACCACGCTTTTTGCTGGATAGTCGGCAAAATCCACAAAGGGCTGCCCCTCTTCTTGCCACTGGCGATACCAGCGAACAACGCACAGCCGCAGGATAGAAAGGTCATCCAGTACTCGTGGCACTGATTCAGGATTGGCTCCCAAATCTTCGGCACAGGCAATCATATCTGTGGCAGAAGTCAATTCTCCCAGCAAGGTGCGAGCCTGCTTTTCCCACAAGGTATCTTGTTTTTTCTGCTTGGTGGCAATTAACTTGTCTAGACTCTCTTGCTCCTGTTCAGAAAGACTTTTCCAAGCAGTAGTATCTCGGTACGTCCACAGGGGCAAGAACTTATCCTGCCCAAGAGGAAGCAAGGTTCTATTTCGCCAGAATTCGGCTAAACGATAGCGCACTGGCTCAGGAATATCCTCCCGCTCCAGAATGTCTCGGTCACCTTGAATTTCCTCCTTAAAAAGCCATAATTCTTCTTCCCCAATCCTGTCCATGAGCAAATGAAGATAGCCGTGGGTTCCCAGATAATCGTTATTGTTCACCTCTTCAATAGCACGGGTTGGAACGTGGGGCTGAGAAAGCCAGCGAATTCTATCCTTGTCAAAGCCAGCTTTTTCGAGCTCTGCAAAGGTGATAGGAGCAGAAGGTTCGGTGCGGCCCAGAATAGCGGTGGTTTCTCGGCTGGAAGTTTCCCAAATGCGGAAAAAGCCCAGTACATGATCTATGCGATATGCTTGATAAAAATTGCTAGCACAAGCCAAACGATTTTTCCACCAGGAATAATCTGACTTTGCTAGATTTTTCCAGCGATACACGGGAAAGCCCCAGTTCTGACCAGTGGGATTAAATCCGTCTGGAGGAGAGCCTGCCCGCATGGTGTCATCGAAGAACTCTGGATGAGCCCAGGCATCGGCTGAATCTTCATTCATCATAATGGGAATATCACCCTTCAGCATAATTCCCTTTTCCTGCACCGCCTCAGCTGCCTGTTGAAATTGTTCAAAGGCACGCCACTGCAACCATACATGAAACAAATGAGCTGCTCGTAAGTTTCTATCTTCCCATCGCTCTACAATCTTGTTTTGTTTCATGGAGCTGAATTTTTTAGGCCACTGTCTCCAAGAAGCCTCCATGAACTCCCACTTTAATTCCATGAACACAGCATATTCCACCACCCAGGGGTTCTTGGCAAACCACCTGCGTAGATCAGAATCAGAATCACTCCACAACTGAGCAATAGCAAGTTTGTTCTCTTCATATACCTGCTTTAGTACATCAAGTTTTCCGTACCGTAACTGACGGTAATCAAAACGAGGAGCAGTATCGTGAGCCTGATGCAATGCCTTTACTGCCTTTTTAACAGGAGTAGAAACAGCCTTATATTCAGGCAAAGCTTCAATACTGATATAGATAGGATGCAGGGCAAAGGCCGAAAGGGCACTATAGGGAGAGCTTTCGGTACCAGTATCATTGACTGGTAAAAGCTGAATGAGGGAAAGACCAGCCTTCTTGCAAAATGAAGCAAAGGCCACCAAGTCGGGATATTCGCCGATACCACAGCTACGCTTTGTCTTTAGGGCACCCAGTGGAATAGCGGTACCAGTGAGACGAGGAATTTCAATAGGAGTACTCATACAGAAAATTATACCACAGGAATGGTAAAAGTGAAAGGTAGAAAATGAGTTGATTTTCCCTGTAGAGCTTGAGCAAAATTTTTTACAAAAACTCCCAAGTTAGAGCTGGAACAAAAAACTCTGTCGCACCTTACTTGAGATGATTTTGAAAGTAAAAGTGGGCAAAATCAAATTCCTTACCAGCCACCACGCCATCCAGATTGATCCCAATGCCAAGGGAATTATCATGGACGTGTATCTCAAAGATGAAAACAAAGTCATTAACGTTGAAATGCAGGCTTCAAATCACGGTGACCTGCCACGAAGAGCTCGATACTACCAAGCAGCAGCTGACATCGATACCACACCTAAAGGCTCCGAGTACAAGGACTTAAAACAAAACTACATAGTTTTTATCTGTACTTTTGATCCCTTCCACAAAGGCATGCCCATCTACAACTTCAAAAACTACTGCATCAATCATGAGGAACCAATTCCTTTGGAAGACGGTACCGAAAAGATTTTTCTCAACACCGCAGCCAAAGACCTCAGCAACCTTGACCAGAAGTTACAAGCATTTTATCATTATTTATAAAATATCTTTTCTCCCAGGGTTCTTAGGGGCAGGAGCGGTTTCGCAGAGGCTCAACCGAGACTCGCTAAAATCGCTCAATATATCGCGATTTTCCGGTTTAATCCGTCGCTCCCTACCCAAGCAGTGCTGGGGGAGCCCGCAGCAAGCACAACAGTGCAAAGCTTCTAGCGAAGGGAGGTTTTAGGAGGGACAAGGGGCAAGACATCGTAGCCCCTTGCACCGCTTCTGAGTAGAGGGGGTGTCCCCTCCTAACTAAACAGGGGGAACGAAACATGTATCTTACTTACACAGCTCGCATGATGGAATGTCGCCAAGATGGATTTGAAGAAGGGCTTGCCACTGGCCGAGAAGAAGGCATTTCCATCGGGCTAGAACGTGGAGCCTACCAACAGGCACTAGAAACAGCCAAAAATCTCCTTGCAGAAGGAATTGTTCCACAAATGGTTGCTCGTTGTACCAATCTCCCACTAGATGAAGTGCTGTCTCTTTGTGAAACATCTTAGTTTTTCTCTTACAGCTTCCCACTTTTGACCTGCAAGCTAACTGTGGTGCTGGGAGCAAAACCAACCCCAGTATCTAAACTGTAATTTTCAGGATTGATGATATTTACAGTGGCAGTTACACTGGCATAGGTGGATATAGTCTCGAATCCACTAGAATTTTTTTGACTTTCTGGACTAGACAGGACGACAAAATCCTTCACCTGCACAGTGTCTGTCCAATGCTCCAGATAGCCTTTTAAATCCTAGTACCACAACTGACAACCAGCAAAACAAGTCAGAATCAAGGAAAACAAAATGACAGCAATAATGCCTTTACAAGAACTCAACTTTTTCATCACAACTACCCGTACAGAAATACACTCGTAAAAAGGGGATTTCCACACTCTACAAAATCCCCATCTCATTTTAAATTATCGTACCATACAATCCCTTCCATGACTAGCTTAGGAGCTATAAGCCAACACCTACACAAAGCCCTCACGCCAATGCCACACAGGTTTTGCCAGCTCATAGGAAAAGGGTTGCACTCGATTAAAGTCTGGCAACCATTCCGTATCTTCCACCAATTCCTGATAGAACAAATACTTAAAATCAAAGGCTTCTAAAATATCCTGTAAATCCTGGAATTCATCTTGAGAAACTAATCTATTTTCTAGAGCCAACAATTGAGTTTGCCTGCGAGAAAGTTTTTCTTCCTCCTCCACAAAGGGAACGGGAGTGTACTGAGACATAAGGGAAAGATAAGCCTTTTCGTCTACATGCTTTTTGAGCCACTCCAAGGTCAGTAGAGTGTCTTCAAAATGACCAGGCAAAAATAGGTGGCGTACAATCACTCCCTGTAGCATTTTATCACGGCCCTTCACCTGTTGCAGCTTCAAGGGACTGTTTTCCACCATGAACAGAATACTTTCCTGGGCCCGCTGAGGATAATCCTTTGCCTTAAACAAGGCTGCACTTGTTTCTGAATTGATGGTTTTAAAGTCAGGAAGCCAAATGTCCACCAATCCCTGTAGCTGCTTCAAAACTTCCACCTTTTCGTAGGCAGAGGAATTCCAGCAAATGGGCAAGCTCATTCCCTGTAACCGAGCCTCCGTTAATCCAGCTACAATGGCAGGAACTGTGTGGCTTCCCGTTACAATGTTGATGTTTTCTGCTCCCGCTGCTTCCAAGGCAAGGCATACCTTGGCAAAATCCTTAGTGCTTAAATCGGCACCCATCCCCTGTTGAGAAATCTGATAGTTTTGGCAAAAGGCACAACCGAGATTACAGCCTGAAATAAAAATGGTACCAGAACCACCATGCACGGTAATGGGGGGCTCCTCCCCAAAGTGAAGGCAGGCCACACCAGCCCGAACAGAAGCTGGTTCCTGGCAAAATCCAGCAGGGCCAGCTGTTCTGGGAGCTCCACAATTCCGTGGACACAGGCGACAAGCTTCATACAAAGTTGCACAACTTTCTGGAGAACAAAGATTTTTCGCCACAGCTGCCACTTACAGCACTCCCCTCTCCAGCAATACCCCCATGAGAGACGAAAGCACCTCCACAGGTAAATCCTCTGCCTCATAATTAATGAGATCCCGCAAAGTAATCCAATCCTTTGAAGTAATAGATTTAAATTCCCCTTCCTCCCCTGCTAAAAATTCCAGCACATCTGCCAGCCAATCTTGATGCTGAAGGGAGGGCTCTTCTTCCAACTGGGTACTGGGTACAATATATTCTTTGAACCAGTAATCACCAATGGAATGAGGTAAGTCACCTAAATCCTTATTGTAAGAAGAAAAAAGTTCTGTCACTTGACGACAGCATGCCAGAGCATCATACTTTGCCCCATCGGCCCTATTCCGCTTGATGATACGCTTTATATCCGCAAGAAATTTATCTGTGTTTGTCATATTTCAAGTATATCAGAAAGAAGGGGAAATTTTAACGAAAATCTAGTTTTTTTCTTGACTTTTCGTTCAAGTCGGCATAAACTGATTTTATGAACTTAAGAACTGTATTAACACCCGAGACTGTTAATTTGCATCTCAAAGGCACAACAAAAGAAGAAATTATTGATGAGATGCTAGACATCCTGATTTCTGCTGGAAAGGTTACAGATAAGGATGCCGCTAGAGAATGTGTGCTTGATCGTGAACGGAAAATGTCTACTGGTATGAAGCATGGAATTGCCATTCCTCACGGAAAGACAGACACCGTATCTGATCTCGTTGCCTGTATCGGTGTTTCCGATAATCCTGTTGACTTTGACTCGCTGGATCAGGAGCCCTGTCGGATTTTTATCATGACACTCTCTCCAGTCAACAAGACAGGACCTCATCTCCAGTTCCTTGCAGAAGTAAGTCTCCTGTTCAAGAGTGCTGAAAAGAGACAGGAAATTCTGAATACCACTGATAAAGCTCAGGTTATCAAGATTTTGACAGAATAAGCATTCTATGCTTTACAACGATACAATCGCAAGATAGACCACTGTCCAAGATTTTCTTGAGGTGGTCTATTTTTGTATTCACAGAGAAATTATACAGGAGCAGGTCATGAAGCATGAACCCATCATTTCAATCCGCGAAGGAGCTATTGTTGACAGCCAAGGGAAAAAACGAATTTTTCAAGGAGTTACTATTTCCCCCTACTCGAAAGAATTTCCTATTCCCAGTATTTCCCAAGCTGATGCCTTTTTTGCCACATTACAAAAACACAATACAACCTTGCTTCGCTGGCAAATTCTCTGGGAAGATATAGAAGGAGAAGCTCCAGACCAGTACAACGAAGCCTACCTTGCAGATTTGCGAACCTTGTTGAAAAAGGCTGAGGAGGCAGGAATCTTGGTGTTTTTGGAGCCAGTGATGAAGGACTGGAGTTCTAGCCTTGGTGGATATGGAGCTCCAGCTTGGACAGTCCCCCTAGCTTCCATAGATGAAGCCTTAGACAACAAGCAAAAGCAAACAATGATGTATAGCTTGTTTTGGGCAGGAAACAAACTGGCTCCCAATACCTTGGTGGAAGGAGATACTATCCAAGATTATTTACAGGAACATTATATCGCTGCCATGAAACACACTGCCCGCAGAGTAAAGGACTGCAAGACGGTGGTGGGATTTGGCATTATGGCAGAAGGTCAAGTTGGAGATGAAAAGGCACTGGAACTCTTTCCTCTATCTTTTGAAAATGATTGTCTTAAACCCTTTCAGAAAAAATTTATTGCAGCCTTTCAAAAAAAACATAGTCACTATCTTTTCCTTGCAGAAGCCATGTGTACGGGAGAATATTCTACTTGGAAATTTTCTCCCACCTACAATAACCATGAAGCCCATGCCCTGCAAAAAGAGGGAGGCGTCATTCCTGATGTAGATGGAGAAGCCTCCAAGGTAATCACCCTTTTGACAATGGAACCTCCACAAAAGCTTTTATCAGTCTTTCTTTCCAAAGACAAACTGAAAAAACAATTTCAGGAAAGCATAAAAAAAACCTTGGGTGGAGGAAATTCTGTGATGGTAGAATTTCCCACATCCCAAGGCTTAGAGTGTGTTCAGGAGGTAGTCCAGGAGGAGGGACTCTCCTATTTTGTTAACATTGCAATGGCGGAATCGCCGGTGCGGGTATAAACCGCTACCACTTCGGACATAAACAAATTATCCAAACCCTGACGGTATGTCTGGATTTTGGAAATATAGTTCAAAGTGGTTTGTGGTGTCCCGTTGTTGCGAACACGGTTTGTTCCTGCATTGTACATGGCCAAGGCAGAAACCTCGTTTCCGGCTGTATCAAGACAGAACCGCAAATGGGACAGTCCGTATTTGGCACTAACGTAGGGGTCGTAAAAGTCGGCCTCTACCAATGCAGGAAAGGACTTGTTGTTCAACTGGAAAACGCCACGGTCAATGGAAGCGTTGGTGTTTTTATTCAAGGCCCGTGGCTTATAGCGACTTTCTGTATAAGCCAAAGAAAAAGCCAAGGATAATGGAATGTTGTTCTTGTCTGCTTCCCGAAGGATTGCCAAAGCTACATCCATATCACCAGTTACATTGGTATAAAACCATTCCACTGCTGTTCTTGTGGGAAGGGCTCGATACAATTCTAGCCCTACATCCAACTGTTTTCCAAAATCAACTACTTCAATTCCAAAGGAATCCTTTACATCTTCCACAAAAAAAGGCACTTCTTTTTTTGGAGCCTCTTCAACAAAGGAAACTTCTATAACAGGAAGGCTTGAGTCATCTTGTGGAACCAAATCTTCAATCATGGGTATTTCTGCAATTGTAGCACCTGTCTTGTCAACATCCTGAACAGAAATAGAAGGCTCTGTATGGAATAGAACCAAGGACAGGATGGAAAGTGTTAAAAAGAGAAAGCAGAATACCAACACGCCCCAAAAACGAATAAAGGGGTTCAAAGACATATTTTCATTCTGTGTCATAATAACTTCCTGTCCATAGTATTCTACAAATCGAAAAGAAAATCAATACATTTATTACGTTTAATTGCAAGTTTTTGAGTTTTTTACGTATTTTTGCAAATCGTTGAAATACTTGCATTTTAATGAAGCTATTACAGCTTTATTCACCTATCTATCATTGCAAATTCGAGATATTACAGATATAGTTTACAGATACAAAACTTTAGAAAAAGGAACAGGACTTGAGAAAAAATACTATTGCTATACTGTCTTCCTTAGGAATGCTCATTACCACTGCTATTTGGGGCTTTGCCTTTGTAGTTGTGAAGGATACTGTTGATACAGTGCCTCCAGTGTATATGATGGCCTTTCGCTTTACCATTGCCACAATAGGTTTGACCCTAATCTGCGTAAAAAAAATAAAAAAAATAAATCCTTCTATTCTTCTTCATGGTGGAATTATTGGACTTTGTCTTTTCTTGGCCTATTTGCTGCAAACCATTGGAATTCAGTACACTACAGCAGGAAAAAACGCCTTTCTCACCACCGTGTACGTTATTTTCGTGCCACTGATTCTCTGGCTCTTTACCCGCAAGTTCCCAGGAATCCGCATTATCATTGCCTCCATTCTGGCACTGGTGGGAGTGGCTCTTTTAACCTTGCAGGATAGCTTGATCATGAACAAGGGAGATGTAATGACCTTGTTTTGTGGTATTTTCTTTGCGTTGCAAATTATTTTTATCGCACATTACAATGCTACAGAAGATGCAATTCTCTTGACCATAGTGCAACTGGCAACAGCAGCCCTTCTGTCTTGGATTTTAGCCCCCTTCTTAGACGGGCCAGCTCCCCTTGAGCAATTAACAAATACAAGAACCTTGCTTTCCATCTTGTACTTAGGAATTTTTAGCACCTTAGTGGCCTTTTTACTACAAAATATTTGCCAAAAATATACCCATACTTCCGTGGCTGCAATTATCTTGTCCTTGGAAGCCTTCTTTGGAGTAGCTTTTTCATGGATTTTCCTAGGAGAAACCTTGACTCCAACCATGATTGTAGGCTGCATCCTTCTCTTCCTTGCCATTGTACTGTCAGAAATAGACTTATTTTGAAGTAGCCACCCACACACCTTCCCAACGACTCATATCAGGGGGATTTTCCAGCAATTCCTGACACTTTGCCACGTAATGGGCTGCAGGAGCATCATCATTTTGGATGGCAGAAAAGGCTACCAAGGATTCTTGAAATTTACCATGATAAAAAAGCTGTAGAGCCTGGGAAAAGGCTTCTAAAATAGCTTTTCGCCCAGCATATTCAGTGGCTGTCATGGGCTCGAACACGGTTACCGCTTCCTTTTTTCCCACCACAGCCACACGAGCCAATTCTCGGAAGCAGAGCTCCGTTCCAAACTCTTGGGCTTCTTCCTTACTGGCGGCACTGCACATGGAATATGTCCCAAACTGCTTGTTCAAACCTTCCAAGCGAGCAGCGAGATTTACAGAATCTCCCAGCATAGTGTAGTCAAAGCGACTGGAGCTTCCCATGTTACCCACCACCGCATCTCCAGTGTTAATGCCAACTCGCATGTAAAAGGGACGGCCTGCCCGCTGCTCTAATTCAGGACGCAATTCAGAGAGCTTTTCCTGACAGCGAATCATAGCTTCTACCGCCCGCCGTCCGTGATCAGGAAGCTCTACGGGAGCACTCCAAAAGGCAATGATGGCGTCACCTTCGTATTTGTCGATGGTGCCTCCTGATTCAAGCAAAATATCTGTCATCTGGGAAAGATAATCATTCAGCAGGGAGGTCAGTTCTTCTGGACTTAATCCTTCAGAAATACTGGTAAAGCCCTGTACATCAGAAAAGAAAATGCTGATATGACGACGCTCGCCCCCCAGCACCAAGCTTTCGGGATGGGCAATCAGGGTGTCGATAACAGCAGGACTTAAGTAATGACGGAAGGCAGACTTAAGGTAGCGTCGTTGCCGTCCTTCTTGTCGGTAGGAAACAAGCATGGCAGAGAAAAAGGACAGTAAAAGAGCCACCAAGGGAGGCATCATGGGAAGGACAAATCCCCCATTAAATGCAACGTAGGAAAGCAACACAAAAAGCAAGGCAGAAATCACCACAGAGGCCACAGAAATAAGCACATTTAACTTGTGAAGCCCTAAAATCTCTCCCAGTGACAGGGGAATAGCTCCCAACAGGGCAAGCACCACCACCAAGGTAATCTTCATTGGGAAGGAAACAGGATTGAGGAAGGAATCTTGCAGATAATTATCCAGCTGGGTAATGTGAACTCCAACTCCAGGATAGACGGTGGAAACAGGGGTTGTACAAATATCAAAGAGACCAGGTGCATAAAATCCAAAGAATACGTACATATCCTGGAACATTTCACTTTCCAGCAAGGGCTCTTGGCCAGAGAGAATGGCGTAATAGCTTTGGAGGATTTGCCCCGCACTGTAGGGGACATAACTTTCTAAGGAAGGCTGGAACCGCAACAGTCGGCCTTCAACTGGCTCCAACGCTGGGTCGGGCCCCTCTTCTCCAGCAGCGAAGAAGGAAGACACCCCCAAGGTAGGTACCAGATAGGACTGGAAGGAACGATAGGCTTTGGCTCGGCGGATTACCTTGTCCCAGTCGGAAGAACCTGTAATATTTCCTAACACCGCAGCAGAAGCAGCGATAGAATCTATGGGAAAGAGCAAGTTTTCAGTAGTGGCAGAATCACCAGCTGTAGAAAAATTGTCAGGATTTTTTTCATTTTTGAGGGGAGGCTCAGGGAAGGATTCATTCCAATGAGAGGCATTCCCTTGAATTGTATCAAAATAAACAGTTTGTACCACACGGCCATAGTCAGCACAGGCTTGGGCAAAGGCCTCATCATCTTGGGGACCGTAGACGGAGGGCTCGGTAAAAAGCACATCAAAGGCCACAGAAGCCGCCCCGCCCTGGTTAAAATAAGAAACGATATCGCCGTAAGCACTGCGAGGCCAAGGCCAAGACCAGCCAAACTCCTGTTGGGCCCAGTCTAGGCTATCTTGGTCAAGCAAGATTACAGCGATTTCATCTGAGGGGCGATGGGAAGGAGCAGTACGAACCATGCGACTGTCATACAACATATTTTCTGGACGTTGAAAAAGAGAAAAGCCTTCCAACAACAGAACCACCACGGTACACAACACCACAATGGAAGCCACACGAATGAGGTGATGTTTAACTCTTGTATGTTCCTTCCCCATATTCACTCCTTAATAAATAGCCATCATATGATTGTATCGAGCGACTCGTGTCTCAGGCACTGAAATTGCAGCATATTTCTTCAATTTTTTTTCTACATTTTTGAGCCGCTTATCTGCAGAAGGATGGGTAGATGCAAATCCACCAGAAGACTTGGGCTGACGAACCTTTAACTCATTCAGCATTTCTTTCATGGCATGAGGATTGTATCCTGCAGCGGCCATAATTTCCAATGCTGTTTCATCAGCATCGTACTCTTGAGACTGGGAATACCCTGTATTTACCATGGTAGTAATAACACCGTTAACAGATTCATCAAAGGCATCGATTACATCCTTCATCTCTCCATCTGACAAAACAGTGAGGGAAGAAGTTGCTGTTGTTAAGGCTGCATTTGTCCAGCGGTCACTTTTAATGGCCTTGATTCCATGCTGCAACTGAATGTGAGCAATTTCATGGGCAAGAACTGCTGCCAGAGCATCTTCACTGGTGGCACATTCCAACAAACCACGAGTTACCAAAATATGACCTCCAGAGGAAGCAAAGGCATTAATCTGGTCTGTATCCAGTACCGCCACGTAATATCCCTTATACAACTGGGGACGCTGGGAATTCAGGGCCAAAACCTGGCATATCATATTTACGTAATTGGTGAGCTCTGGACTGTGGAACATCTTGTAGGAGCCTAACAAAGATGCAGTAACAGAACGGCCAATATAATACTCCTGTTCGGGAGAAATAGGAGCACTTGCTTCTGCCACGGCAGCAACAGAATCTCCCACAGCAGCTAAGTTATCATTTCCTGTAATATCACCAACAGCAGCGGCTAAGCCACCCATAGATTTCATCACGGCACAAGAGGAAAATACCACGGCCATAACTAAACATAATAGAAAAATCTTAATAAATTTCATTTCTCACCTCTTGAACCGTCAGACAGTTTTCCATGCTGGATGAATTCCAAAAGTCCAGATTTATCAATGGGAGTTGACTCAATATCATCCACCATTCGATAAATAGCAGCATTTGACTCCGTAGTATACAGAGCTTCTACTTCAGCAGAAAATCCCTTTCCTGCCAGAGCCAACTCATCTGCAGAAGCGGAAACACGATTGAGGCTATCATCAGCAAGAATCTTTTTTTTAGTGAGACTAGAAGCAGGAAGCCAACCAGAAACCTTGCTGTTGTCCAGACTTTTCACTTCTATCCATTTGCCAGATTCTTGCAGAATTGTCACCTTAGCACCGTAGGGCAAAAAACCAGCACCAGCAGCAAAAAATCCTGTACCAGATTTAAGTTCTGCCTCTTCTACATTTACATACATCGTATCACCAGCTTTGGCCCACAGTACGGCTCCAAAGCAGAACAAAATACTTAGTACGAAAAGCATTTTTTTCATATTATCCTCCTTGAAAATAATTGTACCCCATTATATCACAGAATAGCACTTTTACAATTAGAATAATCCTGCTATACTCCTTTCTTATGGAAAAAATCCTTTCATACCTTATTGAATCATTGAATGGTGGCACCACTGAAAAGCCCCTTTCAACACCCATCACCGTAACAGAATCAGAGGGAAAAACCCTGATACAGAATTTATGTTTTGACTCCCGTGCTGTTACACCAGGTAGTCTCTTTTTTGCCTTGCCAGGAACCCACGTCCACGGAAACAATTTTATTCCCCAAGCCATAGAAAAGGGTGCGGCGGCAATTTTATATCAAGATCAGCTTCCTTCTCAGGTAGAAGCAGCACTTTCCCAAAGAAAGCAAAAAGGCTTACCAGTGCCGCCTTTGGTACAGGTTCCAGATACTCGCTTTGCCATGTCTCCCATTGCAGACTGTTTTTATGATTCTCCTTCCCGCAAACTCATTGTAATTGGAGTAACGGGAACTGAAGGAAAAAGCTCCACCGTCTCCTTTGTGTGGCAGCTTTTGCGACGAATGGGAAAAAAGGCAGGCTTTATTTCCACGGTACAATATTCCTTGGGTGGAGATGCCATTGCAAACCCAGAACATCAAACCACACCAGAGGCTCCTATTGTTCAGCGGCAGCTATACGAAATGGTAGAATCTGGTTGTGAATATGCGGTGGTGGAATCCTCCTCCCACGGCCTTTCCCCCAGAACCAACCGATTGGGCAATGTGCTCTTTGATGGTGCCTTGTGGATGAACGTAACCCAGGAGCACTTGGAGTTCCACGGAACCTACCAGCAGTACCGTGACGACAAGGCTAACTTGTTTAGAGCCTTAGATAAGCATAATCACAAGAAAATCATCGGTGGCCAGGAGCGGCAGGTTCCTGCCTTTGGTATTGTAAACCTAGAAGACCCAGCTGCCAGTTACTTTGTGGAGGCCACAAAGTCTCCCGTTATGGGCTTTACCAGCCAGGGAGAAGCAGGCCGAGGCAAAGAATCTGTAGCAGAAAACCCACCAGCCATACCCTTTGTGGAGGCCACCAACATTGGCGTGGGGCAGGATGGTTCTGGCATCAGCTTTACCATGAAGGGTACCATTCCTGCTTTGGAAGGAAAAGAATTGGCAGTAGAAGCTCCCACCAGCGGAGCCTTCAATGCATATAACATTATGGCTGCCTCACTGGCAGTAGCCACCGCCACCAATCTTCCCCTAGAAGCAGTTGTGGAGCAGGCAAAATACTTGGAGCCAGTAACAGGCCGCATGACTGTGGTTGATTGCGGTCAGCCCTTTGAGGTAATTGTAGATTATGCCCACACTCCTTCCTCCTTTGAAACCATCTTTCCTCCCCTACGACAAAGAATTACTGGCAAAATCTTTGTGATTTTTGGCTCTGGAGGAGAGCGGGACACCACCAAGCGACCTGAGCAGGGGCGGATTGCGGCCCACTGGTGTGACGTAGTGGTCCTAGCAGACGAGGACCCCCGTGGAGAAGATCCCGTGGCGTTGCTGGAGGACATTGCAGTGGGCTGCAGGCAGGAAGGAAAGCAGGATGCAGCTTCTGGGCTTTTGATTATTCCCCATCGGCAAACAGCTATTCGCACTGCCTTTGCCCAGGCACAACAGGGGGATTTAGTGCTGCTTTTAGGTAAGGCCCACGAAAATTCCATTATTTACAAAGATTTTGTCATGCCCTACGATGAAATTGCCGAGGCTAGAACTGCTTTAGCAGAAATGGGCTTTGTAAAAAAATAGACTTGAAGCAAAAAGTCAAATCAGAGTTAGGAGTGAACATGAATATTGCAGTTATTTACGGCGGTCGTTCAGGAGAGCATGAAGTTTCCATTGTATCTGCTACTTCTATCGTACGTCATCTGGACAAAGAAAAATACAACATCACCCTCATTGGCATTTCCAAGGAAGGACGCTGGTTCTACCAAGACCACACCCAAATCGGCCACATCCGTGAACAAGAAGATGCATTGCTGGAGATTCAGCAGGATGGACACCGTGAGGTAATGATTGTTCCCGGTGGAGGTTGCACCAATGGAATCCGTGTGGCTGGTGCTGGAAATATTTTTGTAAACATCAGAATCGATGCTGCATTTCTGGTACTTCACGGAACTTACGGAGAAGATGGCACCATCCAAGGACTTTTAGATATGGCCTCCATTCCCTACACTGGTTGTGGTTGCATTTCCAGCGGAGTTTCCATGGACAAGGAAATTACCAAGGCCCTTTGGCGGAATGCAGGCTTACCCGTGCTGCCCCACCTGTGTCTCCACAGTGGCGATGTGGTAAAAACAGAATGGGATTCTGTAAAGCTGCAAAAACTGATAGCATCTGCAGAACAGGACTTTGGCTATCCACTTTTTGTAAAGCCTTGTAGTGCAGGGAGCTCCGTGGGAGCAGCCAAGGCCAAGGACTTTGAGCAGTTAAAGGAAGCCCTACAGGAAGCCTTTAAGTGGGATTACAAGGTGCTTATTGAACCAGCCTTGAATCCACGAGAAATCGAGTGTTCCGTTACGGGAAATGGAGCTGATTTTTCTGCACTGGCCAAGGACGAAGAAGCCAAGGAACACCTTTCTTTAGATGAGTTGAAGGCTGAATTGTACCAAACTGAACTTGATGTCAACAAGGTGAGAGCCTATCTTCCTGGAGAAATCGCCCCCACCCATCAGTTTTATGACTACGATGCCAAGTACAACGACCCAGATGGAGCGAGACTCATTATTCCAGCTGAGTTAACTCAGGAGCTCCAGGACAACATCCGTTCCATGGCTATGCAAGCCTACAAGGCCCTTGATTGTACAGGCCTTTCACGGGTGGACTTCTTCCTAGACAAGGACAGTGGCAAGCTCTACCTCAACGAAATCAACACCATGCCAGGCTTTACCTCCATCAGCATGTTCCCCAAAATGTGCCAAGCAGCAGGACTGGAATACAGCCAGCTGCTGGACGTGATTATTCAGCAGGGACTTGATCGCCATCAACAGCGAAATTCCCTTCAAACAAGCAGGAGCTAACATGAGCAATCCACATTTCTACCCGCCTGGGTGCAGTATTACCGCTTTTGAAGACATTGCAGGAAAACGTATTACCGTCATGGGACTGGGACTCAACGGTGGTGGTGAGGCCACGGTACGATTTTTGCTAAAGCATGGAGCCCTTGTTACCGTCACTGATATGAAGACAAAGGAACAACTGGCTCCCACCTTGAACCGACTCTTGCCAGAAATGAGAAAATACGGCAGAAGGCTCAGATTTATTCTGGGAGGCCACAAGGAAGAAGACTTTTCTTCAGCCGACATTGTCATCAAAAATCCTGGAGTAAAGATTCAGGGAAATAAATACCTCGCTTTGGCAAAGACCATTGAAACAGATCTTTCCATTTTTTTGAGTCTCACCAAGGCTCCCATTATTGCGGTAACTGGTAGCAAGGGAAAATCCTCCACCGTTAGCGCCATTCACTATGGCCTGAAGGCAGCTGGCTTTAATGCCTTTTTGGGAGGCAACATCACCGTAAGCCCCCTCTCCTTTTTGGAGGAAACAAGTGAAGCAACCCCTGTGGTACTGGAACTTTCCAGCTGGCAGTTGGCAGACTTACGTGGTCGTGGGGTTCTGAAGCCAAAAATTGCCCTCATTACCACCATCGTTCCAGACCATCAGAACTGGTATGGCTCTATGGAAAATTATGTGGCAGACAAAAAGCTGATTTATGCAGACCAGACTCCCGGCCAGTGGACAATTTGTGGAACTGATAGCTGGGGAGATGTATTTGCCTCGGAAACAAAAGGAAATGTAATTCGCTATTCCACCAATCCTCAAACTCAAGGTGGGTTTGCCCAGGGAGGGTGGCTTGATGCAGCAGGAAGAGGTTGGGTTTCACTGCCTACCGAGCAATTCCCCAGCTTTGCCACCAATGTAGCGGGAAGCAGACAGCCACAACAGGTGCTAGACTCACTTCTGGTACCCGGCATTCATTCAAAGCAAAATGCCTTGATGGCAGCTCTTGTTTTATCATTAATTCAAGTACCACCACAGAAAACTCTCAATGTCTTATCTTTGTGGCCAGGAATTCCCCATCGTCTGGAATATTTCCACCGCTGGCATATTATACTGAAGGACAATGCCACACAACTGGAATATCGATTTTACAACGATACAGCCGCCACAGTTCCAGAGGCATCTGTAGCAGCGGCTCAAGCCTTTTCCACTCCAGTGCAGTTAATTTGTGGTGGAACCGACAAGGAACTGGACTTTACAGATTTTGTCCAGAAAATCAAAGAAAATCCCCCAGCAAATATTCACCTCTTGCCGGGAACTGCCACCAACAAGCTTGTTCCCCTGCTGGTGCAAGAAGGAATTCCTTTTCGAGGCCCCTACGAAACCCTGGGACTTTTGCTCCATGATCTAAAGGTCTGTCTGGAATCAAGTGCCGCTTGGACAGCACGACAATACAAGGATAAACTGCCAGACTTCTTCCCCGTTGTCTTTTCTCCAGGAGCCACCTCCTTTGGACTTTTTTCCAACGAATTCCACCGTGGAGAAGTGTTCAAGGAATTGATTCAAAAAATCTTTGTGTAGTCTTGTGCGTTTTAGTTGCTTTTTCCCTGAAATTTAAAATATTTTACGGTATAGCCGTAAAATATTTTAAATTGACATTGACTTACGGTTATAACCGTAAAAGCCGAAGATTTGAATCTTTTTGTTAAATAGTACCATCAGTCTCTTATCTTACGCTCCCCTAATATCATCAATTATCTGTTGTATGTGGGTTAGCTGAGTCTGATTCAAACCAGTAATCTCAAGGTACAACCTATCATCCTCACCCAGCAAAAAATCTGTACTGACAGAGAAAATGTGGGACAATTTTACTAACATTTCTATGGAGGGAAGAATATTGTCATTTTCCCAGTTAGACACGCTCTGCTTGGAAACTGAAAGCTGCCGTGCAAGGTCAACCTGACTCAAACCCCGCTCCAGTCGCAATTGTTTTATCCGTTCATTCAACACAATCTATTCCAGTCAATATATTTTTGATTATTGTATTGATATACTTGACACATTATAAATATCAAAGTATTGTAATATTTGACTCAAAAAGGGGATTTGAATGGGATTTTCACGAGGATTATTGAACGTAGTGACATTGGGAGCGGCCAGTCGAGTAGATAAGGCAGGTGACATTTACCAAGATTTAGTAAATACTCATAATTATCTTGTAAAAGAGATCCAGAAACTACAAAACAAGATACCTGAATTCTTAAAAGGCGAGAAAGAATGGCTACGCTTTAAAAGAAAAAACAAACGTATATTAACAGAATTATACAACCATAATACCAAGTTATCTGAAAACCAAAAACAAGCTTTGAAAATTTTAAAAACTGACCTAGATTTAGATTATGAGTTAAAAGGATACTTACAAGTCCTTGGTGACGATGCAGCATCTTTTCAGGACACAACACTAGACAATACTACAACAACCGCAGCAGCTCTCATTCTCAACATTATTCCTGGTCTCGGAACACTAGGAGCAAATCTTGCAGCAAATGAAAAAATAGCGGAACTTAAGTCTTTAACAAACAAAGTGGAGCAAGAAATATTGAGAATCAAGCCAATTTATCAAAAACTGTTAAAGTTACACAATGATTTAGAATTGAGAAGCAAAGCATTTCTCGCTATTCAAGAACTAGCAGCAACCTATGTTTTACCCAAGAAAAAAAGATTTATATTCTTCTAGTTATTAAAGAAAAAGATAGATTTATTTAGGAGGACACTATGTTAAACGAGATTATGACAACCACTGGAGCAAATGTTCCCGCAGCGGCGTTAAGCAAATTCGAATCATTTTCAGGAGGCTTGTTTCAGGCTATTACTACCTGCAGTACAAACCGCAACGAGCGCAAGGTGCGAATTGCTCAAATCAATGCTGAATTGACAGCATATCTAGCAAAAGAGGAAAATAACCTAAAACTTAAATCAGGTGGAATGGTCCTAGTTCAGCAAACTTTTGAAGGGCAGTTGAACAAGGCAGAATTGACTTTTGAGGAACGGAAGGAACTCTTGAACACATTCTCTGGCATCATTTTGAAAATCATAGGATGTTAAATATGGATAAATCAGAGTCAACACCTAATAATCATCATTCACATTTACGTCAAAAGTGGGAAGCCTTTCAGCAGCAAATACAAGCCACAACAAACCGTATCAAGGAAATGGATGTTCAGACCGAGGCAAAAATCGCCGAGATACAGCAGGATACAGAACGGTACAAGCAGAAAGTGGCGGAACATACAGCAGACCAGCTAAAACAAATGAATCTCATCGGGGAAAAACTCAAGCTAGGACTTGAAGAAAAGGAGCCAGCCTTTGTACAGTCCCAGATAGAAGCCATGATCTCCCTCATGAACGAGAATCCAGATATAGAACAAGAAATTACTGACGATAAGCTCAAATCTGCCAACTAACCACTACCTACAAATTCTCTTCCCCCTCACCCCTTGCTGTGGGTGGGGTGGAGGTGGTACAAGTACCGTTTGATTTTTTGGCTGGCAGTTTTTTCAAAGTCTTCCACCCTCTGAACTGAAGCGATGCGGGAATTCTTGTTCACTCGCTTATTCACAAAGTACTGGATTTCTGACAAAAGCTCCTCCCGCTTGTACAAGAAATCTTCCTTTACCTCGTGAACTGCATGGCCCAAGGCCTGTCCCATAGCAGAGGCAGCATGTTCTGCCAGCTTTACCAAGGCCACTAAACCTCCCTGAGCTCCTTCCACCACTAAAGATTCTACCACCATGGGATGCTGGTTCAGCACAAACTCAATGTCCTCAGGATAAATATTTTCCCCAGAGGAGCTTAAAATCATATTTTTGGAGCGGCCCTTGAGTGAAAGCCAGGGACGACCATGGCGATTTTCCAAAAGCCCCAAGTCCCCGGTTTTGAACCAGCCTGGGCCGCAGGAATCACGTTCTGTGGTAAAGGCTTTGTCTGTAAGCTGAAAGTCACGATAGTAGCCCTTCATGACATTGGGGCCACGAACAATTACCTCACCAATACCAGTTTGCTTGCTAGGGTGCAGAATCCTAAGCTCCACGCCCTCCAGCACAGGTCCCACAGTTCCTGGCATCGTGTTTTTAGGGCCGCTTCCTGCCAGCAAGGGAGAAGTTTCTGTCAGACCGTAACCAATGGCATAAGGAAAATGAGCTCGCTTGAGAAAAAGCTCTACCTCTGGGTTAAGGCGGGCACCACCAATGCCAAAGAATCTGATTTTTCTTCCAAAAGCCTTTTTCAGCTGAAATCCAGCCACAATGTCCATGAGGCGGCCAGTGACAGGAAGCTTATGGAAAAATCGACGGATTTGAGTTCCACGGAGGGCTGGAAGAATTTTATGCTTGTAGATTTTTTCCATTACCATGGGGACGCTCAGTACAATGGTAGGACGAACTTTCTTGAAAGCAGGCAACAAGGTGGAAACGGTGGGCGGACGCTCTAAGTAATAGATGCAGCTACCGTTGAGAATCTGAAGCACAAAGCCAATGGTAAATTCATAGACGTGGGAAAGAGGTAAAAAGGAAAGGCAGCGGTCGTACTTGTTCACACGATGAATAGTCTGACACTGGATAGCTGTCCATACAAGATTTTTGTGGGTTAGCTCCACTCCCTTGGGAGTACCAGTGGTGCCAGAGGTGTAGATGATAGAGGCTAGGTCATCCTCCTTCACCTTAATGGGCTTGGGCAAAAAACCTCGATTCATGTTGGCAGCTTTTCCCCGCAAGGGACTAAAATCCTCCATGGTAATAATCACTGGCAAAACAGAAGCCTCAATGTCCTTGACCTTGGGATAGAGGGCCTTACTTACCACCAGCATGTCCACTTGAGCATGACGGAGAATTGCTTCCACCTCACTAGTGGTAAAATCAGGCAGTAAGGGAATGGCAATGCCACCACGACACACGGTGGCAAGATAAAATCCACCCCACTGAGGCATTCCCTGGCCAAAGATTGCTACCTTCTTTCCTGGAGCAAAGCCGTTGGCTGTCATGACTCTGGCAAGTCGCTTCATCATCAGCTGAAATTCATGGTAGGTAATGGGCTTATCCTGTACCAAAGACAGGGCTGGCCTATCCCCAAACTTTTCCAAGGTGTTGCGAAGCAAGGCAGAAAAGGTATATTCTCCTAAGTCATGAATGGTAACCATACAAAACCTCCCTCCTAAAGCATAGTAGAAAGGCTCCATGGTTTCAAAATATTTCAAACAAAAAAAGCCCCCGGCTTAAACCGAGGGCTCCTTTCACTCAAAAGAAATTAGTTCTTGGAAGTGTAGCTGAATACAAAGTATCCAAGTGGTGTGTAGAATGCACCGTCAATATTCTGCATCATGTACTTCTGGGTGTAGAAGTAAATAGGACCAAGAGCCCAGTCACGACCCATAATAATATCTTCAGCCTTGTGCATGGCAGCCATACGAACAGCAGGATCAGCAGAAGCCTTTGCCTCAGCAATAGCTGCATCGTACTCAGCAACAGAGTACTGAGCATCGTTGTTTCCACCACCAGTCATCCACATATCCAAGAAGGAAATGGGGTCGTTGTAGTCGGCAATCCATCCGTTACGTGCAATCTGGTACTCACCGTTCTTTCTGTTCTCCAAGAAGGCATTCCATTCCTGATTCTGGAGCTGAACTGTTACCCCCAGTTCCTTCTGCCACATCTGCTGTAAAGCCTCACCTACAGCCTTGTGAGCATCAGAGGTGTTGTACAAGTATGTTACCACAGGGAAGCCTTCACCGTTGGGATAACCAGCTTCAGCCAACAAAGCCTTTGCTTCAGCAACGTTCTTGGCATAGATTTCGTCAGTAGAAGGAATCTCCCAGTAGTTACCACCAGTGGTACGGAAATCCTTTCCAGCAGGATCAGCATCATAGATACCAGCAGGTACGAAACCAGCAGCAGGAACTTCACCACTCTGGGTTATCTGCTCTACGATATAGGGGCTATCGATTGCCAAGGTGAAAGCCTTGCGCACACGCCAGTCATCAAAGGGAGCCTTCTGTGTCTGGTATACAACATAGTAGGTTCCGATGTAGTCAACAATGTCCAACTCGCCAGAAGCTAAAAGACCAGCAACCTCATCAACAGGCATGTCCTGGATGAACTGAAGATCTCCAGAGCGGTAACCAGCCAACATAGCGTTCTGGTCAGCCATCAAGCGGAAGGTGATTGAATCGGGACC
>JAGBXW010000102.1 GCA_017629095.1 Treponema sp. | reverse complement strand
GACCCAGGCGGGCATTGCCTATGCCACGGACCAAATCATTGACTTGATTGCCAACGGAGTAAACGGAATCCACGTGTATTCCATGAATAAGCCAGAGGTTGCCCGCCAGATTCAGGCAAACCTGTCTCACATTGTGGGGCCGGACGCAAAGACTGTGTGCTAAGGGTGAAATATGATTGAAGATTCTGTGATCTATCATCATCGGGTGGATGCTACCTCTGTTCCTGTGGACATGGACGAAACCTACCGCTACATGGGTTTTGCTCGTTCTGTAGTTTTGGGAAAGGATGGGGGCATTCCTCAGGATATTCAAGAGTTGGTGAGCTCCTGTGTTCAGCAGATGCATTCCACCCTGAAGGCTCAAAGTGTGTACACCTGTCTTCCTCTGGAAATCGATTTTCCTGCTGAAGAGGTTACAGACCAGCTGCCCCTCATCAAAATTGGTTCTATTCAGTTTGAAAGCAAGTATCTTGCAAAAAATTTAGCAGGATGCAGCAAGGTGATTTTGATTGCTTCCACCATTGGGCCTTTAGCAGATAATTTGATTCGTCGCTTTACCAAGCTAGATGCAGCAAAGGCGGCTATTATGCAGGCAGCTGGAGCTATGTTTATTGAATCTTACTTAGATAACTTTAACGCTCAGCTGGAACAAGAAGCTGGTGCTCAGGGTTATAAGCTCCATTCACGCTTTAGTCCTGGGTATGGAGATGTAAGCTTGGAAATTCAGCGACACTTTTTTTCCATCCTGCCCTGTACCCAAAGAATTGGCCTTACGCTCACCAATTCCTTGGTTATGGCTCCTGAAAAATCGGTAACGGCATTTATTGGTATGGAGCCAGTGTAAAATTATTATTACGATATACAACGGAGGTACTATGTACGAAGTTATTAAGGCTATTTTGGAACGCAGAAGTCATCGTAGTTTTACAGAACAGGCTGTAAAGTTTGAAGATGTAAAAATCATCTTAGACTGTGCGTTAGCTGCTCCCAGTGGAATGGGAAAACAGACGTGGAAGTTTGTTGCAGTGGTAAATCCTGAAAAAATTCAAAAACTTGCTACTGCTGTCGGGTCTGCCCTAAAACGTGGAGCTTATTATAATATGTACAAGCCCCAAGTTTTGATCATTACATCTAATCTTCGGGATAGTAAGTATAGAGAAGTGGACAATGCCTGTGCCATGGAAAATATCTACCTAGCCTGTCAGGATCTTGGTCTTGGTTGTGTATGGATTAACCAGTTACAGGATTGCCACGACGATCCTGAAGTTCGTGCTATTTTAACTGAATTTGGTATTCCTCAAGACCATGGTGTCTACGGTTGTGCTGCCATTGGCTATCCTGCCAAGGTTCCTGCTCCCAAGGAAATAACTGGACAGTGGTCTATTATAAACTAGGGTGATTGTAACAGGGGGATTACATCAAGCCAGAAGCAATTAAAAACATTTCTGGGGTTTGAAGGGTAATCCCTGCTGTTAGTTCTTTTGTGTTTAAAAAAGATGAAGAAAGTTTTCTGGCATATAAACAGGAATTTTTGATTGAGAATAATCTTTTACATTACGAGTGATGATATAATCGAGAGCATTTCTCGATGCTGTTTCTGACATTACTGCATCTTCATAGTCTTTCATGGGGGAGGATACTGCTTTAATGCAATCAATGGCTGTATCAATGAGAACCTTCATATTGCTGCAAGTCTCTCTTTTTCCGATTCTTCAAGAGTAATATCTGCAGGGAGGATGCCAAAAAGAGATTGGGCTATTTCAATTCTATCTTGATGAGGTTTTGAAAGCATTGCAATGATCTTACCATTTTCAGTTATGAGGATTTCTTCTGTTGCAGCCAAAATAAGGTATTTGGAAAGATTTTCTTGTAATTCTATTGTTGTAATAGCCATATTTTACCTCCTCGTTTAAATATACAATGGTTTTTAGCTTTTGTCATCTTGTTGTGTCCCCAGCGAATGGCACTTACACCAAGCCAGAAGCAATTAAAAAGGTTTCTGGGGTTTGAACGGTAATCCCTGCTATTTTGTAGTTTCCCACCTTCCTTTGTGGTATACTCAAGGCATGTCCTCTCTTTTTCAGTTTCAGTCCTATTCCATTGACACCCCTCCTCAGCAGGTTCTAAAGGAAGTTTTTGGTTACGATGAGTTTCGTTCCCTGCAGCTAGACATTATTTCCAGCGTGTTGGCAGGACGAGATACCCTGGCAATCATGCCCACTGGTGGAGGAAAATCCTTGTGCTACCAGATTCCCGCCTTGATGCTGGAGGGCATTACCTTGGTGGTGTCTCCTCTCATTGCCTTAATGCAAGACCAAGTGGCAGGTTTGGAAGCTGCTGGAGTGCCTGCCGTATTTCTGAGCAGTGTGCTAGAGCGGGAGGAATATTTTTCGGCCTTAAACAGAATCCACAGTGGGGAAGTGAAGCTGATTTATATGTCTCCAGAAGGACTTTCTCGAACGGAGCGACTGACCCAGCTTTTTAGCCACCGTCAGTTATCCCTTTTGACCATCGATGAGGCCCATTGTATTTCCCAGTGGGGCCATGATTTTCGTCCCGATTATCGAACCATTGCCCAGGTGCGGGAATTGTTTCCCCAGTGTCCCTGTCTTGCTCTGACAGCTACAGCCACAGAAGCAGTTCGGAAGGATATTGTTTCCAGCCTAAAGATGACCAATCCAGCTTCCTTTTTGGCCAGCTTTGACCGACCAAATATTTTTCTTGAGGTGGTGCCAAAAAAAATGCCCCTGGTTCAGGTGAAAAAATGTCTGGAATCCCACAAGGATGAAAGTGGCATCATCTATTGTCTGTCCCGAAAGCAGGTGGAAGAGCTGGCTCAAGAGTTAAAGGAATCTGGCTACAACGTGTTGCCGTATCACGCAGGCTTGGCAGATGAGGTGCGCACTCACCATCAAAATCTTTTTATTCGTGATAAGGTGCAGATTATGGTGGCCACCGTGGCCTTTGGCATGGGAATCAACAAGCCCAACGTGCGGTTTGTGATTCACTATGATTTGCCACGGAGCTTGGAGCAGTATTATCAGGAAATTGGTCGTGCTGGCCGTGACGGAGAATTATCCCATGCCCTGCTTTTGTACAGTGCCGCTGACATCAGAAAGATTCGTTTTTTTATGGAAGATAAAAGCGAGGAAGAAAAGGCCACTGCAGAACGATTGCTTCAGGAAATGATTCGCTATGCCACTACTCACCGTTGCCGTCGTCAGCTTTTGTTGTCCTATTTTGGGGAAGCAAAGCCTGTTGATGGAGGTTTGGACAGTAACCAATGCTGCGATATCTGTGCCTTTGATCCGCCAGCGGAGCAGGATATGACCATTCCCTTTCAAAAACTTTTGTCTTGCATTATTCGCACTGGTCAGCGGTACGGCACCACCTACTTGATTGACGTGTTGCTGGGCTCCAAGCAAAAGCGGATTCTAGATAACGGTCACGAAAAGCTTTCTACTTGGGGAATCGGTCGTGAACTAGATCGTGACACTTGGTATGAGCTTGCAGAATGCTTGGTGGAATACGGCTACTTAAAAAAATCCTTGGATTACAATGTGCTTTCCATTACTGCCATGGGAAAAGAAGCCCTGAGTCAGCGACAGGTGGTAAAGTTGCCTGTGGAAGGAGGAAATTCTTCTGTCCAGCCAGTGTCTGGAACTTCGAGTACTGGTGGATCGGGGACTGTGTCTTCTGTTTCTGCTATGCCAGCAAAAAAGAGTCCTGCATTTGGTGTGGCAGCTCTTACGGTGGACAAGAAAAAATCAGAAGCAAAAAAGCTCAAACTTGCTGAAGATGATATTGTAGGACAGGAATTGCATCAAAAGCTCAAGGATTTGCGGCGTCGGTTGGCCGAGGACGAGGATGTGCCACCCTACATTATCTTTGGCGATGTTACTCTCACGGCCTTGGCAGTTTGCAAGCCTCGTTCCCACCAAGAGTTGCTAGAAATCTACGGCATCGGTACCGTAAAGGCGGAACGATTCGGCCCACTGATTCTTCGGGTTATGAATGAGGTGCTTGGGTAATCAAGTTTTTTCTAAATGTTCTTCTTAGTTTTTTTTGAAGTTTTTTCTGCAAAAAAGACAAATTCTCCAAGTTTAAAGCGAATAACTATATGTAAAGCTTTTATTGGAGGCACAAATGCTGAGTGAAGAAGAATTGCAGAAAAAGTGGGAAAGTTTGACCTTTACCGACAACTTTATCTTTTCCCATGTGATGCACGATGAAAACATTTGCCGTCAGGTGGTGGAATTGATTCTCCATGTGCGGATTGGGAAAATCCACTACCTTTCTGCCCAAGATGAACACAAAACCGATCCAGACTCCATGAGAATCATCATGGATGTTTTTCTGCGGGATGAAAACCGCATCATTACCGTGGAAATGCAAACGGGCCACAAGAAGGAATTACCACGTAGAAGTCGCTACTACCAAAGTGTTGCTGATGTAAGTACCACACCAACCAGCAGCCTGTACCCAGATTTACCAGACAACATCCTTATTTTTATTTGTACTTTCGATCCATTTGACAGGAATTTCCCCAGGTACACCTTTCAGTACACCTGCCAAGAAGCAGACCACCAGCTCAAGTTGGAGGACGGTTCCCTCCGCATCTTTTTGAACACAACTGCTACCAAGCTTTCATCCCTTGACCAGAAATTGCAAGCATTTTATCATTACTTACAGAAATCTCTTTTGTCTGGGGTTCTTAGGGGCAAGCAGCCCCTAAGCAGTGCTGGGGGAAAGGGTGGTTTTAGGAGGGGAAACCCACCGCTTCTGAGTAGAGGGGGTGTCCTCTCCTAAAGAAAGGAGGTTCTACATGACTTGGTCTATTACAATGGCTGACATGCGCCGAGACGGCTTTGAAGAAGGCCTTTCTATCGGGCTCGAACGAGGCATTGAACGTGGAGTCCATCAAAAAGCTTTAGAAACAGCAAGGAAGCTTCTTGCTCGGGGGGACTCTCCTGCAGAAATTGCAGATTTGCTGAGTCTTTCCGTTTCTCAGGTACAGGAGCTGGTAGAAAACCGCTAGTTTACGGCTCCCTCCGCATCTTTTTGAACACAACTGCTACCAAGCTTTCATCCCTTGACCAGAAATTGCAAGCATTTTATCATTATTTACAGAAATTTCTTTTGTCTGGGGTTCTTAGGGGCAGGAGCGGTTTCGCAGAGGCTCTACCGAAACTCGCTAAAATCGCTCAATATATCGCGATTTTCCGGCTAAAGCCGTCGTTCCCTACCTAAGCGGTGCTGGGGGAGCCCGCAGCAAGCACAACAGTGCGAAGCTTCTAGCGAAGGGTGGTTTTAGGAGGGACAAGGTGCAAGATATCGTAGCACCTTGCACCGCTTCTGAGTAGAGGGGGTGTCCCCTCCTAACTACAGGAGGTTCTACATGACTTGGTCTATTACAATGGCTGACATGCGCCGTGACGGCTTTGAGGAAGGACTTACCACGGGCTTGGAGCAAGGGCGTGAGCAAGGAGCCTACGAAACCAAGCTGGAAACGGCAAAAAAATTCCTCGCTATGGGATTATCCCCAGAACAGGTGGCACAGGGTACCAGTCTCCCACTGGATGTTGTGCAGGGGTTGACGAAAAACCAATAGTTTACAGCTTGTTGTCTCAGATTTATCTCTACGCCATCGGTACCGTAAAAGCGGAACGATTCGGCCCTGCAATCTTGCGAGTTATCAAGGAGTTTCGTATCGGGAAAAGGTTGGATGGAAGCAGCTGTCATCTTCAGCTGTTTTCGCCGCAAATATGCGGTGATTAGCTTGATTATTCACCGCACAACTCATACAATCACAGTATGTATATTTATCAGCAAGTGGGTTGGCCTCGGTTTAATTTTTCTCAAGATGCAGTTGCCTCTGTACTGGAGGCCTGTCATATTGCCCAGGGAAGGTTGCTTACCAAAATGGAGCAATTGGGGCTTTCTGAAAGAAATGATAAGATTTTGCTTACCATTACAAAGGATATTATCAAATCTAGTGAAATTGAGGGCCATATTTTAAATCATGAGCAGGTTCGTTCTTCTGTGGCCCGGAGACTTGGCATGGAGATGGCGGGACTTGTTTCTTCCAGCAGGGATACTGAGGCTGTTGTGGAGATGATGCTGGATGCAACGCAAAATTATCAGAAGCCTCTGACAAGGGAGCGGCTTTTTGGATGGCATTCCTGTCTTTTTCCCACAGGTTATAGCGGATTGTACAAGGTGGATGTGGGCACGTATCGGAAGCATCCAGTACAGGTTGTTTCAGGTGCCATTGGCCGCGAAAAGATTCATTACGAAGCACCCGCTGCAGAAAGGATTCCTTCTGAGATGGAGGCCTTTCTTCGTTGGGTAAATGCTCCACAGGGGGATGGTTTGATTAAGTCTGCCCTTGCCCATCTGTGGTTTGTCACCCTGCATCCTTTTGACGATGGAAACGGCCGCATTGCACGCACCATTTCAGATATGCTTCTATGCCAAAGTGATAAGACTTCCTACCGATTTTACAGTATGTCAAATCAAATTGTGGTAGAAAGGTCGGAGTATTATACTATTTTGGAAAGGACTCAAAAGGGGAGCTTAGATGTTACTCAGTGGATTGAATGGTTTTTGCATTGCGTTTTCAAGGCAATTTGTTCGAGCGAGCAGCAGACCGATGCTGTCTTAAAAAAATACAGCTTCCTGCGTTCCATTGAACATGTTCCATTGAACGAACGCCAGAGAATGATGCTCACAAGGCTCGTCAGTGACACCTGGTTCGGCATCCTGACCTCCTCAAAGTGGGCGAAAATAGCAAAATGTTCCTCCGATACTGCATTGCGGGATATTCAGGATTTGCTTCAGAAAGGTTTGCTCCAAAAAGAGCCCACTTCTGGAGGAAGAAGTACCAATTACAAGTTGCTAGGCTAAAGGCGTCTTTTTCAATCCCTTCTTTGTTAATTTTTTTTAATTTTTTCCCGCAAAAAAGACAAATTCTTCACGTTTAAAGCGAATAATTATATGTAAGCTTTTTCTGCAGGAGATTGAATGGAGAATCAAACCATCACAAAATTCAAGCGTTGGGAGGACCTAGACATCACCGACGATTTCATCTTCACCAGGGTCATGCGGAACAAAAGGCTCTGCCGCACCCTGCTTGAGATGATTCTCAAGGTCAAAGTGGGGAAAATCCAGTTCCTCACCAGTCACCACGCCATCCAGATTGACCCCAATGCCAAAGGCATCATCATGGATGTGTACCTGAAAGATGAAAATCGGGTTATTAACGTGGAGATGCAGACTTCCAACAAGGGAGATCTGTCCCACCGTGCCCGCTACTACCAAGCGGCGGCAGACATCGACACCACGCCGAAAGGGTCGGAGTACCAGGACTTGAAGCAAAATTACGTGATTTTCATCTGTACCTTCGACCCCTTCCACAAGGGTAAACCTTTCTATACCTTCCAAAACCTTTGTCTTGAACACGGTGAGCCAATTTATCTAGACGACGGAACCACCAAAATATTTTTAAACACCACCGCCAAAGACCTTACTAACCTTGACCTTGAATTACGCTTGTTCTATGATTATATCAAAGAAAAGACAGCACAAACAGCCTTCACCAAGGAGCTGGATGCCACAATTTCTCGGATGAAGCAAGAAAAGGAG
>JAGBXW010000101.1 GCA_017629095.1 Treponema sp. | reverse complement strand
CTCAACACCACCGCCAAAGACCTCAGCAACCTTGACCTAGATTTACGCTTATTTTATGATTATATCAAAGATAAAATTGCACAAACAGCCTTCACCAAGGAGCTGGATAAATCCATTGCTCGAATGAAGCAAGAAAAGGAGGAGCGAAACATGTATCTTACCTACACATCCCGCATGATGGAGTGTCGCCGTGATGGTTATGAAGAAGGTTTATTCACTGGCAGGGAAGAAGGTATTTCCATCGGGCTGGAGCGTGGAGCCTACCAAACCAAGCTAGAGACGGCTCGGAATTTGCTGCAAGATGGTTTTTCTGCTGAGATGATTGCAAAGTATACTTGTCTACCAGAGGAAACTATTCATCAACTACTTCAAAGCAGGTAAATCATCATCTGTCACCTACAAAGTTCAATCTACTCCTGAAACTCCGCATAAGCATAGGCATTGTGATTGTGAATGCTCTCAAAGTTTTCTGCCTCTACACTGAACCAGCGGAAGCAGCAGTCCCCGCCCTTGGCGTCACCCTCATCCAAAGCACCATCACCACCACGAAAATTTTGCAGTCCAAGGTACACTTCTCGCACCACATCCTCCACAAAGCGGGGATTTTCGTAGGCTCGCTCCGTAACAAATTTTTCGTCGGCACGCTTCAGCACAGAATACAAGCCAGAAGAAGCGGCTTCTTCCACCACCGCAATCACATCTTCAATCCAGAAAAAACCCTTGCTTTCTAGCTTTACCACCACCTTTCCCCGCTGATTGTGGGCTCCGTATTGGCTAATAGCCTTAGAACAGGGACACAAGGTAGTAACAGGCACTTCCACCGACACAAAAAAGTGATTTTCGCCTTGGGCAGAAACAGTACCTTCGTAGGTACAACGGTAGGCCATCATTCCTGGCTGACCAGAAACGGGAGCCTTTTTTTCCATAAAGAAGGGAAAACTGATGGTGCCAAAAGCTCGCTCCGCCTCTAGCCGTTCCCGTATCTCCTGAAGCAAAGCTAAAAACTGCTTCATGGAAAGGTCGGTGTAATATTTGTGAAAAATCTCGATAAAGCGGCTCATGTGGGTACCCTTGAAATGCTGGGGCAGATTCACAAACAAATCCACCACCCCGCTGGTTCCCTGAGTTTTTTTTGCCTTGTCTAGCACCCGAACAGGATACTCCAAGCCCTTTATTCCCACCTTTTGCAATGGCACATCACGAGTGTCCCGTTGGCTTTGAATGTCAATCATCAGTCTTTTTCTTCCATTGCTACTTTAGCTGCTTCTACCGTGTTCATCATGAGCATGGCGATGGTCATGGGTCCTACACCACGAGGAACAGGTGTTATATATGAAGCAATTTCCTTTACTGCATCAAAATCCACATCACCACACAATCGGAATCCGCTTTTTTTGGTGGCGTCTGGAATGCGGTTCACACCAACGTCAATTACCACCGCACCTTCTTTCACCATATCAGACTTGATCATAGCGGGAGAACCAGCTGCAGCAATCAAAATATCTGCCTGACGGGTAAATGAGGCCAAGTCCTTGGTGCCAGTATGACAAACCGTTACGGTGGCATTGTATTCCTTGCGGGTCAACAGCACAGAAAGGGGCTTTCCTACAATATTTGAGCGGCCTACGATTACGGCATGTTTTCCAGCGGTGGCAATTCCCATGGTCTTCAGCAACACCAGTACACCGTGGGGAGTACAAGGCAAGTAGGATTTACGACCAATCATCATGTTTCCCACGTTTACAGGATGAAAACCATCTACATCCTTTTCTGGCTTAATGGCCATAATCACCTTGTCCTCATCAATATGCTTGGGCAAGGGAAGCTGCACTAAAATTCCGTGAACTGTGGTATCTTCATTCAACTCCTGAATCAGTTGTAGCAAGGCAAGTTCTGAGATGTCTTGAGGCAGGCGAATATCCTTGCCCTTCATGCCAGCCTCCTCCAAAGCCTTTTCCTTGGCGGTAACGTAGGATACACTGGCAGGATTTTCCCCCACCAATACCACTGCCAAGCAGGGAGTTATTCCCTTCCCAGTCAATTTAGCAGCCTCATCTGCAGCCTGCTTGCGAACCTGTTGTGCAATAGAAAATCCATCAATAATTTCAGCAGACATTCACCTATCCTCCAAAAGCTGTGTAACAAAGATATTTTTTCTTTGTTTGTTGGGCATAATCCATCGTATTTTTCGGAATACTTCCCCTAAATACTAAAATACAGTATAGTCAGACTATATCGGATTATCATTTTTTTTTCTAGGCGAGGTTTTATGAAGCGTCTTTCCATCCTAATTTTCCTATTGCTTATTAGCTTAGGAATTGGCTTTGCCCAAGAGGCAGAAGAAAATACCATAACTCCACAAGAGGAAATTCAACAACAAGAGATAGCAGATGAGCCTCCACCAGTAGCGGAAGAAGCAGTGCCAGAAGAAGAGACAAACATTCCACAAGAAAATGAATCGATTTCTTCCAGTGATGCATATCTCGAAGATGAGCAATTTATCTACAAGATGAACCAAAAAGGAGACCAGTTCATTAAAATTGGCCTTATGGTAGACATTCCACTTCACCCAGCAACACAACAACTAAAAGTTGGAGGTTCTGGAACCCTAGGATATATGCGTTTTTTAAATAGTAACTTTGCTATCGGTGGTGATGCAAGCTTTGCCTACATGACTACCCTTGGAAAAAATATCTTTACCTGCATTCCTTTGATGATAAAGGCAATGTATCAATTTACCTTCCATAAGTTTGAATTCCCCATTACTGTAGGAATTGGTGGAGCCTTTGAAAATTACCTTGATGACTCATATTTTGGGCTTATTATCAAACCTGAATTTGGAGTTTTTTACCGCCACTCCCCCGACTGGTCCTTTGGTGCAAATATAGGATGGAACATGATGCCCCAGTGGACAAAAGATTCATCCTACTTCGGAGTGATTATGGATATTGGTGTGACTGCCAGATACCATTTCTAAAAAGGAGAACGTAAATGAAAACCAGATACAGCATTTCTGCTTTACTTATGATACTACTATTAGCTGCATGTAAAAATGGACTCACCATTTTTGACCAAATTGATCAGGAAACAAAGCTGGAGGAGGCCGTTATTACAGGAAGCGTTAACTCCATAGTAAAAAGCGGCGACACACTTTATGCCAGCGATGGAAATATTTATTCTAAAAATGTAAAGGGTATTCGAGGCTGGAGCAAGATAAATGGACCAGAAGGTACTATTATCAAGCTGGCAGCGGATGAAAACAGAGTATATGCTTTAACTGGAGAATATGACCTAGACACACGTACATACAAAAATAAAAAAATATTTTCTACATTTAATTCTCAGAATAAATGGGAAACAGTTGAAACACAAAATATTGAGGGTGAAATTGGGGCTATCTTTTGGGATGGAAATATACACAGTACCCCTATAGCTTATCTCCAAACCCAAAAAGATGATACTAATAAATTTTATAAAATCTCTGGGAATTCAGTCTCTGAAGCAGACTCATCTATAACTTCTACAGTACTTTTAACAAGGTCGGATGTTACCTATACCGCAAAGGACAAAACCATTATAGGAAAATCTGGATCTGGTTCTGATACCAACAGTGGTTCTGTGACTCTTTCTGGAGAAGTATTTTCCCTCACCTATTCTGCTGAAGATAACGCAATTTACGCAGGAACCAGCAAGGGATTAAAAAAATTACCACTCGATGAATCTGGTAAACTAACAGGAGAAAGCCACAACCCTCCCGGCAACTGGAACGCAACTATAAATGCTTATAATGCATTTGCTGTCCTTGCCACAGGAACTACTGCTGAGGATGCAGCACTTTATACCAGTACCATTCAACCAAATTCTACCTACGCAAAGATAAATGGCTTGTGGGGCTACTACTACAGTCGCCGAGATAACTGGAACCGAGAATAGTCTGAAAACAGTTGTCATGGACTTGTTTGAACATAGACAACCAACAAAGGAGCCTCTTGCCGCCCGAATGCGTCCCCGCACCCTTGATGAATACATCGGGCAGGAGCATATCGTAGGCAAGGGGCGGTTGCTTCGGCGAGCCATTGCCGCAGACCAGCTCACCTCCGTAATTTTTTATGGCCCACCAGGCACAGGAAAAACCACCCTTGCACGAGTTATTGCCAATCACACAAAAAGTAATTTTATCACTTTAAATGCCGTTTTAACTGGCGTTCAAAATATTCGAGAAGCCATTTCCCAAGCAGAAGAGCATTATAAGCTTTATAGCCGTCGCACCATCCTCTTTGTGGATGAGGTTCATCGTTGGAACCGTTCCCAGCAGGATGCCCTTTTGCCCTGGGTAGAAAATGGCACCATTATTTTAGTGGGAGCCACCACGGAAAATCCCTTTTTTGAGGTAAACAAGGCGTTGGTAAGCCGTAGCCGTGTGTTCCAGCTATTACCCTTAGAAAACAAGCATCTTTTTCAGGCAGCCACTGCCGCCCTCCAAGACAGGGAGCGAGGGTACGGTCGCTGGAAGGTGATTTTTGAAGCTGGAGCCTTGGAGCATTTGGTAGACACGGCCAATGGCGATGCCCGCAGCCTTTTAAACGCCCTGGAACTGGCAGTAGAAACTACCCCAGAACAGTGGAATCCAGAGTCAAATCCACCAGTTCCCGCTGAAGGTACAGAGATTTACATCACCAAAGATGCAGCGGAGGAAAGCATTCAAAAAAAGGTGGTGCTGTATGACAGGGATGGAGACTACCATTACGATGTTATCAGTGCTTTTATCAAGAGCCTGCGAGGACGCGACCCAGATGCAGCTTTGTACTGGCTTGCCCGCATGGTAACAGCGGGAGAAGACCCAGGCTTTATTTTCCGCCGTATGCTTATTTCCGCCTGCGAGGATACAGGCCTAGCAGACCCCATGGCCGTTTCCGTGGTGGAAAGCTGTGCCGCTGCCTTTGACCGAGTGGGTTTGCCAGAAGGCCGCTATCATCTGGCCCACGCTGCCTTATATCTTGCCACTGCACCAAAATCCAACAGCTCCCTAGCTTTTTTTGACGCATTGGCCGCCGTGGAAAAGGAAAACGCAGAGGTTCCCAATCATCTAAAAGATGGCAACCGTGATGCCAAAGGCTTTGGCCACGGAGCAGGCTATCTGTATCCCCACGCCTACACTGACCACTGGGTGGCTCAGCAATACCTTCCTGACGCCTTGAACGGCAGAGTTTTTTACAATCCCAGCTCCCAGGGCTACGAAAATTCCATTCGGCAAGAGGTACTGGCCCGACGAGAAGCTCAAATTGCTGCCTTGCTAGAAGAAGAAGCCCTGCTGAAGGGAAATCATGAAAACCAGAGCAATCAAGATCAGCAGAATCTAGAAAACCAGTGGTGGCAGACGGAACATTTTAAGGTAAGTCCCACCAAGGATGGCGGAAATCTTACCTATAGTCCAGAAAATCAGGCCCACAAACAGGCCCTTTCCCGAGGCGAAGCTGAATGGCGGCGACGAGCAATGAGCAACAAATCCCAAGTACTGCAAGAAATACGAAAAACCATCCTGCGCAAAGCATCCCCTGCCCGCCACAGTCGTCACTTTATCTGGAACATTGACGATGGACTGCTGATTTGGGAATGTATGCGTCAAAGCCCTGAAGGTTTGGTGGCAGGAGTGTGCTCCAGTACCGCTGGTATGAAGATTCTTCAGCAATATAGCAACACCTTGGAAGAATTGCTCCGTCCTCAACTGGCTCTTGTAACAGAAATTGTTCCAAATCAACTCCAACCAGGCAGCTTTATCATTCCCGCTGGTGAACAAGGAACTCAGTGGGAGGAACTCCCCTTTGACAGACTCTATCTTCGGGATATTCTTTCCACGGAGACTTCTATCAACAATTTTTGCCACAGTCTAAAGCAAGCTGTCAATCAAAATCAGCTGGCTCCCGGCTGGAAATTGATTCTTCACCAAAAGATTCCTTCCCAGGGGCAGCGACTTTCCGCCCTGTTGCAGCAACACTTAGAATCTCCGCTGGTAAAAAAAATGGCTGTCGCAGAAGAAGCTTTTTTTAACAATATAGAAAATCCCTTGTTCAGCTGGAACCAACAGACGGTAGCCACCAGCCTTTCTGCCGATTTTGAAGTTGCCTTCCAAAATCAGCAGCTATCAGAGCAACGCAGCTTGACCCAAGAGGAAATCCTTCGGTGGCTTAGTCCTTCTGCTTCAGCCTACGGCAGTCACTTATCCCAGCAGCTTTCCCAACAAGAACTGGCAGAAATCACAAAGCTTTTGCTACAGGCTGTCTCTGCCCCAGTGAACTGGAACTATCAAAGTGCCTGCTTTGTGGTACAAGCCAAAAGCCAGTAATAGTCACTGCCTCAAAACAATCTCATCAATTCCTAAAAATAAAAAAACCGGCCTTACTACTAAGACCGGTTTCTATGGGATCTTTACCTTGCTATCTTACTTTGAGATAACACGAGCCATTTCCAATACCTTGTTGGAATACCCCCATTCGTTGTCGTACCAAGAACAAACCTTAACAAAGGTTCCATCCAACTGGATACCAGCCTTGGCATCAAAGATAGAAGTACGAGGATCGTGGCGGAAGTCTGTGGAAACAACAGCATCTTCTGTGTAACCAAGGATTCCCTTCAACTCGCCTTCAGCAGCCTTCTTCATTGCAGCACAAATGTCTTCGTACTTGCATTCCTTGTTCAACTCTACAGTCAAGTCAACAAAAGAAACGTCAGAAGTAGGAACACGAACAGACATACCTGTCAACTTTCCGTTCAATGCAGGGAGAACCTTTCCTACAGCCTTAGCAGCACCTGTGGAAGAAGGAATCATGTTTTCCAAGATTCCGCGTCCACCACGCCAGTCCTTCATGGAAGGGCCGTCTACAGTCTTCTGGGTAGCAGTTGCAGCATGGATAGTTGTCATCAAACCGCGCTTGATTCCGAAGGTATCGTTCAAAACCTTGGAGATAGGAGCCAAACAGTTGGTGGTGCAGGAAGCATTGGAGATGATGTCCTGACCAGCGTAGGTAGTGTGGTTTACACCATATACGAACATAGGTGTATCATCCTTGGAAGGTGCAGACATGATAACTTTCTTTGCACCAGCAGTGATGTGCTTGCGAGCCTTTTCGTCTTCCAAGAAAAGACCTGTAGATTCAACAACAACGTCAGCTGCAACTTCATTCCACTTCAAGTTAGCAGGATCTCTTTCAGCAGTAAGACGAATTTTCTTTCCGTTTACAACCAAAGTACTTCCTTCAACCTGAACATCACCAGTGAACTGGCCATGAACTGAATCGTACTTGAGCATATAAGCCAAGTAATCGGGATCCAAAAGATCATTAATACCTACAATCTCAATATCACTTGCAAAGTTTTCTACAGCGGCACGGAAAACCATCCGTCCAATACGACCGAAACCGTTAATACCTACTTTAACCATAACAGGGCACTCCTTTCTATAAAAAGTTATTGAATTATAAAACTTTAGTAGAATTATGTCAACGGCAAGAAATTTTCCCTCCATATCAGCACCTTTTTATGGCGGATTTTCTCTATTTTGACATATCCTCTCTATAATAAATTATAATTTTTTATAACAGAAAGTGCAAATATTCTTGTCATTACAATAAAAGTCATTTAAAATCGGAAAATAAAATCAATATCCACATTTTGGAGGAAATATGGCAAAATTAAAAGGTTCATTAAAGATTAAACTCGCCCTTGGACTAGTCGGTAACATTCAAAAACGCAAATTAGATAAGGCTTCTAAAAATGCAGCTCGGGAACAAGAACAAACTCTACGTCGAATCCTTGATTATGCAAAAGACAGCGAATGGGGAAAGTCCCATCATTTTTCAGAAATCTTGGCTGCCCCAAATTCCCAAGAATTATTTAAACGATGGCAAGAGCATGTTCCTGCCACTGATTATGAAGACCTGCGTCCATTCATTGAACGACACAAAAATGGCGAGGAAAACATCCTGTTTCCTGGCAAACCCATGATGTATGCCACCACCAGTGGTACCACAAAGGAGCCAAAATGGATTCCCATTACTAACGAATACTACGACAATGTGTATAGCAAGATGACCAAGTTGTGGCTCCACTCCTTTCAAATGCATCGTCCTAAGGTTTTTGAGAATGTCTGTACATCTATTGTAGGAAAGGCCATCGAAGGTTCCGCTCCCGATGGTACCGTCTACGGTTCCGTATCTGGAGTAACTCGCCGTGACTGCCCAGAATTTATCAAGGGATTATATGCAGAAAATAACGAAGTCTATGCTATTAGTGACTACAAGGCCCGTTATTACACCATCATGCGAACTGGTATTGAACGAGACGTACATTTGCTGGTAACTGCAAATCCTTCTACCATCGTAGAAATGCAAAATAATGTAAACGAATTCTTTGATGAATACGTAAAAGACATTGAAAATGGAACCCTCAGCGAAACTATTAAGATTGAGCCAGAAATCAGAAAAATTATTGCAGCAGATTTTTCCCCAAATCCTACACGTGCAGCGGAATTGCGAGCCTTAAAGGAAAAATACGGCACTGTATTGCCAAAGCATTATTGGCCCAACATTCAAGTACTCACTACCTGGCGTTGTGGTAACACAAAAGTATACTTGGAAAAGTTCAAGGATTCCTTCCCCAAAGAAATGAATCACCAGGAATTTGGTTATTTTGCTTCTGAATGCCGAGCTGGTCTTGTAATGAATGGAGCCGATGATACGGTACTCTTCCCCCACATGCACTACTTTGAGTTTACTCGTGCAGAAGATTTGGACAATCCCAATCCACAATTCCTTCAGTTACATGAACTAGAAGTTGGAAAGCGGTACTGCATTTACGTTACCACCTTTGCAGGATTGTATCGCTACAATATGAACGACTTAGTAGAAGTAACTGGTTTTTATGGAACAATTCCCACCATCCAGTTTATCCAGAAGGTAAACGGCATTATCTCCCTTACTGGAGAAAAACTCCACGAACGGCAATTTATTGAAGCGGTGCATGAAGCTGAAAAAGAAACAGGCATTGTCACCCGTTTCTTTGTAGGTTTTGCCGATGTAGAAAACTCCAACTATCGCTGGTACTTTGAATTTACAGACCAGTCCATTGACCAAACTCAGGCCGAGGACTTCTCTGTAGTTGTAGATAAAAAACTCAAAGCCATTAACTGTGAGTATGAGGCAAAGCGGGAATCATTCCGTGTAAAAGATCCTTCCACCTTTATCCTGCAACCCGAGTCATTTGAAACATTTAAGGCTCGGAGCATTGAGCAAGGTGCAAGAGATGGCCAGTTCAAGATGAATTTGCTGATGCAAGACGAAAAACGGCATGCAATGTTTAAGGAGCTGATAAAAAAATAATGTTTTCGGACATCAAAGCAGTTATTTTTGACTTGGACGGAACCCTCTATAATTTTAGAGGGTTACCATTTCGCTTGGTAAAAGCCCTTCCCCTAGACTTTTTTCTTATTAGAGCAGATCGTCAAATTCGGAGGGGCTTTAAAGGCTGTGATTTTGGTTCTTCCCAAGCCTACAAGATTGAGTACGGGAAGCAGATGAGTCTCTACTGTCGGTTCAATCCAGAAGATGCACTAAATTGGTATTCAAATCGATACATGGGAACTATGTGCTTTTTGCTAAAGCGATATTATTCTCAGCGGCCTCTACTACCACAAGTCTTTGCCAAACTCCACGAAAAGGGAATAAAAATTGTAGTATTTTCTGACTATCCACGAGTACTACAGCGAATTCGTGCTTTGGATTTTTCTGACGATACCCTAGCAACCATTAGTGGAGTTTACTCTGCAGAAGATTTTGGTAGTCAAAAGCCAGCTCCTCGTCCATTTTTAGAAATTGCAAAAAATCTAGCGGTGAAACCTGAAAACTGCCTCATGGTGGGAGACCGAGATGATACCGATGGTGCTGGAGCAAGAGCCACAGGAATGAACTTTATTCAGATTCAAACCCACAAAACAAGGGTGATTGAAGCAAATCACCCTCTGTGGACATGGGAAGACTTTGCTCAGTGGGTATTAGATGGCATGGAACCCTTGGAAAAATAAATTCTCAAAAGAACTCAATCACCTGCTGAGGGCCACCCATTAGTTTTAATCCCAGCCATAGTACACATCTGCTTGTGGGCCTCATCCCGGAGCCAACAGATAGCCTCCTTGCGAGAAAGACTTGCATCAGGAAGAAGCGGTGTTCCAATGTGAATGGTAATAAGGGGATGCTTTGTTCCCAGCAATTTACGGATTCCAGTTGCTTCCCGGAAGGAAATAACAAGGGGGAGCACAGGTATCTGATAGCGAACAGCCATAGAAAAAGCACCTTTTTTAAAAGGGCGAATAGGCTGATAATAATCCCACCGACAAGATTCTGGAAAAAGGTGAATCCACTTTTTCTTTGCGTGGAGCTGATCAAAGGCTTCGTTAAACTTACGACTAGCAGCAAGTCCAGTGGGAATAGGAATTCCACCTGCACCACGAATTAAGCCAGCATCACTACCTTCCAAATTGTCTGGGCGGGCGGGAAACCACATCCTTCTCCACCGAACAGCCTGTAAGCAAGCTAAAAAATCCCAGCGGTACACGTGATTACATACAGTAAGTGCACCATTGGCAAAAAGCTTTTTATTTTTTCTGATATTTTCCCGCCCTTCAATCTTTAGGCCATAACGAACCTTTTGGACGGGAAACACCAACACGAAAATGCCAAGGTAAATAGCCACATGACGGAGCCGAGCAAAAAAAGATTTATCCAGATATGGATAGTGTTCATCTATCACTACTTCTCGCAATTTTTTAGGAAACAAAATTGGCTGGTCAGGTTTTTCTGGATACTCAATTCCTGTGACAGGCACATACACATGAGGTAAATTTTCATGATTCATCATAACTTTTATTCTATCATAAAAATACCCTTCCGTCTCGCAAAAAGTAATGCTATTTAATAGTAGGAATGATCTCTAACACTGCCACATTGTCTGGATACAACTCCAAAGCTTTCTGGTACCAGTACAAGGCATCTTCCTTCTTCCCCTGCTGCAAGTAACCATACGCTCTGGCAGATAAGGCGCTGTATACATCGTATTCGTCCATGCGAAATTGATTGGTATCCAACAATATATCAAGATTTTTCATTCCTTCCTTCAAATCATTAAAAGGGGCAGGAGGAAAAATATTTTGGGAATTCTCCAAATATTTTGCAGCTCCATAGCTAGGATCTAACTCTAACGCCTTTTTTGCCAAGGTTTTAATCTTTGCCCCCTGGGTCATGGCATAGGTTTTGGGTTTAATGGAACAATTCTGGGAAATAGCATCCGCATAAACCACATAGGCTTCTGCCACCTCATGTTTTTTCAGTACCTCTTTGCAAATCTCTATGGCTTTATCAAAATACATGATTGCCTTTTTTGTATCTCCTAAATACCGATAGGCTCTCCCCAAAACATAGTCACAACCAGCAAGTAGCACATCACGTTCCCAACCAGACTTGGTAGCTTCCACTACTGCAACTACGGTAGCATACTGAGATTCAAACTCAGGAGCAGTCTTTCCACGGCCATTCAGCATGGCATCCCTAAAACTAAAATAAGATTCAGGATAAGCTAAGGCACTAGCCCCAGCCCCTTGGGCTACAACTGGCAACAAACCGAACAAACTAACAACTATTAGGAAAAAAGTCCTAGAACAAAAAATTTTCTCTTTCATATCAAAAAGTATAACATATTGAAGCATTTTACGTAACAGAACCAACCCCATCTATTCAGCAGTATAGCCGATGAACGAAAGAGTGGGAGGGAATGGCGGGAGGGGCACCTGCCGACGCCGCCCTCTGAACGCCAGTGAAGCGTAAGGCGACGGTGGGTTCTCCCGCCATTCCCATCCCCCTTTTACATTTACCGTTACAATGCTATACTGCATCCCGTGAAAGAGAAGATTATTTTTACAAGGATTATCCCCACCTGCCTGTTGTTCATTATCTGTATTTTTCTCGCTTGTGAGCACCAATCCGAGCTTAAAAATCCAGAACCAACTCTATCAAATCCCCCATCTCACGGTGGAAATCTGGGAAAAGACAATGTTCCTGACATAGTCTCTCCCTCAAATCCCCCATCTCACGGTGGAAATCTGGGACAAGACAATGTTCCTGACACAGTTTCCCCCTCAAATCCCCCATCTCACAGTGAAGACACTGAAGAAGGAAATAATTCTAATGCCCCTGAGTCTCCAAGAAGTATAGCCTTAGAGGATTATAAATACTATAAAAACCTAGAAATTACGGAGACAAACCTGAAAAATGCACTATGGGGACACACGAATTTAAATTATGTCTTTCATCTCATGAAAATTCTACGGGATGAAATTGTTCCCCAAGCAACAAATGCATTATTAAACAGATTTCCCAAAACTTTTATACATTTAAAAGACCAAGTCATTGGTATGGGCTTGGCATTGAATACCAATGAGTCTAGTACAGCCAAGGCAATTTTTGAGATGGGATATATGTATGGAAACGAAAGTCCTTACAAAACCATGGATATTCGATACACTCTAATCGTCAATTATTCTAATTTTCAGTGGGAAGAAAATAAACTACAGGACTTTTGGAGGCAAGAACTAGAAGTTACCGTTGCACATGAAATGATGCATGCTTTTATGTGCGAAACCTTAACTCGTGGTTTTACAGGACTTGAACACAATCTAAGTCATCAAACAACAGATAAATTCCCTTCATGGTTTATAGAAGGCACCGCAGAAGCTGTTTGTGGTGCAATAGATACTATTCGCCATGAGAACGGCTATGGAATAAATCAAAATACAGCTCTAAATGAGATACAAGAAAAATTATCAAGTAACAAATATTCTCTTACGAGTGATGAAATAACCGCCACATATAAAACTGGTTACCTTGCTGTTCTGTACTTAAGTTATCTTGCTCATGGAAGCAATTCTTTAGAAGCTCAAGATCTTGCAGAAGGACTTGATACTTTGCTTTCACGGATTCATAGCGGACAAAGCTTATCAGATACAATAGTTGAAATTAGTAGTAATAAGTTTTCTAGTTTGCAAGATTTTGAAGACAACTTCGCTGCAGAGGGAGCTCCTTTTGTAAAAAAATTAATAGAACAAATTGGCACAGTGGGGCGCGGAGCTTTGCTTACTGGAAATTATAATGACAGGGATTTACTACAAGATGAGCCTTTATCTCCCCCTTCCACCCTCTTTTGGCTTAACGTGGCTAGCTATAGTTATTTCAATAAATATAAGGATAAATTCACTACCTTCGATGTACTTAAAGGAGGTTCCGCAACTCAATCAGGCATACCAGGCCCCCGCCCCTACGAAAAATTAACAGAACCACTCAATCACTCCCTCTAGCACCAGCCCCATCTGTTCAGCAGTATAGCCCATGAACGAAAGAGTGGGAGGGAATGGCGGGAGGGGCACCTGCCGACGCCGCCCTCTGAACGCCAGTGAAGCGTAAGGCGACGGTGGGTTCTCCCGCCATTCCCGTCCCCCTTTTACATTTACCGCTACAATGCTATACTGCATCCCGTGAGTGACTTTATTTCAACCCCAGAACAAGACGAAATCCAACCTATCGGTTCTAAGACGGCGGTGGTAGCCATTGTAGGCCGACCTTCCGCTGGTAAATCCACCTTTTTGAACACTGCCAGTGGAGAAAAGGTTTCCATCGTGTCTCCCGTTCCTCAAACCACCCGAAATGCTGTCCGTGGCATTGTAAACACCTCCTTGGGTCAGCTGGTATTTGTGGACACACCTGGCTACCACGACTCAGAGAAAAAACTGAACCTTAAGCTCAAGGGCATTGCCGCAGAACAACTAGACAGTGCTGATGTTATCCTCTACATTATCGACTCCACCCGAGCTCCTGGCAAAGAGGAAGAGCTTACCGCCGCACTCATTGCTCCCTACCTGAACAAGACAGTGGTGGCCATCAACAAAATTGATGCAGCAGACTCAAAGGTTGCCCTGATTCGAACCTTTTTAGCCACCACCTTTCCCAATCTGGAATCAAGCCGTGTGGTAGATATTTCCGCCCAGCAGGATACCAACATCAACCAGGTGCTCCAAGCTCTCTACGACCTAGCTCCCGAGGCAAACCAACTGTACCCAGAAGAATACTACACCGACCAAGAGGTAGACTTTCGCATTGCAGAAATTGTACGAGAACAAGCCATCAATCGCCTTCACGACGAGCTTCCTCACGCCATTTACGTGGAAATTGCAGATATGGAATGGCGTAAAAACGGCAAGGAGTTATGGGTTCGGGCCTTTCTCTGTGTGGAGCGGGAAAGCCAAAAGGGAATGGTTATCGGCAAGGGAGCTACCATGATTAAGACCATTCGAGTGGAATCCATCAAGGCATTGCGAAAGATTTTCCCCTACCGAGTTGACTTGGACTTGCAGGTAAAGGTCAGCAAGAACTGGCGACAGCGGGACCAGCTTTTGAACCGACTTTTAAAATAGAAAAACTGAGCGAGGAGGAATTATGAGCAAGATTGTTAATTTTTTTCGGAGTACAAAGGGAAAGATTTGCCTCCTAATGATACCGGCAATTCTCATTCCCCTCACCTTCCTCCTAATTCCTCGTAAACCTACAGGAATGTGGGGAGCCATTGCCACCATAGCAAGTTCCCTCGTTCCCCTCATTTGCGGAATCCTAGCCTATTTCATCCTCAAAAATTCTTTGAAAAAAGCCTCCACTGCAGTGGGTACCTTTGTGGCAGGTAGGGAAGAACGACGAAAACTAGATGCCGTAGTTTTCCGACAACTGGTGGGTTGTTCCCGCTTGGGAGTCCTTTCCACCATCTACACCGACGTGGTTATGCTAAAAAAAAGCAAGATAGGAGGACTTTTCAAAAGTTACGGCATCTACAAATATGTGGGCAAGATTGAAGGTGGCATTCCCAATCTGGAGAATTGCACCTTTGACGTGGACACCACCACCAACAGCATCTCCGTTATTCTGCCAGAAGCCACCATCGTAAGCCACGAAATCCTCAAGCTAGAAAAATTCGACGAAAAATCCAGTAGTTTTTGCCGAATCGAAAACTCTGAGGTTATGGATGAGGTTCAACAACGAAAAACCGATGCAGAGCAATTACTGATGGAATACGGCTTTATGCAGGAAGTAGAAAAGCGGGCCCAAGAGGTTATCTCCGGCATGATTACCGCCATGGGATACAAGGGCTATGACATTTTGTTTCATGGTAAGAACAAACCAATGCGACACATTGAAGCAACTGTCACAGATACCATACCACAACAAACTTTTTCCCAATCAGAAGATGAGCAGATGGAGACTGTTGAATGAGCTATGCTTTAGCCCAAGTTATTGGGGTTATTGTAGCCATCATCTCCTTGAGTTGCGTCCAGTTCAAGGACAAACGATTCATTCTGGCAGGACAATTTTTGAATAACTTCTTGTTCGGTGTAAGCTGGGCATTGTTGGGTGGACTAGCAGGTGCATGGATTTGTCTTTTGGCTTCAGTACAAATACTGATACTCCACTTTGTAGGCAAGGAACAGACACAAGCAGCCTTCCGACGAAAACTTGTGGTAACAGCAGTTTTTGTCTCAGCCTACATCACTGGCACCTGCATCGTGTTCAAAGGCTGGCCCGACCTGATAGTTTGCACCTGTGCCATGCTGTTTTCACTTTCCATCATCCAGCGGAACGCAAGCCGCATGAGGAGCATCATGTTCTGCAACATGATTCTCTGGATTATCTACGACCTTGCCTTAGGTGCATATGCCAATATGATTACCCATTGCCTCACCATCATTTCCTTGATTACCGCAAAGCTCCGCTTGGACAGAAAACCACGCCCTACCCAGGAACAAACTCCAGTCAATCAGAGTGAAGCATAACACTTCACTCCAATTCATCAACGTAGACTACCGAACAGTAACGCTTCCATCCTTGTGGGCGATGTAACACCGTGGCTTATTTTTGGTAAAAAAGCCCACTTCCACAACCCCCACCAAACTCTTAATAGTATCTTCCAAAGCAGCTGCATCTACAGGTGCTTTCCACAACAAATCAAGAATCAAGTTGCCGTTGTCTGTCACCACAGGGCCTGCCTTGCGAACACCTTCTCGTACACTGCACTGGGCTCCAAGACCTTCCAGTTGACGCACCAAGGCACTACGAGCTTCTGCAATAATCTCCACAGGCAGGGCAAAACCAGTTCCAAGATGTGGTACATCCTTAGAAGAATCTGCCACCACCACAAATTGTTTTGCATTATATGCCACAATTTTTTCCAATAGCAGTGCAGCTCCACCACCCTTGATAAGGTGATTTTCGGGACTGATTTCATCGGCACCATCAATGGCCAAATCAAGCTGCCCACCAATAACAGCTGCGTTCATGGAATACACTGGGATTCCCAGCTGTTCGCAGGCAATGGTGGTCTGAAAACTGGTGGCTACTGCCTTGATATCCTTTAAGGTACCAGAGTGCAAGTGGTGAGCCAGTCGCTCCACGGCGGGCATGGCTGTAGAACCAGTCCCTAATCCAATCTTCATGCCAGAAAAAATCAATCCTTCTTCTAGCAACTTGTCCACTGCATAGGCACCAACCAACTTCTTCTGTTCAGCCTGAGATAATTCAGCCATTAGTAATCCACTCCTGTAAAATATTTAAACTGACGATATGCTTGATATTGCAACATTGAATAGCCATTGGAAACCTTGCACCCTGCAGCGGCTGCACGATGCATAACGGGGGTGATTTCTGGATGATATACAATGTCATATACAGCCTCATTTCCGTTAAAATCGTAAAAATACAAAGGATCGTTTTCTTCCGTGGCAGGCAATGTTGCCCCCATCCCCTTTGATGTAGTCTGAATAATGATGTCAGAATACTTTACAAACAAGGATAAAGATTCTGGTCCCAAGGTAGCCCACTGAAAACCAAAGGCATCGGCAATCACCTTGGCACGGGACACAGTTCTATTGAAGATACAGGCCTTTGCTCCCAACTGACGCACTGCATAAGCTACCGCACGTGCCGCCCCACCAGCTCCAATAATCGCAACTTTACTATGGCTCAAATTATCGGTATCAAGAAAGTCTTGCAAGGCAAGCATCACACCTTCTGCATCCGTATTATAGCCATGCCACCCACGTTCAGTCCGAACAATCGTATTGCAAGCTCCAATTTTTTGTACTTCTGGAGATTTTTCCACCAAATGAGGAAGGATACTTTCTTTGTGGGGTACCGTAACAGAAAGTCCCTTTATTCCTGTTATCTTTGCAAAATTCATAGCTTCATCCACCGTTTCACAGCGAATAGGAATATAACAGGCATTCATTCCATGATTACGGTATCCACCGTTGTGGATAGTAGGACTTTCCGTAGCCTCCAACGGATACCCGATAATTCCATAAATATCAGTATTTTTATCTATGGCACGGAAATCGTAGATCTTGTTCATGGTGAGGGGATCAATATGGCCAATAGATTTAAGCTTTTCGGCAGAAGGTGGAGAAACAAAGGTAAGATACGAATTTATCTTATCTGCCAAAATCCGAGAGGGAAGTCCCAAGGGGCCCATAGCACAAAGTATTTGCTGACCAGGCTCCAAAGTGGCAGCTTGCTGAAACATCCGTGTTACATCAGTTAAATTTCTTGGCATACAAGCAATCTTTGGAATCTCAAAGCCTGTGATCCGCATTTTTGCCAATCGGCCAGGGATATCATCAATCGGTCCATTCATTTCATGGGCACTACGAATGATTTTTGTTCCAAAGGCAAGGGCAGCATCCTGCAAACTTGGAACGTAAAAATCTTCTTCCAAATCTACATAAGCAAAATTCTTCCGTACGTCCTGATCTGCAAAGGCTAATCCGCGGGCAAAAAGCATGGTTCGAGAAGCTTCACCTTCTACATACAATCCACCATCGATTCTCCGGCGAATCGTAAGAATACAAGGAATACCTGCCATTTGGGGAAACTTGCGAATATGCATACGCTCATCCCGGTCAAGATAATCCACTCGCAATTCCACCATATCAATCCAGTTTCGATAGGTTTCCAATATTTCCATATCTTCGGCAAGGGTCTTTCCAGTAAGGCAAAGACAAATTTTAGGTCGTTCCATATCAAAATACTACCACAAAGCAAATGAGCTTACAATATACATTTCTATCACAACTTAATATTGAGCAGAAATAGAATTATATGGTAGAATGAGTCACTTTTATCGAGAATCGAGAGGTTTTTTAAATGGAACATTTTGGATTATGGGGAATTATCCCACCTCTCCTGACCATCGTCTTAGCATTCATCACAAAGGACGTAATTGTATCCCTCTTTTTGGGGATTTTGTCAGGAGCCCTAATTGTTGCTGGTGGTAATCCCGGAACAGCGTTGATGACGCTTACTGATTTGGTAGCCAACTCTTTGGCAGATGGATGGAATATTCGTATCTTCCTTTTCTGTGCTTTGTTGGGAGGTTTGGTTGGCTTGCTCACAAAAACTGGTGCAGCTAGGGCCTTTGGTATTTGGGCTTCTTCCAAGCTCAAAACTGGAACAAGTTCCCAGTTCATGACCTTTATCTTTGGTATCTTGATTTTTATCGATGACTACTTTAACTCCATGTCTGTGGGAACTGTTATGCGTCCTATTTGTGACAAAACTGGTGTTTCCCGTGCAAAATTGTCCTACATTCTAGACTCCACTGCAGCTCCTGTTTGTATCATTGCTCCTATTTCCAGCTGGGTTGTTACCGTTATGTCCATCGTTCGTGATTCCCAAGGATTTGAGCAGCTAGGCATGACTGAATTTGAATTCTTCATTAAGGCAATTCCTTACAACCTGTACGCATTGTTGGCATTGATTATGGTTTTGACCATCATCTTCCTGAAACGCGACTTTGGTCCCATGAAGGCATCAGAAGACTTGGCAGCAAAGGGAATCCTTTTCAACGAAGAAAAATACGGTCCTGCTGCGGGAACCATGGAAGAAGCAGAGATACGCAAGGCAAAGCCCATCGACATGTTGTTCCCCATCATTTTGTTGATTGTAACAGCAGTTGCCTTCTTCCCCATTGTTACTTGGCTTGGTGCCATTGATGGTGAAACAATCACCACCATGGGACAGGCTATGGCTTCCATGACACTGGGAGATGCCTTCAACGATACCGACTCCTCCATGGCTCTGTGGTATGCTGTTATGTTTACCCTCACCGCCACTTATATCTATTACTTGGCTCGTCGCTTGCTGAATTTGAAAGAAGCTGGAGAGGCATTGCGTAATGGTATTCAGTCCATGTTGCCTGCCTTGATTATCTTGACCATGGCTTGGTCCATTGGAACCATCATCAAGTCTCCTCGTGCCGACGGTGGTCTTGGTTTAGGTATCTATCTGTCACAGCTGGTAAGTGAAGGCGGATTCCCCATTCAGTTGTTGCCCTGTATT
>JAGBXW010000100.1 GCA_017629095.1 Treponema sp. | reverse complement strand
CGCAAGTCCGCTGAGGCCGGAGATGGACGGGGTATGGCCCTTCTTGGTGCTTGCTATAAGTATGGTACCGGTGTGGAAAAGGATGAGAGCCAAGCCTATGAGTGGTACCGCAAGTCCGCTGAGGCCGGAGATGAAGTTGGTATGAGACTTCTTGGATGGTGTTATAAGTATGGTACCGGTGTGGAAAAGGATGAGAGCCAAGCCTATGAGTGGTACTGCAAGTCTGCCGAAGCCGGAGATGAATGGGGTATGTTCCTTCTTGGTAATTGCTATGTGAATGGTACCGGTGTGGAAAAGGATGAGAGCCAAGCCTATGAGTGGTACCGCAAATCTGCCGAAGCCGGAGATGAATGGGGTATGGCCCTTCTTGGTAATTGCTATGAGAATGGTACTGGTGTGGAAAAGGATGAGAGCCAAGCCCATGAGTGGTACCGCAAGTCTGCCGAAGCAGGAAATGCATGGGGTATGTATCTTCTGAGTGAGTGCTATGGGAATGGTACAGGAGTAGAAATGGATGAGAAACAAGCTCAGTATTGGAAGGAGAAAGCCATCGATGCTGGATGGGAAGATGAATCTTAAGTAATTTTACTCCACCTCAAATTTTCCACTGGATTTTCCCCCAATTTCCAGTGGAAATTCCTTCAAAAACCAGTGAATTCTTGGGGAATTTCCTGTGGGAATTCACTGCATTTCCACTGGAAAATTTATTCATGGAGGCATCATGAAGTTCTATTATTGTGAATATTGCGGCATCAAACAGCCTAACTTGAATCTGCTGGTAACTGGCTATTGTTTGTATAATCCAGACAGGGCTCACGGTCGTCACAAGTTGTATGAGGGGAGTGAAAAATCCATGTATCACTGCAAGTTTTGCGGGGCACGGTATCCTAACCTAAAGCAACTTGTAATGGGGAATTGCCTGTATAGTCCCCACCGCAAACATTCCCCGGCGTTGTAAGGAGTGTAGCCTTAAACAAGACTTTTGCGGAGTGGGATAGCCTCTGCTTTCTATGGAAAACCTAAAGATAGTTTATGTTTCTAAAAGCCAATCGATAATATTTTTGTGAATGATTCCGTTTTGGGAAAAATCAAACTTGTCTAGGGACAAAACGTATTTTGGATAATTGTCCCTTACTGAATCAAAAGCTCCAAACTCACGTTTGACCGTTTCTTCACTGGCAAGCAAATAACAAACTTGAAAATACTCCTTTTGGTTTCCTTTTTGTGCAATAAAGTCTATTTCAGCATTCCGTAAAATGCCAATGTACACTTCATAACCACGACTTACCAATTCATTGTAAACGATATTTTCCAAACTAGCTCCAAAATCAATCTTTGTGGAATGGATTCTGGCTAGTCCTACGTCTGTTAGATAAAATTTTTCAAGAGTCGTTAAAATCTTTTTGCCTTGAATGTCATAACGAGAAATTTTATTCACAATGCATGAGTTTGTGATAAAAGCAAGGTAATTATACAGTGATTCTTTGGAGCAATCTCTCTTTTCCGATTTTAGAAAATTCGCAATGGAGGTTCCTGAAAAAATCTGTGATGTATTAATTGAAAGATAATCAATGATTTTATTTAATAACGCAATATTTTGAATCTTGTATCTGGCAACAACATCCTTTAAAACAATGGAATCATACAAATCAGAAAGAAAAATTTTAAGTTCATCATCATGTTTGATTGAAAACCTCTGGGGCATGCCTCCCCACTGAATATAATCCATCAATGTTTTTTCATCTGGATTTTTTATGCCTTGAATTTCAACTGCTTCTGTAAAAGTAAAGGGTAAAATCTTGAATGAGACGTACCGCCCAGAAAGTAAGGTTGCCAATTCACCAGATAAGAGTTTTGCGTTTGACCCAGTAATGAAAATACTTGTATTCAATAATCTGAAGGAGTTAATTGCCTTTTCAAAATTCTGAACATTTTGGATTTCGTCAAAAAATAAATAATATTTTTTTTCATCGGTAATAAGAGTTTTTACGTAATTGTACAGAGAAAGCTCGTCTTGCAGCGCATTAAATTCCAAATCTTCAAAGTTAATAAAAATTTTATGTGCATCATCTGCTTTGATTTCATTGGCAATTTGCTTGAGTATGACAGATTTTCCACAACGTCGAATCCCAATGAGTACCTTAATCAACTCATTTTCATAAAAGGGTCTTATTTTTTTTAGCCATGTTTCTCTGATAATCATACTGTTATAATAGACTAATATTAAAAATAATGCAACTTATACGGTTGAAACATACTAATTTGCAAAAAAAAGAAAGCCTAAAGTAGTGGTTCGGAAACGACTGCTACCACTGTGGGAGGGATGGAAGGTCATTTTGGTTGTATTTTGAACCAAATTAGTATAAAATGAGTATATAAGAGGTGGTTTTATGTCTCAAATTGCTTTTAGTGTTCGGATGGATGCAGGTTTAAAAGAAGAATTTTCTGCTATGTGTGAAGCTTTTGGAATGCCAGTTTCAACGGCTATAAATCTATTTGCAAAGGCTGTTGTTCGGGAACATCGTATTCCTTTTGAAATTCGAGCTGATGTTCCTAATTCTGAAACACAACGAGTTATTGAGTTGGCAGAAGCTGGCAAGGAGCTAAACGGCCCATTTTCATCTGTTGCAGACTTGAGGAAATCTCTAGATGCTTGAGAGTGCCACGTGAGGCCAGATTTTCTTCTTGTTTACAAAATTGTAGAAAATAGATTGGAACTTATTTTATATAGAGCTGGTACTCATTCAGATTTATTCTAACAAAAAAAGCCTGAGTAGTGGTCTTGGAAGGGGCCGCTGCCCAGGCTTATTTTTTAGGATTCCATGGAGGGAACCTAGTTTTTCAAGCTTACTTTACTGCTGTTTGCAGGGGCTTGCCTGTTTTGGGGGTTGTTTTGTGGCGGCCTGCAATAATCAAGGGGATGATAAAGAAGCCGATGGTTCCCACTGCAACAACTGCCACGTAGGATTTGGGACTACCGATGGGCAGCTGGGCTGGTGGGAAGAAGGCGAGAATCAAGCCAAAAATTGCAGCCAGGATTCCAACTCCTGCCACAATCCACATTCCAGCTATACCACCGGGCACCTTGTAGGGGCGCTCCATGTCGGGCTGGCTCTTGCGGAGCTTGATGGCGGCCATGTACATCAGCAAGTACATGATAATGTATACGGCCACAGTCAAGGCAGAAAGTAGGAAGAAGGCCACACTTACGTCCTTCATCACAAAGTAGAGGCTTGCCAAAACCGTTACGATGATACCCTGAATCAGCATCATGTTTTTGGGAGCACCAGCCTTGGTGGTTTTTGCCAAGGATTCTGGTAAAAGCCCGTCCTTTGCGGTGGTTAAAAGTCCCTTACTGGGGCCAGAAACCCAAGACAGAACTCCACCCAAGGACCCAAATGCCACACAGAAGGCCAGTATGTACAAGGCCCACTTCATGTTTACAGATTCCAGCATAATAGTGAGGGCCTGCATCAAGCCAGACTCAATCTGGAGCTTGGAGTTTGGCACTACTGCTGCAATGGCCAGTGAACCAAAGGTAAAGAGCACAAACACGATGATGGATGAAATAAAGATTGCAGCAGGATACTGCTTCTTGGGATTATCCATTTCCGCAGCGTGTACAGCCTGAACTTCTACACCAGCAAACAACAGGATGATTCCAGAAAGGTAGGCAAGATTGCTGGGATTTGCCAAGTTGGGGAACCATCGTGGCTCCACCTTTCCTGCAACTACTGTAGCAACGGTGGATTCGGCAGCGGTAAGCTCCTCAAATCCCAAGGGTTTTTTCATCAAGAACCATACCAGTCCCAGGATGATAACCACAACACCAGGCAACACGGTTCCCACAATAAAGCCCCAGCTAGTTACCTTGGACAAAAGTTTTGTTCCGCCAAAGGCAATGATGGTAGCAATCCAGTAAAATACGATGATGAAAAAGCCGGTGAACTTGCCGTTATTGGCCAGCTCTGGCTTTCCGATTCCGTAGGCAATTGCGGCGGCTGCAAAGGCTAAAACTGTGGGATACCACACTACATTCTGAATCCACTGGAGCCAGATGGCAGTAAAGCCCCACTTCTTGCCGAATGCTGCACCTACCCAGCGGTATACACCACCTTCTTGTCCTGCAAAGGCACTTCCTAATTCCGCAGACACAAGGGCGGCGGGAATCAAGAAGAGAATGGTTGCAAAGGCGATGTAAAAGAACATGGTCATTTCTTCGGCGGCCATCAGTGGTAATCCTCGCAGACTGATGATGGCAGCTGCGGTCATGAAGGCCATGCCCCAGGTGGAAATTGATGATTTTTTTGTAGCACTTTGATCTGACATAAATCCTCCTGTTTAGCGGCCGTGGTTAAAGCTACCTCTAGGACTTGCTTTTGTTTCGGTGGACTGGGCAGAAAGCCGCTTGATAGCTCGCTCCATATCCTCCAATAGCAACTCCATTAAGTCATAGCTACATCCGTGGCGAATCAGTACTCGCTGAACGGCTACGTTTTCACAGTGAGCTGGCAAGGTATAGGCAGGCACAAGCCAACCACGTTCTCGCAACACGTCGGAAAGCTGGTACAGGGTAAAGGGCACTTTGACTCCTTCCTTTAGCTTCCAGGTAACGGCGGGAATTCCCTTTTTGGGGTCACTGTTGTAAACAAACTCAAAAATACCGAATCGGTCCAAGCCCTTTGCAAGGAATTTTCCCACATCATAGCAGCCCTGCTGTACCTTGTAGTAACCTTCTCGGCCTAAGCGAAGGAGATTATAGTACTGGCATACAATCTGGCCACCGGGACGTGAAAAGTTAATGGCAAAGGTTGGCATGTCTCCACCAAGGTAATTTACCTTGAAAATCAAGTCTTCTGGTAAATCCTTTTTATTGCCCCAAACAACCCAACCACATCCTAGGGGAGCAAGTCCGAATTTATGACCAGAGGTACTGATGGAACGAACTCGAGGAATGCGGAAGTCCCAGACTAAATCAGGAGCACAGAAGGGAGCCAGGAATCCACCAGAAGCACCGTCCACGTGAATGGGAATATCCCAGCCTTTTTCCTTGTGAAGCTTGTCCAGTGCATCGGCAACTTCTTTCACTGGTTCAAACTCCCCAGTAAAGGTGATTCCTAAGGTCTGGACAACGCCAATAGTATTTTCATCACAGCGTTTGATTACTTCCTGGGCATTGGAAATGTAGCGTGTACCTTCCATAGGAATTTCTCTCAGTTCCACGTCCCAATAGCGAGCAAACTTATGCCAGCAAACTTGTACGGGGCCACAAATCAGGTTTGGCTTGTCGCAGCTTTTGCCCTTAGCTTTCATAGCAGCACGCCACCGCCACTTCATGGCCATTCCCCCCAGCATACATGCTTCGGAAGAGCCAGTGGTAGAGGTTCCGATGGCATCCTTGGGATTTGCGTTCCACAGACTTGCGATAATGTTTACACAACGAGATTCAATTTCTGCTGTTTGAGGATACTCATCCTTGTCAATCATGTTCTTGTCAAGGCAGTCGTCCATCAAACGGTGAACTTGATCCTCGGCATAGGTTTGGCAGAAGGTGGCAAGATTCTGGCGGGAGTTTCCGTCCAGCATCAGCTCATCTTTGATGAGGCGATACATTGTGTTGGGATCTGCCTCTCGGTCTGGAATCTTGAACTTGCAGAGGGGGCTTCCTGCTGCAGCCTTGTCGAACAAGTCATCATTTACGGACTTGCTTTGTAAAATATGTAAAGCCATAGTACCTCCTAGGGATACAGTTAGATTTAGTGGAAAAGAATTTCCACCTAGTTTACTTAAAGCATAGGTGAGGGCTACTCTGGCTTCAAATTGATTTGGCTGAATTTGGAATAAGAAAATGTTTTATTAAATAGATTTAAGGCCAAAAAAAAAAGACTTGGAGCCGATTCTCTCAACTCCAAGCCTGGGTAGCAATATATTTATATTTTGAATATAGCCACTTTATCGGAAAGCATTGAAAGCACGGACTCATTTTGAGCGGTAGAATCATCTACAACATTCAAAGACTGTGCAATATTTGAGGTACTATCGTAAACCTTGTTCATGGAATCGGTAATCTGCTGGGTAATATCAGAAAGCTTATTCATCTCAATGGATATTTCCTTTGTTCCCTGCATCATGGTACTGGATCCATGCTTTACTGATGAAGTTACTTCGTTAATGGTATGCATAGCTATCAAAATCTGGTCGCTACCAGCTGACTGTTCTTCCATAGCTTGGAGAATAACAGTTTCCTGATTTTGAACAGACTCTGCCAGCTCGTAGATAGAGGTGAAAATCTTTTCAATTTCCAAGGTATTGTTAGATACATTGTTGATTGACTCACCCAATTCCTGCAAACGAGTGCTGATAATAAGGCTCTGAGCACTGGAGTCTTCTGCCAATTTACGGATTTCGTCAGCAACAACAGCAAATCCACGTCCTGCATCTCCTGCATGGGCAGCCTCAATAGCGGCATTCATAGCCAACATATTGGTTTGCTCTGCAATGTGCTTAATCACGTCGTTTGTTTCCAAAAGACCTTCTGATTCCTGATAAATCTGACGTGAAGTGGAAACTGCACTTTCAATACTTTGCTGACCATTCATGGCTGCTTTAAACAACTGATTTACTGCTACCTTGTTCTTCTCAAGGATAGAAGTAACTGAACGAATATTTGCAACCATCTGTTCAATAGCAGCAGAAGATTGAACTACACTGGCAGCCTGGTCTTCAATATTTCTGTTCAGCTGGTCCATGGTACGTGTAATGTTATTGATGGTTGCCTGGGTTTCTTCAACACCGGCAGCCTGATTTATCATTTCGTTCTTAACTTCAGTTACATTCATAACTACAGACTGAACATGATTCTCAGAAGCTTTGATATTATGCACCATGAGAGAGGCCGTATTTTTTGTTTCTTGAACGCTGGCATCAATATTCTTGATAATATCTCGCATTCCATCTATGAGCAAATTCATGTCATTTATCAAAAGCCCCAATTCATTGCGGTTTGTAACCTTCAGCTTATCTATGCTGTAATCACCCTGAGAAAGCACATAGGTAGTCTCTGTAATTTCCTTGATATGGGAGGTAATATGACCCATGAAGGTATTATAGGAGATAGATGCTAAAACTACTGCAAAAATTACAATTGGAAATACATGGGTTACAGTGTAGGTGGTAAGATCCATATTTCCCATTGTTTCTGATACTAGGAGAATTGGGCCAAGAAGCATACTGATGGTGCCAGTAATGGTAAGTAATCCAATCAAGAACATGTTAAGACGCAAGGGCATTACTATATATTTTTTCTTGAATGGTACAAAACTTAGAAAATTTTCAAATGAAGGTTGGAAAAATACGAAACCTAAAAGCCCTCCGAGTGCAATGGAACCATACACCTGCATGAACCCCGCTATTGCATGGAACATACTTTCTCCGTGGTGGTCATAGGCTAGAATTGGCAAGGTAAAACCTAAGACAGCTGGTCCTACAATAGTGAGTCTCAAAAAAATAACTGAAATCCTATTGATTACATCTACTGCTTCTGTGGTCTGTAAGTTTTTTTTAATAAAATAGCCACAGCCAGCAATAACTCCTAGTGGGCATATCACAGATAATATTACGTAGATAATGAAAAGCGGAGAGAAAAAGTATTCAAGTCTCTTCTCTGGTGCAACTGTCCCTGTAATTAAAATTTGAGTAATAAAAATGAGTACTGGTAGAACATACACAGCAACATTCTGAAAAATTACCTTCACTGGCAACGATTGAGCTTTCTTGATGTCTATCATATTTGAACTCCAAAAAAAACTTCTATTTCTTCTAATTTATCGAAAAGTATTGATTATGTCTACATCAATTCTTCGATGTCCAATTCACCAGCTACACAGGGAACGGTAATTGCCCAATTTTCCAGTACTGCAGGGTGAAGTTCACCAAAAATTCCTACAATCTTATCTTGCACCATAATATTTGCCTGACGACCAGGAATAAAACGAGGGTCATTTGCTTCTGTTACGATGTACTGATGATCCAAGAAGTGAAGGAAGGTGGCTACCTCGCTAGCTGCAGTGTTGAAGTTTGCATCCCCGGCGGCAGTCAAAAAGCCAATGCTCTGACGGGTGCGAGTTCCTGTTACTTCTTCATCACAAAGGAAGGCAACCTTTCCAATCTCAAAAATCTTGTGGGGATAGACGGCATTTCCGCTGCCAGTTTCTGCTCCTAACAATGAAGGAATAATAGAAGGACGAACGAATTGATAGTTTTCGCTCATGGGATTGGAAATCTCGATAACCTTTTCTCCTTCAATATTCATCTTTTGGATGTAATCTTTCTTGGAGCCCAGATAGTTAAAAATCATTTCCTGATACCCTAATCCCACCATTAAGGATTTTGCCTTGCGGCTAAACAAGGTAACGGGGGAAAGGCGACCAATGGTAAAGTCTCGTGGTTTTTCTGGTGGGAAGGAAGAAAGCTCCATACCCATCATTACATCTTCAATAATATCAACCTCGTGGAGGAAGTCGTTGCGGTAGGGTGGAATCTGAACAGTAACCTTGTCTCCATCTATGGCAACGGTATTGCCCATTTTTTCCAAGGCAGTAGTTACCTGCTCGGGAGTAAGCTGGCTTCCCAAAAGTCTGTTGATTTCTGAAAGGGAAGCGGTGGCTGGCTCTTGGAAGTAGAAGGGAGCTACGATATCCTTGCCAAAGCCAGTGTCATAAGGATGCTGAACCTTACAGGGCAGAATTGTGTATCCGGCATCGGCAAAGTCACAGGCAACAATATTTGCAGAAAGGAGGAGGGATGTCATGTCGGAACCTGTCATTTCTACTAAAAGGTCTGAGTCTCCCACCTGTACTGCACCCAAGGTTGCACTATTGATAATGGGAGCCATGGACATAACCTCGCCCTTGTCATCGGTAAGGAGGGGGAACAGAGGTGCGTCTTTGAGAATCCAGCCGTAGTCCTTTCCCTTGGGATGCTCGGTAAGGATTTGGCGACAGGTCATGGGCTGTTCAAACTGAAGGGGAACAAAGCTTGTGTTGTCTGGATCTACTGCTTTGTAGTGAACAGGCCACTGAATCATGGAAGAGCGATACACACCCATGGAAACGGTGCGACGCTTGCGACCAAAGTTCCAGCAAAGTTTTTCCTGGGTCTGGATAATGTCTAGTAGCATGGGCTCGTCAATAGGTTTGCCAGAAATAACGAAGGCAATCATGTAGGGACGAATATCTTTGAGCTGAGGATCTACAGTAACAAGGCGATTTCCGCAATCTATCATCTTGTCTTTGGAAGACATAAAACTGCTGTAATCGGAAGCTTTTCCACCACCGTGAATCCGAAGTTGGCGAGCAACACCTGCAGTGGACCACAGGTCGGGACGGTTTGTATCGTTTAATTCAATCTTGATAACACGCTGGTCTTCTGGTAGGTTTGCATCGGGTTTTTCATCCAACTCGGCTTTTCCACAGGTGAGCCGATCTTCCAGCATATCATAATCGTATTTCTTTCCAAGCAAATTAAAAAAAAGCTTTTCGTTTACTTCAATCTTAGGCATCCTAATCCCCTTCTATAATGACATCTTACCATTATATCAAGACAAAGAGTCAGTGTCTATCAGAAAAAAATTACCTCTAAATGAGGTGTACCTGTCATATATAACTATATTCTTTCTTTTGTGATTTTTCAAAAATTCGTCAAATATTTTTGAAATCAAACAAACTGTAAAATCTTTCATAAAATATGAAGACGAGGATTTGTAGCTTTGTTTGACGTGGAATTGAATTTTCATTATCCTTCAAGCAGGAAAATCAATTATAAAGGAATGGGGTTATGCCAGCAATTCGTAGTGTTATTCAGCAGTTTGATGCAGAGATTCAGCATATTCGTGAGGAAATTGCAGAAGGAAAAACAAAACCCACCTTGCTGCTTCATGTTTGTTGTGGGCCTTGTAGTTCCGCCGTGATTGAGCAACTAGCGGAGGTGTTTCAGGTAACCTTGTATTATTACAATCCGAATATTTATCCTCGTGCTGAATATGAGCGGCGGCGGGATGAATTGCAAGCCTTTATCAAGAGTTTTCCTCCTGCTATGGAAATGGGACTGGTGATTCCAGAGTATGATTCAGCTGAATACTACAAAGGAATTGATATAGAACATGAGCCAGAATTGAAGAGCCAACCAGAAAAGCAGGAGCGATGTCGTCGTTGTTATCTGCTGAGAATGGAACGAGCCTATGAATATGCTGCCGACCACAACTTTGACTACATTACCACAGCACTTTCTATTAGCCCCCACAAGGATTCTGTTGCAATCAATGCTATTGGGATTCAGCTGCAGAAAAAATATCGGATAGAAGGTCATGGTCCCCGTTTCTTACTGGCTGATTTTAAGAAGAAGAACGGTTTTAAGCGTTCCTTGGAAATTTCTGGAGAATTTTCTTTGTATCGGCAGGAATATTGTGGGTGTGTTTATTCCATGAATCGGCTTGCTCAAAGCAATAAATAAAATGGGGGAATTCCTTCACAAAATTATCTGCATATTTTAGACCCTTTTAAAGATTTCTTCTTGGTCAATGACTTATGTTTTGATTGTAGAAATCTTCTAGGAGGGTTTATGAAATACGCAAAAACCTGTTGTATTGTGGGCTTGATGATGGCCCTGGCTGTGGGAGCTATGGCTGCCGAAACTAAAAAAACTGCAAAGGCAGCTACTTCTGCCCCTGTGTATGTTACGAGTTCCGTAAAAGGATTGGGAACACCTATTTTAGTTATTACGGTGGATACACCTGATTCAATCTTGAATTGGTTTGAAGATCACGGTATGCCTGTGGATACGGTGGGAACGAGTCTTGTTTCCATGCCGGTGGCCTACCGCAATGAGCTCCGAAAACTCTATGCCGATGATAAATATTCCAAGGAGCTACGGGAGCTGGCAGTGGAGGCTCTAAAGCCCTATCTTACTCCTGGCATTATTGAAACAGTAACCACTACCTATGGCCCCTTTACTTGGACAGTGTCCTACAATAACGAGGATGCAGAAAAGTTGGTGGCTCCTCACAAGCACGATCGTAATTCAGATTGGTAGCAAAGCTATAAGCCCTCCCGCTGTGGGAGGGCTTTTTATTGAAATTTACGGTGACTCAGAAAAAATATAGCCTATATTTCGTACTGTGTTGATATAGCCACCTGGATGTTGGGCTGTTTTAAGCTTTTTTCTGAGCCAAGAAACATGGGTATAGATAGTGCCAGAGGAAACTGCTTCTCCATATCCCCAAACCATACGCATCAAGTCGTAGGTGGAAACAATGTGTTCTCGATGAAGTACCAGATACATGAGGAGCTTACATTCCATGTAGGATAGAGGAATGGGAATGCCATCTTTTAGTAACTGTACCTTTGCAAAGACTAGTTTGAAGGGGCCAAAGTCAAAGTCGGGATGGTGAATGAAATCTATACCTTCATCCTTTGTTGGAGTTTGCAGTAGATGTAATGCCTCATCTTCATTGGTCACAACTGCAACCTCATATCCGGCTGTCCGCAATCTGTCTGCCAAGGAATCTCCCTGACCTTTATCTTGGTTGATAACGAGAATCTTATTCATGTTTTAAATGATAGTATTTGGAAAGAGAATTTTCCATTTTTGTTGACAGTAATATTCTTTGTGACATATATTAAATGTAGTACTAAAAACCGTACTATATTTTGTACTAGAGGAGAGTAATATGACAATCGTAAAACAAATGGATTTGCGTTCAAACATTAAAAAATATCTTGATTTGGCTTTCTCTGGAGAGACGGTAGTTGTACCTCGGAAAGAAAATAAAAATGTAATAATCCTGTCGGAAAAGGAATATAAAGAGCTGGAGAAAGCTCGAAACAATATGGCTTACCTTGCTATGCTTGATGAAAGTGATAGGCAAGTGAGAGAAGGCAAAGTTATTGTAAAGACTATGGAAGAGCTTGAGGCTATGGCTGCCGAATGAGTCGGATTATGTTTACTGAGATAGGATTCTCTCATTACATTTACTGGCAGACTCAAGACAAGAAAACTCTTCAGAAAATAAATAAGCTTTTGAAAAGTATTTCTCGTGAAGGGCCATTGGAAGGTGAGGGAAAGCCTGAACGACTCAAGCACAAGGAAGGGGAATACAGTCGTAGGATTGATAGTGAAAATCGATTGGTATATGAGTTTTCTGAGGAGACTATCACTGTAAAGGCTTGTCGTGGGCATTATGAGGAGTAGTTTTTTGTTACACCCCTGGTAACTCTATTTCAAAGCGGGCTCCTGGCTCGCTGTCGGTACGGTTACAGGCTCTGATTTTTCCACCGTGAAGTTGGATGATGTGGTGAACGATGGAAAGCCCCAGTCCTGTGCCACCTGTGTCTCGGCTACGTCCCTTGTCTACTCGGAAAAATCGTTCAAAGATGCGTTGTTGGTATTGTTCTGGAATTCCGTGGCCAGTGTCTTCTATTACAATCTGCACCAAGGGAGCTCCCTCTTCTGACTGCATCTTTTGAACCTGGATGTGGAGCTGGGATCCTGCGGGGCAATATTTTACAGAATTGTTTACGATGTTACCCAAGGCTTGGCTCATGAGGCCAGGATTTGCTGTAAGGTGAATAACTTCTGTGGCGGGCAAAATATTGTATGTCATGGAAATGGATTTGGACTGAGCCAAAAAGCTTTGACCTGCCAGCACGTCGGTAATGATGTCTACCACGTTCACAGGTTGTGTTTCAATCTTTGCTCCTGCTTGCTCCAGGCGGGAAAGGGCCAGCAGATCGTCTATAATATTGTTCAGTCGATATGATTGCTGAGCCATAATTTCCAAAAAGTAGTTTGCCGTTTCTTGATCTTGTATGGCTCCATCTTGCAGTGTTTCGATAAATCCTGTGATGGCAGTGACGGGAGTTTTTAGCTCATGGGATACGTTTGCTACAAAGTCTTTGCGCACTCGTTCCAGCCGTTTTAGTTCGTCTCGACTTTGGGATAAATCGAGAATGTTTTGCTGAATGGTTTTACCCATGGAATCAAGATTTTCTGCTAATTCTTGGAATTCACGAGGGGAATGAACTGCTGGCTTGTAGTCAAAATTACCTTCTTCGTAATGGCGTGCTGTTTCCTTGAGCTCGTTCAAGGGACGGAGAATCTTGGCGGCAATCACAAAGGTTACGATAAGAATCGTAGAAAGAACCAATACCATAGAAAAAATACTATCTTGCCGCACATTTGAAGAAAAAAATACGTTTCGTTTCATGGGAATTGCCAGACGCAACACAAAGGGCTTGTTCTGCAAGTTCAGGGGAATGGCATAATAAATCTGTACTTCCTTGTACACAGAACTTTCCCGTATGTCAAAAGCCTCCCTACCTGCCAATGCTTCTTGTACTTCGTGGCGATTGAGATGATTTTCCAAGGAAGCAAGCTGGGCATCAGAGTCTCCCACAACAGTTCCCTGGCTATTGATAACGGTAATGCGGAATCCCGTGTCGTGGGCGGCAGTTTCTCGAACAAGCTTGTCTATGGACTGATACAAAATCTCTTGATTTTGCTCTTGAGTCAGTTGATGATTCTGAATCACTTGTTCAATGGCGTAGGCAAAGGTTCGGAGATTTTCTATGGTTTGGGTGATGGCTGTTTGTTCCAGGGTGTGGAGGCTAATGATGATAAAGAAGATAAAGCCGCCACAAAGGGTTAACCCGTTTATGAGAAAGAGATAGAAGGGTGTGGAAAGTGGTTGCCGTTTATTTTTCACTTGGTTCAAAGGTCTCCACAAATCGATATCCCACACCACGAACGGTTTCAATCATGTTGGCAAAGGCTGGGGAATCAGCTGATTCTGCTAATTTTTTTCTGATGCTGAGAATCTGTACATCGATTGACCGTTCTGTAACTGGGTACGAAGAGCCTTTTATGTCGTTGATAATTTGAATGCGGGAAAAAACTTGTCCCGGATGGCGAGCCAAATGGAGGAGAATGGAAAATTCCGTGGCAGAAAAAATAATGGAGGAGCCGTTCAAAGTTACTTCAAACTTGTGGGGAATGATTTGCAATCCGTGAATGGAAACTGTTCCGTCAGTTTTTTGTACCGTTGCAGTTACTTGTTCTGGTTGCTCTTGGAAGCGGCGAAGTACACTTTTTACTCGTGCCACCAGTACCTTTGGGGAAAAGGGCTTGGTGATGTAGTCGTCGGCTCCCAGTTCTAGCCCAGAGACAATGTCTGAATCGGAGGTTTTTGCGGTGGCCATGATGATGGGAATGCGGGCGGTGCTAGAGTCATTGCGGAGAATGCGACAAATGTCAAAGCCACCCATATCTGGCAACATCAAGTCTAGAATAATGAGATCTGGCTTTTCCGAGCGAGCCAATTCTAAGGCCCGCACTCCATTTTCTGCGGTGAGAACAGTAAATCCTTCTTTTTTCAGGTTGTACTGAATCAACTCAATGATGGGAAGTTCATCGTCAACTACAAGAATTGTCATGACTTGATTTTATCTGTAAATTTCTATTTTGTGTAGACAGAAATTCTTTTTGAATATGAATTCTTTGCAAAGAATTTAACTTCTCTCTATTAAGTCTGTTTATCATGTATCGGTTTAAGTCGATTTGAAAAGAAACCTGCTGATGGTACTTGTATTTGGAGGCTGATGGTATGAAATCAATCCTTAATAAATGGAATATTTTTTTGACCAGCGTATTTATTTTGCTACTGGGAGGGCTTGTGTTTTCCTGTAAGTCTGATGATGTGGTGGAGCGACCTGTGGATGAAAATGGTTTGTTTGTAATGGATTTTCAGCCAGCAGGGGAGTTGCCTGCTGCGGTAAAGTATCCTGCAATTTACGTGCAGTTTTCCAAGCCTGTAGTTCCTGTGGCAAAGTTGGGAGAACCTTCCGATAAGTCCGATTTGATGAAAATTGAACCTCCTCTAAAGGGTGTGTTTCGCTGGTATGGAACAAATTTGTTAAGCTTTGATGCAGAGGAAGCGGTGATTCCCCAGCGGGAATATAAAGTTACCCTCTCTCATGATATTACTGCTGTGGATGGTAGCCCCATTTCTGGCCAGCTGGTGTATACCTTCCGCACAGAGCCTCTCAAATTAGAAAGCATTACTCCCGGTTACAAGTCTAGCTTGGAAGGCCTGTGGCTTAACAGAAACGATTTACCTGTGGAAGCGGCCCGTTCTGTGGTATTGTATTTTTCCTATCCTGTGGAAACAAAGGAAATTGCCAAGCACTTGAATATTGTTGATGGCACAGGAAAGTCTTATAAATTTGATATTAGTCACCCAGACAAGAAAAATAAGAACCTTGTGGAGCTTTTTTTGAAGGACACACCACCAGACAATACAGCCATAACGGTGGTGGTAAAAGCTGGTGCTCGCTCAGATTCCAAGTCCATTGGCACGGTAGAGGAGGACAGAAGTCACCGCTATCACACCTTGCGTCCCTTTGAACTTGAAAGCGTGTATTACGATAGAGCTAGTTCTAGAAGTCAGTCCCATCCCGTAACCCTGCGTTTTTCCCATCAGCTAGACGAACAGCAAGACTTGGAGGCCATTGCTCAAGGCATTACGGCTACAAAGCTTGTTGATGAAGCTGGCGCTGAAACCGTCATGATGGTGAGTGCAGAAAATATCAGCATCGAAGGGAATCAACTGAAAGTCCACAGTTTACCTGTGACTTACGAAGATACCTACAACTTAACGGTAAATGCTGGTCTTATTCGTGATGTCTACGGTCGTGTGTACGAAAAGTCTATTGGCCCAGAAACTATTGCCGTGCCAGCTGCTGCTAGCTTTGCCAGGTTCAAGAACTATGGCTTTAGCATGCTGGAAGCAAGCTTTCCTCCTCAGCTAGCCTTTGCTTACCAAAACCTTTTGCCAAAATCAAGCTATGTGGTAGAAGCCCTTGTGGGCGGCCAGTGGAAGCAGGTGGAAAAGGTGGAGTTTGAACCTGAAGATGTACCAAAGAACCAGCAGTTGGTGGAGGCTGTGGATTTGTCTCCCGCCTTGCAAGATGGCTTTGGAGCTGCCAAGTTTACGGCAGACATGGAGTATGAGTGGACAAACTGGCGAGGTAAAAAGGAGATTTCTCACACAAAGAATCAGCAGGTGATTCAGGTCACTGACTTGGGGCTTACGGTGCGCTATGGCTTTAATCGAGCGGTGGTGCTAGTAAGTCAGCTTTCCACAGGAAAACCAGTGGAAGGAGCTACCGTGTCTTTGTATGCCAAGGAAAAATACTTGGATGATTTAGATATTCTTACTAGCTTAGGACAGGCTCAGGTTTCTGGCACTACGGATAAAGATGGCTTTGCGGTGCTTTATCTCGACCAGCATCTTTTGAATGACCAGGTGCAACAGGTTTTCCTTTCTGCGGAAAAGGGGCCAGACAAGGCTGTATTTGCTCCCACTGGCAATGAGCTGTGGCACTATGGCTCAACCTCTCCCGCCGCCGTTCAGAATACTAAGATGGTTACCTTTATGTTTAGCGACCGTGGTTTGTACAAGCCAGGAGAAAAGGTGACGGTGCGGGGCATTGACCGTAATCTAACCTTAGGAGAATATGATGCCTACACTGGCAAGGCAACCATTACTTTGAAGCAAAGTCATTGGCGTGCAGAACCTATTGAAACTCTGCAGCTGGAGGTTTCTCCCTCTGGTGGATTTTGGGCTAGCTTTCAGCTGAAAGAAGATATAACTCCCGGCTCCTATATCATAAGCTACCAGCGAAATCTTCCCAACGGAAGTACCGCTACGGAAACTATGGAATTTACCGTGGCCTATTTTGAGCGGCTTCGGTTTGAATCTTCCGTAACCATGGCTGAGGGAACCTTTATCAGTGGAGACCGCCTTTCTGCAGAACTTTCTGCCTCTTATCTTGGTGGCGGAAGCTTGGCTGGCTCTAGCTGGAGAAGTGATTGGTACCGAGAGCCCAGTTCTTTTGTGGCAGAAGGAAAGGATTTCCAGGATTATATGTTTGGCCCCAGAGAAGGCTTTGAAGGACGACGAATGTTAACCTCGGAAAAAGGTCAGCTTGATAGTTCTGGTCTTGCTTCTACAGCTCAATTTTCTGGAGAAGAAGCCATTCAGGGAAAGCCTTATGTATATCAGGTGGAAACCACAGTAACTGATTCTGGCGGACAGGCAATTTCTGCCACAGGAAAAATGGTGGTTCACCCAGCAAGCTTTTATATCGGTATTACTCAGCCTCAGGGGGTGAAGGGCTTTCCCAAAAAGAATGAAAATCTCACCTTTGACTTTGCCCTTGTGACTCCCGAAAGTCAGCTGGCAGATGAAGTTCTTTTCCCAAAAAGCTCCAAAGCTGCGGTGATTTCTGTGGAGCTGCTTCGGGAAAACTGGGCCCTCTTGCGGGAAATGAATAGTCGTGGTCAAGTCATAAGTCGCCACAACAAGGAACTGGTGAGTGAATATAGCGGCACCGTAAAATTGCAGCAAAGGGGCTCCATTACGGTAAAGCCACCTCAGGGCGGTGTGTATTTGCTTCGGTTTACGAGCCAGGATAGCCAGGGACGTGTGGTTGTAACGGAACGAAGCTTTTACGTCAGCGGTTCTGATTGGAGCTATTATCACGGTGAGTCTCAGCAAATCAATCTCATTCCAGACAAGGAGCTGTATCAGGTGGAGGACACCGCCCAAATTATGGTGCAAAGTCCATTGCCAAAGGGTCAGTACCTTGTGACCATTGAACGTGAAGGAATTTTCTCTCAGGAAATAATCTCCTTGGAAGAGCCCACCACGGTGCTAGATATTCCCATTACGGATCGATATTTGCCCGTGGTGTATGTTACTCTGTCCTCTTATTCTGTCCGTGAAAATGAGCCGAGCCACGACTTTACCTCTCAGGATCAGGAAAAGCCCAAGGGGTATTTTGGTGCTACGGCTCTTCATGTAAGTCCCAAGGCTCGGGAATTTAATGTGGAAATCCAGCTGGACAAGTCCTTGTACCAGCCAGGAGAAGAAGCTACTGTTACCTTAAAGGCTACTTCTCAAGACGGCCAGCCCTTGGCAGGAGCGGAGTTAACCTTTATGGCAGTGGATCGTGGTGTTATTGATTTAATTGGTTACCATGTACCAGATCCCTTGGCACATTTTTACAACGAAAGTCTTTTCCCCAGCGGTGTTCGTGGTGGAGATTCTCGTTCTCTGCTGATTGACCCAGTGACCTACGAAACAGAAAATCTCTTTGGGGGAGAAGAGGCTCTGGAAAAATCCATGCTGGCAATGGAAGAGTCTGCTGCGTCTATGGATATGATGCGTGCCATGAATACTGCCGCCGCTGGAGCAGGTCCTCAGGTTCGCAGTAACTTTGATCCCACCGCCGTCTTTGCGCCCGTACTTGTAACTGGTGCCGACGGAACTATTACCCATCGGTTTACCCTGCCAGATAGCCTCACAGAATATCGGCTTACGGCAGTAGGTATGCTGGGGACTACTCATTTTGCCTTGGAGGAAGGTGAGCTTTCTGTAAATAATCCCGTGAGTCTGCGGGATGTGTTGCCACGGCGGCTTCGGGAGCATGACCTTTCTGACTTGGGTGTGGTGGTGTCCAACTTGGATGGCCAAGCCCACAAGGTTACTGTTACCATGGAATTGCTTTCAGGATTGGAGGCTGCGGGGCTACCTGCTGAGGTAGGCGGAATTCGCCGTCAGGAAGGTGAGGCCAAGGTAATTGGCTCTGCCACAAAGACTGTTTCTGTTCCAGCTCAAAGAACTGTCCCCATTCTCTTTGAAATGGAAGCCCTACAGGAAGGCTTTGTGTCTGTGGTGTTTACCGTGGACTCAGCTGTGGTTCAGGAAAAAATTATAAAACCCCTCGAAATTGACCGTCCCTACATTTACGAAACCGTAACCACTGTGGGAGAGGTTTCCTCTGATAGGGCCGATGGTACAGCCTCAGTTCAGGAGGCCATTGTCTTGCCTTTGGGGATGGAGGATGAGCGTAGTGGTGGCTTACAGGTAGTGCTAGATCCCACTCGCTTGGGAACTTTGACAGAGGCTATTACCTATGTATTCCGCTATCCTTATGGCTGCCTTGAACAGCGGTCTTCTGCCATGCTGCCCTTGGTGTATTTTGGGAATTACATTGATGTATTTGGACTGAAAAGTGAGGTGGAAGATCCCTTTAAGGTGGTGGAATCAGAAATTGCCGATTGGGCTACCTTGCAAAAGGCCGACGGAGGCTTCCCGTATTGGCGGAGTAGCTCCTACTCATCCTTGCCAGCTACCTTGCGGATTGCAGAATTACTGGCTGCAGCCCGAGACCATAAAATCACGATTCCCAAGGAAATCAACCTTGAAAAGCTTGCTAGCTACATCACCAAGGAAGCAGCATCTAGCTGGTACAAGGGCAATAGCTATGTACAAGCCTATAGTCTCTTTGTGCTAGACAAACTCACTGGTTCTGTGTCTACTGCTCAGGTTGACCAGGTGATGGCTCTGTCTGGTCTTGGCTTTGCAGAAAAGGCTCTGTGTGGCATTGTGTATTTGCATAATGGAGCTCGAGATAAGGCCCTAGAAATTGCTTCCGATGTTCGCCGTCATAGTCGGCCTACAGTGCGGGGCATGGATATTACCGATGGTGCCTCCGCTGGATGGATGTATTTTAGCGG
>JAGBXW010000011.1 GCA_017629095.1 Treponema sp. | reverse complement strand
TTTGTATAATACTTTTGTAATTCTTTAACTTTAGCAGAGTAATCATTGATTTCTTTCCCTCTCTTATATCCAGCTTCTTGTAGTATTTCTTCTGGGGATTTCTTTGTACTATCTACAACTGCTACTACATTCTTGCTCTTCGCCTGCAGAATCCCTTTCCCTTCAAGCAACAAATCAACCGCACTCAGCGAAAGCTGTGCAATACTTTCCGCCATTTCCTTTGCGGCCTTCTTGGCCTCACGGGTTGTGCCGGCCGCCTCTTTCATCTTGTTGGCTGCCATCATTCCTTGCAGGGAACCTACAGTACTTGCGGCTGTCAAGGCTATTCCTGCTGTCGACAATGCAAGCTCCAGCTGTGCTATGACGCTTGTACCTCCTGTTGTTACTGCAAGTCCAACTGTTATCAGTCCTGTTATGACCAACTGCAAGGGGCTTCCCAACGCCTCTATGAATCCCCTCGGCAGATAATGTGCTACAAACTCCGCAAAGTATGCGTCTCTCTCCTCCTCCCCCAGGCTGTTCCAGTCCAGGTCCTCCTTGTAGTAGTTGTGGAAAAGGCCCTCCGGTGTGGCGCCGCTGTTTGTCCATGATTTGAGCAGAAGCAGTGCGGGAATTTTTATTTCCCTGCCGTCGTAGTTCATCCTGATTATCTCGAATGGGCTGACCATTATTGATTTTGCCTTTGCTTTCGTGTAATCCCTCATGCCGCCGGGGACAGGGCTATTCACATCTATGAAAACCTGCCCCTGTTCAAATGTTGCCTTGAGGGTATCCGATGCCTTATTTTCCAATGGCACCGCTTTCTCCTCCGCCGTGGGGCCAGCACTTGCAAAGATTTCTCCCAGCAAGGCCAGCATCCGGTCCTTCTCCCCGCCGTTCACCCTGCCCAGCAATCCATTGAGCAGTTTTCCGTCGCTTTGCAGCCTTGCGATGAAGGCACTGCTGTCCTTGCCACTGAACGAGGCCAGAAGCTTGTTTATCACCTCTTCCTTCTCGTTCCCTACGCTGAAGTCGTCCAGGATGTCCTGCAAAACTTTTATCTTGGCATCAAAGGAGAAGGTCTGCGAGTGCAACTCCTCTGCCGTGAAGCTGTTTATCAGCTCCAGCTTCTCCTTTGTCTTCTCACACCTGCCAAACTCCTCTCCCAGCTCCTCAATAAGGACTGGCTCGCACTCGCTGTACTCCTTCCAGCATCCAATTTTGTATGCCGTGGCGAATTGCCCCACCAGTTTGTAGTACTCCTTGAACCCCACCGAGTCCAGGCTCATCACCGTCTGCCTGTAGTCCTCTTTCTGCCGCCCCTGATCCACCTTCCATGCCTCCGCATGAAAGTAAGACTCCTCCCCGGTTCTCTCCCCACCGGCATTCATTGCGTCCATCAGGTTGTAATGAAGGGCACTGAAGATGGCCTCCATCTTCTCCTCCGCTTCTTTCCTGCTGAGCTTCCGCATTATCTTCCCCCTCCCACTTCCAGCCATTCCCGGTATTTGTACAGCAGCTTCAGGTATTCCTCCTCTGACATGACTCTTTCCAGCGATTCTATTTTCTCCTCAAGCTTCTCCTTTGTCCGCTCGTCTATCACTTTCCAAACAGACTTTCTCAGCTCATATTCCCGCCCGCCTATCCGCCTGGTTATCAATGGGTCTCCACTGTCCTCCACCGTCTTTTCCGCTTCCTCCGCCTCCCGTTCCAGCTCTTCCCTGCTGACTCCTCTGTATTCTTCCCGCTTTTTGTTCTGTGCCACATGGGTCAGCTCGTGGGCAAGGATTTTCCTGCCCTCCTCCGTCTCTGGTCGGTAGGCTCCATTCCTGAAGAAGATGTCTGTGCCCAGTACCAGTGCTAGGGCATGATGGCTACGGGTGTATTCGTCTGCTGCAGGCCCATACACTATCTTCACTTCCAGCAGCAGGTTCAGGATTGCGTTGCTGAACAACTCCCGCCTGTCTTCCGGAACAGAGTAACGCTGCAGCGCAATGCAGCTCTCCTCCCCAAGCCCCACCGCCAAAACTCAAGCCGATTGGGAAAATCTCCTTTCTTGAAATATTGAAATTACTCCATTTAAGATGCGTGGCAAGTGGACGGATGGGACTTTAATTTGACGGATACTTTTTTACAATTAATATCTTGAAGTCTTCAGAATATTTGGACAAAAAATGCACCTCCTAAAATTGAACTGTATTGACATATCCAACTTTGGGGTGCACCTCATAAACCATTTTACCGAATAAACTCACTTTTTCTTCCGATGGCCAAATTGAGTTTCGGCTTTAATTTGACTGAGAACATACTGATAAAAATCAGAAAAAGCCTCGTCTTCTGTATCATACGAATCTATGATATAGGCATGGCCATCTCTGTGATTTGTTGCATATATCACCCATTTTCTATCCTTCCTCACGCATCCCATATAATGTGGATACCCATCATAATAGTGGTCAAGCGCAATATCATAATCTTCCATCTTCAGATTCTCGTCCTTCACTCTTTTCTCGAATTCCCTTCTTTTCATTGTGTTTCCTCCTATTCCACTTCAGTGACTATGCCCAAAGTTTCCATATCACGTACATTCAATGGTGTTATAAATTGTGGTGCTCCGCCATTGAACCATTTTACCGATTTGTCATTCGGATTATACCATTCCGCAACTGTTCCTGCAATTCCATATTTTGTATTGCAGGTGATTCTCTTCTCTTTTTTTATTGAATTTTGAATATCACAATATGAATTTTGAATGCGCCTGAAATCAAACTTATTAAGTTCGTTAAGTCCTTCTGATTGCAATATTTCATTCAATTCATCCAGATTACCACTTGCAAGGGCATCTATTTTCTTTGTGTAGGAATCCTTCTTTACCTTGAAGACGGTCAATGCCTCATCGTTGCTTCGATACGGAATGGCAAGTTCATCATAAGAATAAACAGCATCACTAAAATTATTTCCCCAATAACTTCCCACTCTATACAGTTCGTCGGGCAGAGCCACTTCTCCGTCTGCAGTAACTATTGAGGTGTCAGAGCCTGCTTTCAGCCCCATATTGTCGGGCCATTTATACATAACTCGACCGTCTGGAGTAAACCCCTTTACATACACTGCATCATCTGGGATTGTAAGCAAACGTCTGTCACCCGCTGGAAGATTTTCAAATGAATGTTGTATGAGTCTTACCTTGTCTTCTATTGTGCCCTTATAGTATTTCCCTATATCTTCTACAAAGTCATCAAATTTTCCAAAGCTCTTTGTATACCTATTCAACAAATCCCCTGAACTTTTGCAGACAACCTCTGCTGGCAGTTTTTCATACATTCTTACGATATTTTCGATATCATTGCTAAAAAATAACAAGAAATTGTCATCTAATGCGTTCAGACTCTCAGTACTCAACTTCTGGAATGCCTTCTCTCCAAAGCGTTTGCTCTGTTTTAAGGCTGTTACCACACCGTCATCAAGTTGGTCCAGCTTCCTTATCAGCTCTAGGCTTTTCCTTGCGTCGTTGAGATCCGCCCCTACAAATGCGCTTGAAATTAAGGCTGCCAAAAGCTGTGTCTGTGCGTCTGTGAGGCTTATGTTTTCCGCCTCCATAAGCTCCTGTATTTCCGGGCTTACCCTTGTGTGC
>JAGBXW010000099.1 GCA_017629095.1 Treponema sp. | reverse complement strand
GCTGTTTGTGCAACTTTACCTTTGATATAATCATAAAATAAGCGTAAATCTAGGTCAAGGTTACTGAGGTCTTTGGCGGCGGTGTTTAAAAAAATCTTTTCTGTGCCGTCTTCCAAGGGGATTGGTTCATCATAATTGATGCAGTAGTTCTGGAAGGTGTAAAATGATTTCCCCTTGTGGAATGGGTCAAAAGTGCAGATAAAGATAACGTAGTTTTGTTTCAAATCCTTGTACTCAGAACCTTTTGGTGTGGTGTCAATGTCGGCTGCGGCTTGGTAGTAGCGGGCTCTACGAGGGAGGTCTCCGTGATTGGAAGCCTGCATTTCAACATTAATGACTTTGTTTTCATCCTTGAGATACACATCCATGATAATTCCCTTGGCGTTGGGGTCAATCTGGATGGCGTGGTGGCTGGTGAGGAATTTGATTTTACCCACTTTAACCTTCAGAATCATCTCTAGCAAGGTACGGCAGAGCCGTTTATTTCGCATAACTCGGGTAAAGATAAAATCATCGGTAATGTCTAGGTCTTCCCAGCGTTTGAATTTGATGGTGGTTTGGTTCTCCATTCAATCTCCGTGAAAAAGTGTTTCATATATATTATATGCTTGGAGTTGAAAAAAAATACGTTTTTTCTGGGGGAAGGTTGGAGTTTTTTTTCGATATGGAGTTTCTAGAGTGAAGGTACAGACAACCTATATACCAAAGTAGACTAGCGACTAGTTTCATCTAGAAAAACTAAGCTAGTAATTTAAAAATTCCTAAGCCAGCGATTGCAAAATAAACTAAGCCAGTAATTTTAGAAATGCTAAGCTAGAAAAAAACTGGCATTCCAAAGAATGCCAGCCTTTTGAATGAATTTGTCAGCTTTATTTTACAAACTCTTTTTTCAAGAAATCCAAATCAAGCTCTGGATACAGTACAAACTTGGACAGTAGGGCTTCTACCCGTTTCTTGGCTTCTGCCTGTACAGCAGGGTCAAGGTCAATTTTTCCCTTAGCTGGTTTTCCGTCCTTGGTAAGACCTGGCTTTGTACCAGTGAGAACAAGGTTAATGATAGCTGCAATTTCCTTCATTTCTTCTGTTCCCATGCCCAAGGTGGTAACGGCAGGAGTTCCCACACGGATTCCACTGGTCCACCAAGGTCCCTGGGGATCAAAGGGGAGGGTGTTGCGGTTCAAGGTAACGCCGCACTCAAACATGGCATTTTCAGCCTGGCGACCGGTGAGACCAAAGCTGGTTACATCGATGAGCATCAAGTGGTTGTCGGTTCCATTTGTCTGGAGACGCATTCCAAGCTTTGCACATTCTTCAGCCAAGGCACGAGCATTTTGCTGTACCTTGTGGGCATAATCCTGATAGGCCTGGCTTCGTGCTTCCTTGAAGGCAATGGCCTTGGCTGCCATAACGTGGGGCAGTGGTCCACCCAAGGCAAGGGGACAACCCTTGTTTACGCTGTCTGCAAAGGCTGCCTTACAGAGAATCAAGGCACCACGAGGACCACGAAGGGTTTTGTGGGTGGTGGTAGTTACCACGTCGGCCCATTCAACGGGGTTGTATTCGCCAGTAAAGACCTTACCAGCTACCAAACCTGCAAAGTGAGCCATGTCTACCATAAGAACGGCACCGCACTTGTCGGCAATCTCTCTGAATCGCTTAAAGTTGATGGCACGAGGATAGGCTGAATATCCTGCCAAAAGAATTAAGGGCTTAATTTCCATAGCCTGCTTTTCGATGGCATCGTAATCGAGCAAACCTGTTTCCTTGTCTACAGTGTAGGAATAGCTGTCGAACATACGGGCAGACAAGTTCTGGCGATAACCGTGGGTTAGGTGACCACCGGAATAGTAGTCCAAGCCCAAAAGCTTTTGGTTACCCAACTTGGCTCGTAATTCTGTCCACTGCTCATCGGTAAGATGAGAAAGGTTTGTTTCTCCTAGCTTTTCGCATTCTGGCATTTCTACCTTGGCGTTCAAAATGGCCCAGTAAGCCACCAAGTTTGCATCTGCTCCTGAGTGGGGCTGAACATAGGCATGTTCTGCACCGAACAAGGCCTTTGCTTCTTCTGCTGCCTCGCTTTCAATGGCATCAACATTTTCACACCCACCGTAGTAGCGATGGTCAGGATATCCTTCTGCATACTTGTCGGTAAGCAGGTTTCCCATGGCTGCCTGGGTGTTCAAGGAACAGTAGTTTTCGCTGGCAATGAGCTTGAGGTGAGCTCGCTGAGTCTCCAACTCCTTTACAATGGTGGCGGCAATAGCAGGCCCTGTGGCTGCTACCTGCTGAAGGTTTGCCACATAGGCTACCATAGCTGCATTGATGTTGTCTGCAGTGGTACTAGAAAGATAGTTCTGCAAAGGTGTAGACATAGTATCTCCTTAAAAATTGTGATGTGCCCAGGCGTGCGGCTTTTGAAATGAATACTTCACGATGGTTGATTCCATCTTAACGCCAGAAGTCAAAGATAGTCTAATAGTATCGGTTTATGGTAAAAAAAACAAGGTATAGGGGACAGGGGAAGGGAGAAGGTGAAGGTGTTGGGGAAGCTATAAAATAGCGGTGGAAAATTACCTTACAAATTTATAGACATTATTACAAAAGTGTGTCATAATTGGATTGTTGGAAATGCCTAATTTCAGGCGGCGTCTCCCCACTCAAATCCAGTTTTGCTGGAAATAATTGATTAGGGAGGCTTGTCTATGACTTTAGAATTAGTTATTGCAGTAGTAACTTGTGTTGCTACCATAATTAATACAGTTATAGCATTGCTCTCTTTCCTAAAAAAGAAAGATAAAGAGTAAAAAAAAAAGCCGCCAAAATGACTTGGAACCCATTTTTGGCGGTTTTTAACCCAAACAGTGGAGACGTCCAAATTGAGATTAGGCGTTTCCCTTCTTTTAATATATACCTTGTTATGTTTTTTTGCAAGTAAGAAATTATTTTAGGCTTTCAATAGCTTGTTCTAAAAGTGCAATGGTTCTTGAGTTGTCTTTTTTAAAATTTAAATCATTTTTTGTTACAAGATATTCTACAGAAGTTTTTAAAACTCGAGCAATATTCACAGCTTGCTCTGCATTAGGAAGCCTATCTTTTGTAATCCATGACTGTAATGTATTGTAACTTTCATTTATAGCAGCAGCCAATTCTTTTTGAGAAATATCATTATCATCAAGTCTTTCTTTTACATTAAGCCAGGAGTCTAACATATAATTCAAGAATAATACAAATGTACTTACAAATGTAATGAATTGATACTAATGGACTTGATAAAATATTGTTATGATACAATTGGACTGTTTTTTATTTAAATTATTCCAATTGAATTATCTAATGATGGATGTTTTTATGTCACCAGAAACAGAACAACAATACAAAAATCAGATTGCGGCATTATATGCAGAAATTGAAAAGTTACAATTTGGACAAGTTATTTGTTTTTCAAGATATTTTCCACGTACAATTTCGAATCTATCTTTATTTAATATTTTGTTTGCATTTAATAAAGCACTTTGCCTTGCACTTTTATTTGGATTCAAAGGTGTTGCAGTAAAATATATTACTTTTTTTAGAATTTCATCAGGAGAAAGAAAACCTTCACATAGTTTTACTATATTAATCCAATATGCATTATTCCAACGATTATTAACTTTTGCAACTCTTTTTATTCCATAATAGAAATTGAATCAATCAATGTATACAGTTACTTTTTTCTTTTCTTTCACATTCTCTTCCATAAAAAAAGCCACTACAGGAGCGGCTCGTAACCATTCAAGAAAGAATGGCGTACTCCTGTGTCTACAACTTTAAGCTATTGACATATAAGGTATCTGTTGATAAATCTATTTTATTTGACCAATCTTGTTCACTATCAATTTGAGGATTTTTATTCCAACTTACAACAGAATCTGAATCTAAATAAACTGTATTAAAAATATTCCAATCGGATAAACACTCAAAAACTGTATTTGGTGCAATGAAAGGTTTCATATCAAAAAGTCTTTTTTCATCATTGTTAAATGTTAATAAAAGTGAAAAATCTTTTTGTGCTTCAACTTTAATAATTTTTTTTCTTCCTGAAGCAAAATATTCTGCCATTTTTGTTGAAAAGCCTTTGCTTAAATACCAGTCTACAGTCTTATTCATACCTATCCTAATTTAATGGAGCTATAGGAAATAATTCTTGTTTATTTGCAGCTAATTCCCAATTTTCCAACAATTCAGTCTGATGAAAAGCAGCCCACCCTAAAACCATTTTTTGTTGTTTTGATGCTATTTGTCCTTCTAAAACTTCTATGTCATTTATTGAAACAATTATTTCTTCTCCTGCGTAAGATGCATGAAAATGAGGAGGCATATGATCATTCCAATTTATAAAAATTTTAATCCCACGAAAATAACTAATTGTTGGCATTCTACTTCTTCCTATTGTTAAAATTTAGTACAAGAAAAAACTTCTGTCAAGAATTTACTTTTCCCCTAAAAAATCTTCCAGTGTGTCTACAACTTCGCCAAGATTTTTGCGAAGGCGATTCATCAAATCTTTTGTTCGTTTTGTGTCGTAAGAAATGCTTGTTTGTGGAGGCAAAAGTAATTCGTAAGGCTCGACTTCCAAAGCGTTGGCAATGGCAATAAGTGTTTCAAAAGATCCCCATTTTTTACCGTTTTCAATATCGCTTAAAAAACCAGGACTAATTTCTGCCTTTTCAGCAAGTGCTTCTTGTGAATAAGTTTTTTGCAATCTGAGTCTTTTTATATTTTGAATGTATATTCCGTTTAATTCCATATTGTTCATATCACAATAGTAAATTTAGCTAATAGAGAATAGAATAAACAAATTGAAAATAAAATTATCAAGTAGATATTAAAATTCACCGATTGATAATTTACTGGCGAAAAATATCTGTTTTAAGAGAAATATATTCGCTAAATGATTAACAAAGGTAAAATCCATGTCACCAGAAACAGAACAACAATACAAAAATCAGATTGCGGCGTTATATGCAGAAATTGAAAAGCTAAAAAATCAGCACACAAAAGCGATTCAGCGGCAACAATACGGATTAAATTGGATAGATGTTCCAGAAGTTTTTGAAAAGGAAGCTGAAAACGCAATTCCAGTTTTGATTGAAGATAAAAGCAAGGCCATTAAAAACGCAGACGGGAAGCCCACTCACATTTTGATAGAAGGAGACAACTATCACGCATTAACTTGTTTGAATTATACCCACGCTGGAAAAATTGATGTTATCTACATTGATCCACCTTACAATACAGGAAGCGATGGCTTTACTTACAAAGATGCTAGATTTTTGGATAAATTTCCAAACGGAAAACCTGTTCCAAAAGACGACCCACTTCGACACAGTACATGGCTTAGCTTTATGGACAAAAGATTACGCCTTGCAAAAAATCTTTTAAGCGACAAAGGCGTGATTTTTATTAGTAAATATTTAGAAGAATCTTCGGAGCTGGATTGGTGGTTTAAAAATGGCGATAGCGGAAAAGAGTTTTTAGGAATAAAATATTTTGACACAACAGACCAAACAACGAGATTATTTTATCCTGATTGGATTATTAAACTTGCTGATGGAAGAATTTGTATTTTAGACACAAAAGGTGGAAACACCGCCAGTTCTCAAGAAACAAAGGATAAAGCTGAAGAACTGCATCGAAGAATTACCGTGCTGAATCGGACAAGCAAAAGAAAATATTGTGGTGGAATCGTCATCTTTGCAAATGGTCAGTGGTATATCAATGACTGCGAAGAATACAATTATTCGGGAAGCAATTTGACAAATCTTGGTTGGAAAACCTTGGCCTGGAAGGCTTTGTAGAACATGAAGGGAGAATCTAAATTACAAAACATAAATCTCTTTGACTTTTATCAAAACTCCGACTAATATAGGATTAATGCTAGATTAGTCGGAGTATCTATATTCAAACAATCTTACAAAACGTGCTTTGAAAACTCCCAAAATGTATTTTATGGATACGGGGTTGGCGTGTTATTTAACTAGATGGAATAATTATGAAGCATTAGAAGATGGTGCGTATGCTGGAGCAATTTTTGCAACCTATGTTGTTTCTGAAATTTTAAAATCCTATTGGCATAATGGGAAAGAACCTTTTGTCTATTTTTATCGAGATAAAGAAAAACGGGAAATTGATTTATTAATCGATCAAAATGGAAAATTGTATCCAATAGAAATAAAGAAAAAATCAAATCCCGATAAAAATGATATTCGCCACTTTCATGTTATTGAAGATACAATCAAACAACAAAGAGGAGAAGGTTGTGTTATTTGTCTTTCTGAAGAGTATTTACCAATTTCAGAAAATATTTATTCTGTTCCGGTGAGAATGATTTAAATGTACGGAGGTAACTACATCTTAGGTTTCTTTTTCCGTTGGCGGTAGAACAACAAGGCGGCTAGCATAATGGCAGGGAAGATGGCCCCCACAAGAATTCCTTGTCGTAGGTCTCCTCCAGCATGACCAGATACAAAGCCCGCCACTGCAGGACCTACCGCACAGCCTAAATCCCCTCCCAAGGCCAGTAGGGCAAACATGGGAGTTCCTCCATTCCTGATGGTTTTTGAAGCCATGGAAAAGGTGCCGGGCCAAAAGATTCCCACAGAAAAGCCGCAGATTCCACAGGCAATGAGGGCGACGGCGGCACTGGGAGCCAAGGCAATGACGAGATAACAGAGGACACAGAGGCTAGCGCTAAAAATCATAAAGCGGTGGAGGGGCATTTTGTCTCCCAAGCGACTGAATAATACTCGTGCTATTCCCATCAGCAGGGCAAAGATCAGGGGACCTGCCAAGTCTCCAACTGTTTTGGAAACGCCAAGTCCTTCTTCTGCCAAGGCGCTGGACCACTGGCTTACGGTAAGCTCTGCAGCTCCTGCACAAACCATGTACACCAGCATCAAGTAAAAAATCTTTTTGGAAAAAAGCTCTCGAATAGTGGCGGTGGCAGTATCAGGTGGCAGAAGGGGAGCCATGGGCACCTTTGCCAAGAAAAAAGCGTTGGTCAGGGGAACGAGAGACCAGATTACTGCTAGAATCTTCCAATGCTGAATGCCAAACACCACAAAGAAAATGGTGCTGACAATAATCATGGTCATGTGGCCCCAGCAATAGAAGGAATGAAGAAAGCTCATAGTTCGCTCTTTATTTTCTGTGGGACAAGCTTCTGCCATGGGACTGACGATTACCTCCAGCAATCCTCCTCCAAAGGCATAGGTAATGACTGCAATGGCGATTCCCACTTTGGCAGGCATAAGCTCTGGTAGCACTGCAAGCTCTATCAAGCCCACCGCCGCCAAAATATGAGCCACCACCGATGCCACCCGATATCCCACCTTGTCCAGAAAGCGGGCAGAAACCAAGTCCACCAGCAGCTGCAGCATAAAGTTGGTGGAAATAAGGGTGGCAATCCATTCCAGAGAAACTCCATAGTCCTGCTGAAAGGTAACAAAGAGTAAGGTGATAAAGGTATTGATAACGGCCTGCACCATGGATGCGGTAAAGCAGGTGCGTAGGGTGGCGGCGTAGGTGAGTTGCATAACAGTAGTATAGCAAAATGGCCAGAAAAAGAAAGGGGAGGGGGACTTTATTCTGTTCTCCTTGGTGTTTATTTGCATGGAGCACTTCCGTGAATTACACTCAAAGCAGGAAGGTTTTCCCTTTCAAATTGATTTGATGAGGAGTATATGCCTATGAAACGAGTACTTCGTTTATTGTCGGCTACGGCTCTGTGCTGTAGCCTCGCTTTCAGTAGTATTTTTGCAGAAACCTTGGGGCAAGAAGTTGCCTCTCAGAGTACCACCCCACCTTTGAATGCTCAGCAGTCCAATCCCACTGTCATGGGCTGGATGCAGGGCTTTCCACCACCAATGGATAAGATTCTCTCTGCCAAAGATGGTTCTTTCTTTACCTTTCCTGGCTTGCGGTATAGCGTAAACCACATGCAGGAATTTTCCACCACCCGCACCGTGCTTGCTTCCAAGGACAGGCATTATTCTGTGCGTAGTCGTCTTGACCCACAGATAGACAACATCGTGTTCTTGCCTTGGGGCTCAGAGGAACCCATGACCTGGGAAGAATCCTTGGCTGCCAACTACACCGACGGTATCATCATCATGCACAAGGGACGCATTGTCTATGAGCGGTATCCTGCTGGTTTGGAGCCTGATGGCGTCCACGCAGCTATGTCGGTAACCAAGTCCTTTACTGGAACGGTGGCTTCTATCCTCATTGCCCAGGACCTTATCGATCCTACTCTGCCTATTACCCACTACATTCCAGAGCTGAAGGGTTCTGGCTTTGATGGTTCTTCGGTGCAAGATGTGCTTGATATGACCACTCCCTTGGACTATAGCGAGGACTACACCAATCCCAATGCAGGAATCTGGCAATTTTCTGAGGCAGGTAATGTGTTCCGTCCCGACAACTACAACGGCCCCTTTGATTACTATCAGTACCTGCCTACCATCAAAGCGCTGCCTGGTCAAAAGCCTGGAGCAGAATTCGGCTATCGTACTCCCAATGCAGAGGTTATCGGTTGGCTGGTATCCAGAGTTACTAATCAGGACTTGTCTGATTTGGTGTCCAAGCTCATTTGGCAGCCTTTGGGAGCAGTGTACGATGGCTACTTTGTTACCGACCCCTCTGGAACTTCTTATGCCGGTGGTGGCTACAACTTGAACCTGCGGGATATGGCCATGTTTGGGGAAATGCTCAGAAACGAAGGAAAATTGCGGGGCAGACAGATTATTCCTGCAGAAGCAGTAAAGCTTTTATCATCAGGAGGCAGTCCTAAGGCCTTTGCCGCCGGAGGAGAGTACCCCTTGCTGAAGGGCTGGAGCTACAAGAACTTGTGGTGGATTACCAACAACAGCCATGGAGCCTATATGGCTCGTGGTGTCCATGGTCAGGCAATCTACATCGATCCCGACGCCGAAATGGTCATCGCCCGGTTTGCTTCCAGCTATCTTTCTAGCAACAAGTACATTGACCCCACCTCCATTCCCGCCTACGAGGCTGTGGCAGAATACTTGATGAAAAAATAACTCTTACGCTTGGGGCTGATTGCACTAACCAGCCCCAGGTTTAGGGTGGTGTGTGACTGCCCCAGCTTACGGAAAAACTACTGACAGCCAGTTGGCCTCCACAGACATGGATTGGGCTACCTGTCCTATGGCCACCTGGTCGGTGGTTTCTGCCACCATGTAGGTTGTATCAAGAACCTTCATCTTGGCGCCCGTTGCCTCAACTTCCAAGCCCAGCATGGCGTGCTGATAATGGGGAGATAAGAACAATACCGTTTTGTAGTTCATGTGGTGAAGGAGAATGGCTAAAAAAACAGCTCGACTGTCACAATCGGAACCAGTTTCACCTGTGAGCAGAGCAGTGGGAGCAGAAAAATCGCTTCCTTGGAAATTCCGCTCATAGGGAAAAACCTGTACCCAGTCCATAAGGCTTTGGGCAAGGGCTAAGGCTGGACTTTCAGCTTGAAGCACTTGGTCAAGATCGTACAAGGAGGCATAAATGTCAAAGGCAGGTCTTCTGAGCTGCTGATAGGCACTGCGATAAATCATGCGGTAAAATCGTTGCCAAGCAGGAATCAGCAAGTCGGTGTCCTGATACAAGGTATAGATAGCAAATTCTCGGTCAATAACAAATTGTTGCATTGCAATGTCTTCTTTGCCAATTTCTGTGGTAATACTGCGTCCTGCAATTTCCAGTTGAACTGGCACACTTTCCACAGAAGGGAAGGCGTAGGCTGTAACAGGCCCCACCCCAAACTGGCTTCCTCGGTCAATGCTTAAAGAATCGATTACAGAAACAATGAGCTGGTCTAGGTCAAAGGAGGGATTGTTTCCACGGCCGTCACTGGTGGGTGCATAGGACAGCATGGTGAACCAGCCCTTTTGCTCTGGCAGTTCTACGGCAACACCTCTTCCTCCATAGGCTTGGCCAGCAAGAGTAATCTGGAACTGGGCCAAGGAGCAGTCAGTTTGTCTCCATTCCACAGCGTCAATGTCGGTGCTGGAGGCAGAAAGCTTGTTCAAGGTATCTTGTAAAGCAGCCTGTGCAGACTGGTAACGTTTTGTTTCGTATATTCTGATAATGATTTCTACGGAGCAAAATTGATGTTTAAACTGGTAGCCCCGACCATCCCCAGTGTTCTCTGTCACCACAAAACCCTCTGGCAGGTCAAGGGAAAATCCAAAGGTGGCAGAGCCCATTTGATCTGCCAGCACTGGAATAGTACAAAAAAGGACAAAGGCTATAACTAACAAACCGTGATATAATCTTTTTCTATTCAAAACCTTCCTCCCACTATGGATCTTCTATGGTAAATGATTATCAATAAAACAATAGAAAGCAAAAACAAGATACAAAAAATGGAGAAAAAGGTCTATTTGAAAAATCTTCATTTCGGTGTATACTAGATATAATATCCAGTTTAAATTTTAGATAGGAGTGTGTATGCTTTCAGATATTGAAATTGCCCAGAAAAATACTATGAAACCAATTCAAGAAATTGCTGCATCCTTGGATCTTTCTTCCAATGATTTTGACCTGTATGGTAATTATAAGGCAAAACTCACCTTGCCTGCCGTAATGGAGTTGCAGAAAAAGGCTCGTTCAAATCCTGCAAAGTTGATATTGGTCACTGCCATTACGCCCACTCCTGCTGGTGAGGGAAAGTCCACCGTTTCTGTAGGCTTGGGTGACGGCCTGAATAAAATCGGAAAGAAGACCGTGATTGCCCTGCGAGAGCCTTCTTTGGGCCCCTGCTTTGGTGTAAAGGGTGGTGCCTGTGGTGGCGGCTATTCCCAGATTGTTCCCATGGAAGATATAAATCTCCATTTTACTGGTGACATTCACGCTGTTTCCATCACTACAAACCTCATTGCTTCTATTATCGATAATCACATTCAGCAGGGAAATCAGCTGAATCTTGATCCCCGTACCATTTCTTGGAAACGCTGCGTAGACTTGAACGACCGTGCCCTACGAAAAGTCATTGTGGGACTTGGGGGCCGCATGGATGGTGTTCCTCGGGAAGACGGCTTTACCATTGCCGTTGCTAGTGAAATCATGGCCATTCTTTGTCTTTCTCGTTCTATTCCTGAGTTAAAGGAGCGACTGGGAAATATTGTTATTGGTAATACCTATGACGGACGAATGGTTCAGTTTAAGGAGCTGAATGCAGTGGGTGCCTGTGCCGCCTTGATGAAGGATGCCATCCGCCCCAACTTGGTGCAGACCTTGGGAAAGAATCCTGTCTTTGTTCACGGTGGCCCCTTTGCCAACATTGCCCACGGGTGCAACAGCTTGAACGCTACCTACAGTGCACTGGCTCTTGGAGACTACGTGGTTACCGAAGCTGGTTTTGCCGCCGACTTGGGAGCAGAAAAATTTCTAGACATTAAGTGTCGCCTTGGTGGACTTACTCCCAGTGCAGTGGTTGTGGTAGCCACCATTCGTGCCCTGAAGATGCATGGCGGTGTGGAAAAGGCTAACCTTTCTCAGCCCAACGTGGAAGCAGTGGAAAAGGGCTTTGAAAACCTAAAGGTTCACTTGGAAAATCTTGCCCAGTTTGGCCTGCCCACTGTGGTGGCTGTAAATCAGTTTGTCAGCGACACCCAGGAGGAAATTACCTGTCTGCAAAACTTGTGTCAAAAGTCTGGAGCCCAGGCAATTCTTTGTCAGGTGTGGGAAAAGGGCGGTGAAGGCGGACAAGATCTTGCCCGTGCCGTGGTGGAACTCTGTGAAAAGAATGAAGGTGCCTTTACCTTCTTGTATCCCGATGAATTGCCCTTGGCAGAAAAGATTGAGGTTTTGGCCACAAAGTTATACCGTGCCAAAACTGTGGACATTGCTCCTTCTGCCCTGAAAAAGCTGCAAAAATATCAGGAAGCAGGCTATGGTCATTTGCCAATTTGTATGGCAAAGACTCAAAACTCCATTTCCCACAATGCAAGCTGGCGTGGGGCTCCCAAGGACTACACCTTCCCAGTGCGGGATGTGCAGCTGTACGCAGGAGCTGGTTTTGTGGTGGCCTTGGCAGGAGATATTATGACTATGCCAGGCTTGCCTAAGATTCCTGCAGCCTACTCCATTGATGTGGATGAAATGGGAAATATTAGTGGTTTATTTTAATCTTTTTTAACTTTTTTGTGTAACTGGAGGTTTTTATGTTTGAGAAGATTGAATGGAAGGAAGCTTATAATCTTAATGTTGCAGCCATTGACAGTCAGCACCAGCAATTGGTAGTGATTGCCAACGAATTGTATGATTTGGCCAATGGTGATAAAACTATATACCAAAAGGGAATTGCTGCGGCTCTCAAGAAATTAGTTGACTATACAGACTATCATCTCAAGTTTGAAGAGGATTTTTTGCGTTCAAGAGGATATCCCCAGATTGAATTTCACAAGATGCAACATGATCAGTTTATCTCCCAGATTAATGGCCAGGTAAAGAAATTGACTGATCCCCATCAGCAAGATGGACTAGTTTTGTATGATTATCTTTTGAAATGGCTTTTGAACCATATCGCTAAGTCCGATAAGGCTTGGTCACTCCATGTTTTGTCGAAATAATTTTTTTTAGTATATTTAATGTATATTATTTAGGTTTTCTCTGAATCAATTGATTCAATAAAGGAGTATAATAATGAGTGAATCTTGTAACCATAATTGCGGTAGTTGCGGACAGGATTGTTCTGCCCGTGACATTCATGAAAAGCTGAACCCTAAAAGCAGCGTCAAAAAAGTTATTGGCGTTGTCAGTGGAAAGGGTGGTGTAGGGAAGTCCTTAGTTACCTCCATGTTGGCAGTGGCAATGACAAAGCAGGGAAAGCGGGCTGCTATTCTTGATGCAGATATTACTGGCCCCTCCATTCCCAAGGCATTTGGCTTGAAAGGACGAGTTACGGGAGAAGAAAAAGAAATCTATCCCATGGTAAGCCGTGACGGAGTGCAGGTTATGTCCATCAACTTTTTGCTGGAAAATGAAACCGATCCTGTAGTATGGCGTGGCCCCATTATTGCTGGGGCTGTAAAGCAGTTCTGGTCTGATGTAGTTTGGGACGATGTAGATTACATGTTTGTGGATATGCCTCCCGGAACAGGAGATGTTCCCTTGACTGTGTTCCAGTCCTTGGACATTTGCGGAATTGTTGTGGTGGCTACCCCTCAGGAATTGGTGGGAATGATTGTAGAAAAGGCTGTAAAAATGGCTAGTATGATGAGCATTCCTGTTCTTGGTTTGGTGGAGAACATGAGCTACGTAAAGTGCCCCGATTGTGGCAAGGAAATCAAGCTGTTTGGTGAAAGCAATCTTGATAAGGTGGCTGCTACCTACAACCTTCCCGTTTTGGCTCGCTTGCCCATTGACCCTGCTGTGGCTTCTGCCGTTGACGCTGGTGCTGTGGAAAATATTGATGTTTCCCTTATGGACAATGCAGTTGCTGTAATCGAAGGACGCTAAGGTTTATGTTGACTGCTGAAGAAGAAAAGCTTCAGTTAGAAAATTCCTCCCCCAAGGCAAAGAAAGCCATGGAATTGTTTCAAGAAGGCTATAATTGTGCCCAAGCGGTACTTGGAGCCTTTGCTCAGGACATGAACATGGATTTTCAGCAGGCCATGATGCTGTCATCATCCTTTGGTGGCGGCATGGGACGAATGCGGGAAGTCTGCGGGGCCGTTAGTGCCATGTTTATGGTGGCGGGCTTGGAGAAGGGCTACAGCGACCCAAAGGCATCTACCGAAAAGGCTGGCCACTACGATTATATTCAGCAGTTGGCTGCCAAGTTTAAGGAAGAGAACGGTTCTATCATTTGCCGTGATCTTTTGGGGCTGACAAAACCAGGCCCCGACACTCCCGTGCCTGAACCACGAACTGAAGCCTATTACAAGAAGCGGCCCTGCCAGCTTTTAGTTGGTCAATGTGCCGCAATCCTTGAGCAAGAGTTGAACCAATAAAATTGTACTTGACTCTTGCTAGAGTTGAACCAATAAAATTGTACTTGGCTCTTGCTAGAGTTGAACCAGTAAAAGTGTCGAAGCTTTTGTCTCGAAGTAATATCAGTACAATAGGAGCCTTCTTGAGAAACTTCCTCAGGAAGGCTTTTTTCTTTTTATCAAATTGAACTTATTTCTTTTGCCACAATGTGGTGCGATTTCGGCCTGCTTCTTTAGATTGATACAAACTTTCGTCTGCCTGTTGGATGAACTTGTCCATGGTAAAGGTATTTTGTTCTTGCTGGTAGCACAAGCCTATGCTCACTGTTACATGGTCTGCAACCTGAGAAGCCTTGTGGGGAAGATGTACTGTCTCCAACTCTTGGTGAATCCGACAACACACTGATTGAGCCTCATTTATTGTTACATTATTCAAAAATACAAGAAATTCCTCTCCCCCATACCGAATCACAAAATCATTGCTGCGAACAGATCTCATGAGCATTTTTGCGACTTGTTTGAGAATCTTGTCTCCATCAACATGGCCGTAGGTGTCGTTGTAGAGTTTGAAGTAGTCGATGTCTAACATGATGACAGCAAATGCTTCTGGTGTTCCCCTTCGTCGGTATAATCGAGACAGCTGAATCAATTTTTTTCGGTTGTAAATACCTGTAAGCTGGTCAGTGAGGTTTTTCATACTCAGTAAGCGAAACAAAATCAAAATAATAATGAGACCGCTAGAAATAATGATGATTCCAAGAATTGCCACTATATTGCCTTGCTTGAGCCGAGTGTTATCTTGTCGCAAAAAATTATTTTCTCGATAATATCCAGAAAAGTCCAAATAGGCATTTTGTAGAATCTTTTTAAATTTATGTTCTATTTGCAAAAGATTTTGATAGACTGTGATAAGTTTATCTTTTTGGCCAGTCTGTAAATATATTTCTTCTAAAAGCTCCAATGCCTCTTTTCTAACAGGCCAATGAATATTTGATTCTTGTTGGACTAGCTCCTGCAAGATAGCCTGTGCTTGGGAGAAATCACCACTGTACTTCAGATATTTGCAGCGGGTAAGGATAGTGGCATATTTTCCGTTCAAGAGAAGGGTATCGTTTTGCTCATTGTAAAAAGTCTCTGACTGTTGCAGATGGAAATATGCCTGAGGAAGATTTCCTTCCATCATAAAGATATTTGCCAAAATATCGTGGATGTTGGCTTCTATTTCAGGACGTTCTTCTTGTAGTATTTGTGCCAGATGATTTTGCAGTTCTTGTATGGTTACCAGTGCCTCCTGAGATTTTCCAATTTCAAGGTAGGAGTCAGCTAAGTTGATATAAGACAAATAATTAGTAAAATTATCTTGGGGTGTTTCATTTTGTATGAGTTGGGAAAAAATCTCAATGGCACCTTCATAATCTTCTAAAAGAAATTTAATGTTGGCAATGTACTCCCGGGCAAATAAAAGCTCAAATTCCAACTCAGGTGTGCTCGTTTTTTCCTGTGATAAAAGAATTTCCACATCGTAAAATCGACGAATACTTTTTTCGTGTTCACCTCCTTGATGTTCTAGCATAGCCATGGTGTTGATAATCCAAGCCTTGCTGTGAGTGGTAAGATTGATTGCCTTGCTCAGATACGATTCCATGACCGTAATGGCATGGTCATATTGCTCATCAGAAAACACAATGGTTTGGATCATGCTCCACAAAAATTGCGTATTATTTACAAGTGGCTCATATTGTGCCATAAAATTCAATGCATTGGTAACGGCCGGTACACTTCCTTTGCCAGTGAGCTGGTATATACATTTGTTGATGTAAAAGTAGGTATAGATGGGAAGGGCTGGATCCTTTCGTGGTTGCATAAGACTTTTGTGAAAGAAATCCTGGGCTTGCTGATATTCTTCTTGAAGAAAAAACTCCATTCCATCCAGAAATAAAAGTTCTGCAGAACCTTCTGTGTAGTTCTTGTTAGGAGCTTCCCATGGTTTTTCATCTACTGCGAAGGAATAAAGCGAATGGGCTAGCTTTGACTCTTTGATGTTGTCAGTTTTATACATATTCCCAATCCACAGGGAGGCTAGAATGAGAATGACAAATGGCATGCTGAGGGGAATATATTGCTTTAGAGCCTCCTTCATGTACCCTTTTTCCATCTTGTTTTAGCCTCCTATGAATCGCACCTGTTCTGCTGGGGCTGCTGCAAAATATTCTTCCAGTTGCTGGATGCAACCTTCTGGACTGGGATGGTTCAAAAGACGTGTCCGCAAGTGATGGGCAAATTGCACATTGTCGCTATAAAAGGCAAAGAATCGCTGAAGTCGTGTTTTGTAAAACTCTGGAGGCTGGAATTCTTGTAATCGCTGGACAAAATTACAGCCTGTTTTAAGTAAATCCACCTGAAAGCTTGTTTCTTCTTTTCCTTCTTTCTTTGCTTGGTAGCTGGCAATTTCCTTAAAAACCCAAGGCTTTTGAACAGCGGCTCGACCAATCATAATGCCAGAAATTCCCGGGGCAAGGCTTGCTGCTTTTTGTGCAGATATCCCATCTGACACTGCACCGTTCAGCACCACTTGAATGTCATAACCCTTTTCTTCAATATATTCTACAAGGTGTTTAACGTATTCAAGCTTTGGTGGATAACGATATTTTTCTTTTTTTGTACGAGGATGTAGGGTGATTTGCTGAACTCCCCTTTGGGCCAACATATCCACAAAGGAAAAGAAGCCTTCTTGGGTAAAGTCCTCATCTCCCAGTCGCAGCTTTACACTGAATCGCTTGTTGTTTTGCCGTACCACTTGTCCCACCTGTTCCACCAGTTGCTGTGTTTCCTGCTGGTCTTTCAGCATCCAGGCGATTCCTGCTCCAGCCCGCACAATGTCGGGGGCACAGCATCCCATGTTAATGTCCACCCCAATGCCCTCCATCTGAGATAGCATTTTTGCAGCCTCCACCATGGCAGGAATTTTTCCCCCAGTGATTTGCCACACAATTTTTTCTGGTTCAGGATTGGTAAAAAGATAGTATTTTTCAAAGGGACCATTTGTTAAAAGGGTGCCAGCTTGAATCATTTCCGTGTAGTATTCATCGCAACCACCAAAATCTGCAATGGTGGAGCGGAGGGCTCCATGGGTTAAGGTGGCCATAGGTGCAAGAATAAGCCTCATTCTAACAGTATAGCAATAGATTGATTTGCTTTCAATATTGTTTTTTTTACGGTTTAGGAGGTATTTTTTTTAATTGACAGATTTTAACTTTATCTAGTACCATAAAATAATGAGTAAAATGTAAGGGAAACAAAGACGACGATGGGGGGATCGCAAGGATGGGCGTTTAATCCGTACTGGTGATCCCATGATGCGAGTGGCTACCTTTATTATGCCTTCTCGTACTGGTGCCCAGAATTTTTTTCAAGATGGATTTTCCACCGAAGAAATAGATGCCTATATCCATAAAAAAAGACAGGAAGGCTATCCTGATTTGGGAATCCTTCATATTATCATTGCAGCCTATGTTCGAGCAGTTTCTCAAAAACCTGGAATCAATCGTTTTATTGGTGGTTTTAATCTCTATGCCCGAAATGATATCCAAGTGATTATGGCAGTAAAAAAGGAAATGTCGATTAATGCTCCAGAAACCATGATTAAGTTCTTTTTTAAACCAGAGGATACCTTAGATGATGTGTACCGCCAGTGTACAGAAAAAATTCAGGAATACAAAAATGCCTCTGATGAGGACAATGGCTTTGACAAATTGGTGGGACTTTTAGCTTTTATGCCGCGCTTCCTGTTGCGGGGGGCGGTGAGCTTTTTAACCTGGCTAGACTACCACGGCTGGATTCCAAAATTCCTGACAGATTTAAGTCCCTTTCACGGTTCCTTGGTTATTTCCTCCATCGCATCCTTGGGAATTCCCACCATCTATCATCATCTGTATGATTTTGGTACAGTGCCCATGTTCATTGCCTTTAGCACAGCCCGCCACCAAAATGAACTACAAAAGGATGGTTCTATTAAAAGAACTCGTTATTTAGATTGTACCATTACCACGGACGAACGAATTTGTGATGGTCACTACTATGCAGTTGCTTGGCGGGAAATGCGACTCCATATCAAAAATCCCCACTTACTGGAAGTTCCTCCAAAAGAAGTTGTTGATGATATAGAGTAAAGAGGTGGCCACTGGTTCAGTTTCCTTGAACCAGTTCTAGCACTGTTTCTAGGGGGAGAGACGTGCAAAGTTGAATCTGATCTAAAGGTAGTCCTAAAGCTAACATTGATTTCGCCGTCTCCAGCTTGGTTTGGTGGGCTCCACGTTCCAGCCCTTCTAGTCGTCCTTGTTCCTGGCCTTCAAGGCGGCCACGTTCCAGCCCGATGGAAATACCTTCTTCGTAGGCTTCTTCCTGTTTTACTGCCATAGCTGTATCAAAGTCATATTCTGCTGTTAGGATACTCAAAGTCTCGCCTCCTTTCCGTTCCAAGTAATCTTTCAAGATGTTGTGACGTACCGCCTCTCGAATAGCTCCTGTGAGGGGCTGCTTCTGGCCTGTGGCTTTGGCTT
>JAGBXW010000098.1 GCA_017629095.1 Treponema sp. | reverse complement strand
TTTTAATATATTTTAAATTTTGTTATTATTTTAAAAATTTTATAAAATAATAATATTAAATAAATATGAGTTATTTATTATTTTAGAAATAATGTAAATTCCTGAATTTTAGATTTCTTCTGGACAGATTGAGAAGGAAAGGATTTCACTAGAACGGAAGGTAGGAAAGGAAAGACTGGTGGCAAAGAATTGCATCTGCTGGCTTGGTTGTTTTGCTGGAGTGTCGGTGTTGATAGGACTTGAATCAGGATAAACTTGAAGGAGGGAATTTTTGGAGGGATTGTACAAGGGGTCTCCAGTGATGGGAAGGTTGCACCAAGCAAGGTGACAACGCACCTGATGACGATAGCCTTTTGTGATGGAGGCTTCTACCACAAAACTTTTTTCATTGATTTTGGTAATGGAAAGCTCCGTGGAATAAATAGAGCTACTTCCCTGCTTACTTCCTCCAGCCTTCCGTTGGGAAAATTTTCCTGACTGTTCAGTGACTGGACGCACCTGCTTTCTCCCAGGACCAAAGGCACGAAAGCCGCTTTTTACAGTACAGACTTGGTGGCTAGCAGAAAAATTAAGGGAAACAGGTAGTGGAGGAAATCCACCTAAAAGCTCTGTGCAATTCTCCTGATACTGACAATAAGCACGGTAGCCTTTTTTAAAAAGCCCTTCATCCTGACAAGCCATCATGTGGTTGTAAAAATCCTGATTCAAGGCAAAAAGAAGAAGACCAGCAGTATCATAATCGATACGATGAATCAAGCCCCCTTCCACTTCCTTTTTTCCCCGGACGGTCAAAACTTGAGGAAAATCTTGAGCAATAAAAGAAAGGGCTGAATCTGTGTCACCAGCTTTGAGGGGGGCACTGTGGATACCAGCTTTTTTTATTGCCACCACAAAATCAGCTGTACTGTGGAGTACCTTTATAGAAGACATTTTTTGTATTTCTCGTGAAGTACTTTCAAGATTTTCTTGAACCGCACAGGAGTGGCAGTTTTAAAGGTGACAAAATCCTCCCGCTGGGGAAGACGCAGAGCCAAGAGACTTGAATGGAGCATGAGGCTAGCCTTTGGAAACACTGTATTTTTGCTCCCATAAATAGGATCCCCCAAAATAGGACAACCAATATGCTTCATGTGAACTCGAATCTGGTGGGTACGACCAGTTTTTAGCCGAAGACGCATGAGAGAAAAAGGCCCATAGCAAGCAATACATCGATATACCGTGTGGGCAAACTTTCCCTGGGTGGAATCGGTGCTGGCTTTAAACCGCTTTCGATTTTTTGGGTCACGAATCAGCTGGGTTTTGATATTGCCAGATGCAGCGGGAGGTCGGCCCACCACAATGGCAATATATTCTTTTTTTACCCGTCGCTGCTGGAATTGCGTCTGGAGCCAGGTTTCACTGGCAATATTTTTTGCCGTAATAATCAATCCTGAGGTATCCTTGTCTAGACGATGGACAATTCCTGGCCGATGGCTTGTTTCCACCGCTCCCCGTCCCCAGTGAAACAGCAGGGCATTCACCAAGGTACCAGTCCAGTTACCAGCGGCAGGATGAGTCACCATGCCCTGCTCCTTGTTTACCACCGTAACATCATCGTCCTCGTACACAAGATTCAAGGGCAAGTCCTGGGGCTGAATGTCCTGGGGAATTTGTTCTTCCCATTCCACGTCAATCTTGTCACCAGACTTTATTTTAGAGGAAAATTTCCCGGAATTTCCGTTAATCACCAGATTGGTGATAATATTCTGTAGATGAGATCGATTAGCACAACCACAGGCTGCAAGTATTTCATCCTGTCCAGAAAGGAATTTGTCAACACGCATTTGTGCCGTATCATCGGGCACAACAATAGTAATATTAGGCATTTGGTATCACTCCATCAAGTTGTGGCAATCTTACAGAAAGGCCAAAGGGAAGGAAATTCGAGAAAGTACCTTGTGAAAGTGTTTCCAGAGGAAGCAGCTCTGAAGAAACATCTTCTTCTGGAATCCTGTTCAGTGGTACATTTTCCTCGGTGGACTCATCTTCCAGGGGAATGATTTCCACTGCTCCTCGATTCAATTCCTGATAGGCCTTGTTTCGTTTATGTCGCTGAATACTCGAAATAGTAAAATCTGTAATTCCCACCACAGCTGCTACCCCTAGGGAAGTAAAAAGGATTCCCAGCTGCTCGTCGGTGGTAAGGCGGGCAGCAGATGAGGACTTGGCAAAGGGATTAGGAAAATAATCGGGATTCATGTCATGGGAAAAGTAGCGGTACAGGGAATAGCCCAAGGTAACACCTAAGGTAACAAAGGGCAAGGATCCCAAACTCACAATTTCCGCCCGCCGCATATCCTGAAGCCAACCGGGGAACTCGTCCTTAGTATAAGGCTCAATGGTTACAGTAGGCTCAGCTGCCCCGAGAGACAGAGTAAAGCTACAGCAGAGAATCAAGGCAATGCAACGGAACAATCCATTTTTCATCAGTAAACACGCTCTCCAAAGATGGCCGTTCCAATCCGCACCAAGGTGGCACCTTCTGCAATGGCAATAGCAAAATCGTTACTCATACCCATGGAAAGCTCCTTTACATCAAGATTGGGAAAGCGAGTAGCAACCTCCTGCTGGATTGCCACTAGTTTTTTGAAGGAAGCGGCAATTTCCAGCTGGTTTTCCGTAAAAGGAGCCATGGTCATAAAGCCCTTAGGAACAATGTGAGAGGCTGAACAAGCATATTCCACCGCAGGAAGCAGGGAGTCAAGGCTGGTAAAGCCTGACTTGGATTCTTCTCCTGTATGAAATTCAAACAAAACCTCCACAGTCTTGTTCAAATTGGCTGCTTGTTTTTCAATTTCTTCCAAAAGCTCAATTCTATCCACCGACTGGATGCAGGAGGCACAAGAAAGAGCTTTTTTTACCTTGTTTCGCTGCAAAGAACCGATGATATGAAGCTGAGCCTGTGGAGACTGTACCCTCACCTGCTGAAACTTTTCCACCGCCTCCTGCACACGGTTTTCTCCAAACAAAAGTTGTCCCTGTGCAATGGCTTCTAACACTGATTCTGCCGGATGGAATTTGCTGACAGCAACCAAAGAAACAGAATTGGTAGCACGACCAGATTTAATTTCAGCCTCCCGAATTGAATCTAATACCTGCCGCAATCGACTTGAAATCTCACTCATGCTTGCCTCCCCACAATGGAATTGCTAATGTCAGATAAATGAAGAAGGGTTTCCAAGGGAAGCTCCTCTGCTCGAATCTGGGGATTGATTTTTGCCTCATCCAGCACAGCAGAAGCCTGCTCTCCGTTGCTGTAAAAAACTGTCAGATTGTTTTTGATGGTTTTTCGTCGGGAAGCAAACAGTCCCCGCAACAGCTTCATAAAATGCTCAGGATTTTGGCAACGGGGAAAATCCTCCCGCAGTTCCATTACCACCGCACGAGAATCTACGTTAGGACGTGGCCAAAAGCTGCCGCCACCTAAATCCATGAGGGGAGTTACCTTATAAGCCCAGCTACATAAAATAGAAAAAGATGAATAATCCTTGCTACCCACAGAGGCACACATACGCTGGGCCACCTCCTTTTGTACCGTTACCACAGATCGAGGAAAGCGATGACCTGCTGAAATCATATCTGCAATAATGGTGGCGGCCACATTGTAGGGCAAATTCCCAAAGAAACGGTTAGGGAGCTGTTTTTCCGCCTGGGATTTCCAGGTTTTAAGTACGTCCCCCTCCACTAAGGTAAACTTTCCTTGAGCCTCGTAGTCCTTGAAAAAATCACGGACACAGGCAGCAAAGCCACGGTCAATTTCAAAGGCAGTGACAGCAGCCCCACGAGAAAGGATTTCGTCAGTCATGGCACCAAGGCCAGGGCCCACCTCCCACACGGAAGTAGCGTCATCCACCTGCAAGGCATCGATAAGGCGACGACGGGCAGGCCCATTTATAAGAAAGTTCTGGCCAAATTTCTTTTGCATGGCCATTCCTTGCTGCTCCAAAAAATTTTTCAGGGAAGAAGGTGAATCATAGTCGGGCTTTTTCATGGTAACTCCAAGGCAGGAATTTTGGCGAAGATTTTCACCAGAATAACGACACAAGTATACAATAGATTCACCAGATGTCCAAGGGGTTCACCTAAGGGAGTCCATAGCAGGGACAGGATAATTGCCCCCACACCCACCGTCATAAAAAGAGATACCAGCGGAGACACCACCACCGAAGCAATAATTCCACCAGGCATCATGGTTCCCAAGGAAAGAAGGGTTACTGGAGTGGAAAAAATCTGGGCTCCCACAGAGGCACTAACTGATGTGGCCACAGGTGCAGGAAGGAATTTATGAGTCAAAGGCTCAAAGTAGGGACCTATCACAAGGATTCCAGCTAAAGCCAAATATGAGAGTTGAAAGGAAAGCTGAAAAAGATCCTGAGGAGCTAGCACAAGATGAATGAAAAAGCACAGGGAAAGAATCCGAATCATAGGACTTTTAATTCCCCAGATTCCAGTGGCCATTCCCAAGAGGCTGCAGATGGTGGCTCGCAGTAAGGAGGGAGTGAGGCCAGCAAACCACACGAACAAAAGCACTGCACCTAAGGAAAGCACCAAAGAAATTTTTCGCCCACCACCACGAAACACTGTTGCTGCCAAGCCTGCAAAAAAGGAAAGGTGCATGCCAGACAAAGCCAGCACATGGGCAAGTCCTGCAGCACGAAAGGCATCTCCCACCTCCTTGTCCGTGTACTCCCCGGATCCACAGAGCAAGGCCACCAGCAAGCCCCCAGCATCACCCCAGCCATACATGAGCCGTTTAAACTGAAGCCGACATAATCCACGAAATTCCTGAATCCTTCCCCACAAACTATCACCATAACCTAAAACACGACAGGTAGAAGCGTAAAATACTGGCTCCCCATCCACCACAGCGCTGTTATTGATAGTAGAGTTTTTAGAAGAAATATTATTTTTTGATAAATCATCTTTTTTTGCAGAAAAATTTTCCTGCAAGCCAAGATGAAGATACACCCCCTGCTCCACCAAGCCTGCAGCATCAGTTGTAGCAGTTTTGGATGAAAGAGTAGAATATAATTTTCCTGGATAAAATGCTTCTACAAAGGCAGCAGGAAGATACACCGTAGCCCTACCACTAGCTTCTGCCAGTGCAAGCTGATTGCCAGCTCCTTGAGTGGCATTATTGCCCACAATGCTACCGTGCACCTGCTGTAATCGTACCGTACACCGATACATTTTTCCACTTCCCGTCTTTACTGGGTTGGAAATCACCTGACAATCTAAGGCTCGAACCTGCTGAGGTGGAATGAGACTGGTATAAGGCTCTCGATTCAGTACAGGAACCACCTTGGAATACAACAAAGCCACCGTTAAAAAGGCGGCTATGCAGATACAATTTTGTTGAAAAAAAAGTACAATTCGTTTTTTCTGTCCTACCACTTCAATCCTGCCAACGCGGTGCGGGCAGCTGTAGTGATGGTTTCAGGATATGGTAAATATGTAACATACAAGAGATTGTCGAATGCAGCCTTGTCACCCAGTGCCCCCAAAGATTCAATCACTGCCAAAAGCACCTCTTCATCTACAGAAGAAACCTTTTGGGCAGCAGCCGTATTGAGGACGCCCAAGTAATTCACCAGAGCAGAAACAGAGTGGCTAGTGGCCAAACCTTCCAGACAGGTCACAACACCAAGAAACTGCTCCCGAGTAATCAATCCAAGATCGAACTGATTTTGAGCTTGCACAAAGTATTCGGCTACAATGGAAGCTGCTCGAGTCCAGTCTGACTCATGAATCTGCTGTACTGCTGCCAACTGAAGGGAAAATCCCTCTGGAGCCATTTTGGAAACATCCTCTGTCTTTATTATAGTAGCGGACAGAGCTTTTTCGGCCAATTCTGCTTTGAAAAGTGAAGAAATTTTATCATTTTTTTGAACAATGAGAAAAAGTCCATATTTTTCAGCCATAGAATAATAATCCTGACTGATGTGACGCAACAAAGTAGGTTGGGCACTAGGAATGACTGAAGCAAGGGATGATTCAATGGCTTGGTTCAATTCTGGGCTTACTTTAGAATTCATCAGACGGAAAAGAATCTCAAAGGAATTCGGATCGGCCATGAGGCCCAGTAAATTGATGGCTGCAATGGAAGAAGCCAAGGAATCAGAATCAGTGGCAGTGGATTCTGCCACAAAGGTATGAAGGCCTTCAAGATAGGGAGAAACGAGACGCTTGTTTTTTGACACTGCCATAGACAGGGCATCTAGCACCGCCACCTTGATTTGGCTATCATCAAAAAGCACGAAAACATTCCACAACAAGGCTCCCTGACGCTGGCTTGCTACCTGCAATACGGGAATGGCAGCCAAGGCCAATTCCTTCATGCCAGAACCAGTTCCCAGAAGGGGCACCTTGTCTTGTACAAATTCCAAGGCTTCTTCTGGAATAGCCACCACCAATTCAGGAGTATCACCAGAAATGGAGAGATTTGACAAAAGTTTAGTTTTATCAGCTACGGAACCAGTAACAAAATCAATGTATTGTTGAGGTGCAGTAGCAGAATTTTGAGAAATAGACTCTGTAGCGAAAACAGTACCACAAAGAAAAATAGCTGACAGGGGTACAAGAACCTTTAATACGATAATTTTCTTTTTCATGGTTCCTCCTTCTGTATATATAAACACAGATATTTGAGAATTGTATCACATTATTTGTTTGATACTCAAGACACTGGTTCTAGCAGAAGTTTCCACCTTACGATACAATACCGACATGAAAACCACCGCTTTTTTCAAGCTTCTGCTGCTAGAGCTTTTGCTGCTCCTTGCCTTTCTCCTTTCTCCCTTGGTGGAGTCCCTGCCCCAGCTTTTCGGTGGATTAGATAGTCCACTACAAGGACAAAAACAAGGAGAGATTCTGGAAAAAGCTGTAAACCCTTCGATATTTCCTGCCCTGCTCCAAGGGCTTTTTGCCTTTGCCATGTTCTTGAGAAGTAAAGAATTAGACTTGATTCTAGGCAAGGTTCCACGCAGCAAAATTGAAGAAAAGTGTCCCCCCATGAGCTACCAACTGAGGCTCCGCTGGTTCCTTCTTGTCTTTGGATTATTATTGGCAAATAGCTTCCTCTGGAATGGCATTGCCCAAGCTACAGGAAAGGCACCTCTTGCAAACGCCTCCATCCAGCTCCATTCCCTTCCCCTTATGATTTTTGCCACTGCCATAGCAGCCTTTTACGAAGAAATCCTGTATCGCTGGTATGGACCAAAGCTTTTGAAGCTCGCTTTTTCTTGTGGAAAACAAATTTTCCAAGGAAAAACAGCTTACCAGAAAAAGAAGACCTCTATGAGCTTGCTTTTTGTGGAAGCCCTTCTTGTAATAATCTTTGCCCTTTCCCATGGCTATGGAGGTTGGCTTGCAGTGGCAAATGCCCTTATAGCCGGCAGTATCTTGCGACTTTGTGTTATTTACACTGGAAGCGTCTGGGTGGGATTTTTAGCCCACCTTACCTACAACCTCATCCAGTTTGCATTACTGTTGCGGGCCTAATCCTGTGCTAGTGCCTGAAGGGATTCCCAGGTCCAGGGACTTATTTCAAAGCCATAATTAAGTCCACTTATTTCAAAGCCATAGTTACGGCCATCTACCTCAGATTGTAGGTTCACGGAGCTTCCATCCAAGGAATGAATCTGGGGAATCACGTAATAACTGGAAACCTCTTGGTCAAGCTGAGAAATGCTTCCCTCGAAAATCTGCAATACAACCCTTGAACCACGGCCCGTGTACAGGGTGATTTCTCCCAGCTGATTTTTTCCAAGGGCAACGGAGGGTTCAATCAAGGAGCCACCACGTAAAGACAAAAGTCGGCTTACCTTGGAAGAAAAATCCCCATTGGTAGGTGTGATATTTTTGTGGACACGTCCTTCTTCATGATTATGGAGGGTAATTTCGAGCCCCTGTACATCCTTTTCACCCCTTATACCCAAAAGCTGTCGAGAAACTAAGTCCATTTCAGCCCAGCTTTTTGCAGACACAGAACGCCAAGGGTAAAAATCATCTGCACCAAGATAAATAGGAGATTCTGGAGTTTTTAGATACACCCTATAGCCACTATAATTTTTATCACCAAAAAGAACTTGGGAAACAACAGAACCATCCTGCAACTGAAAGCGAAAGTCATAGCCTTCATGAAGATGGCTATTTTCAGCAGTATGTCCATGTTCAGTAACAAAACCAAAGCTGGCAAGAGTGGACTGGTCTTGCTTTTGGGAAACAAGGGAAAGGCTTCGCAGCTGCATCATGGCAGCAAGAAATTCTTCCATACGAGTGGAATCCACAGGAAAAACAAGGTGAGAACTGGTATTAAAGGTGGACTCATCAGCAGTAAAGCCAATCCAGAGGCTTTTTCCAGACAATTCCTTCTTATAAAGAGTCAGAAAAGTATCATGGTGAACCACCTCAACACAGGCCAACTGGGAACTGTACTTTTCGTTTAAAAGCACTGTATCAATGGTTTTTCCAGACAAGGATTGTTTTCCAGTAAAGGCAACTACACATAGTATCGCCAGCACACCGCAGGCTCCTGCAAGTATGCCAAGATATTTTTTTTCACTCATTGCCAGCTTCCCCCAATTTTTTTGTCAAGGTTCTTTTTATTAGCCACAACAACAGAGCGAGTACAGAAGGCAACAGGGGTAAAAACACCAGATTCAATAGCAACACCGTGGGTCGACTTTCCACCAGCTCCTGCTGACTCAGCTTGTACAAGGTTTTTGTTAAGGCAGCCTTATTCTTGAGCTCTAGCAAGGAGTCCTTACCGCAAAGCTGTAGCAAGCCCTTAACCACAAAGTCAAGATTTCCAAGGCTCCCAGTATATTGTCGCATCAAGGTAGACAAAAAGTACTGGCTTCCCACCACTAGTACCTGACCACCTCCTGGCAAGGTAGTAATGGCAGAAAGGGCATATTGGGAAGCAAGCTGCCCTGTCTGGGAAGCTGTTTGAGGCAACATAAAAGGATTGGTGACAAACACCGATTCCTTGCTGAAATCTGGGGAAGAAAGCCAAGCAGAAGGTGTGGTATACACTAGAGCCTGCGCTTCCATACTGGTAAGAGTAATGGGAGAGCTCCAATAAAACTCTACATTAAAAGCACGACGAGAAACAGGATGCTCCACCGTGTACTGAGGCAGGGCCTGAATCCACAGGGGATAGTTCACCTGCTGATACACAGGATTATCCTCCTCGCTCAAGAAGGTAGCCTGAAAGCAGGAAATGTCCAGTACCAGCTCTGGCCCCACCTCTAGTCCCCAGGAAGCAAGCACTGGCAAAAGTCTATCCTCCGTGGGTACCACCGTCCAGTCATCGTACAAGGCGGCAGTGTGTGCCGAGGTCATGACAAACAACTTGCCTCCATCTTCCACAAAACTACGGATTACCTCCACCTGCTGTGCTGTTAGCTGACTGCTTCCAAAAAGCAACACAGGAATTGTTCCCCTATTCCCGTAATCCAACTGTTCAGCCACCAGCACAAAATCCTCTGGAGTCAAGACAGTGGGAGCAAAGCCTGCAGCCTCAAGCCAAGGCACTACATCGCCATAATCCTCGTCTATAGAAAGCCCATTCCCACTCATTACAATCACCGGCCAAGCCTGAGTTACAGAAGGAGAAGAAGCAAAAGAACCACCTGCTTCCACCAACAGCATGAGTCGAGTGGCCATTTCGTATTCAAGGCCCTCAGCAGTCTGGGCAAAGGGAATCACCGCCAGCTGGTTCAAGTATTCCAAGACCACCGCTGAATACACCGTTACCAGCTGAGTGCTATTTCCTTTTGTAGCTTGAATTTGATGGGGAAATACCCCTTGTTGCAAGAGGCTATTCTCTAGGCCCTCCTTCACAGGATCTCGCACCTGCACCTGTACTTGGGAATTGGCAAGGCTATAAAGACGAAGAAAGTCCTTTACGTCACGAGCATGGGGATATAATTCCTCCAGTTCTGGAGACACGTAATAGGTAATCCGCAGGGGCTCTGCAACAGAAGCAAGAAGCTGATGACTCATGTCACCCAAGGAAAATCGCTTGTCTTGGGTAATATCCCAGCGGACATACCACAGGCTGGACAAAAGAAAAATCAAGGCAGCAAGAACAATCCATAAAAATCGTGCCGTCATGCGGCCACGGACAGTAGTTTTCACAAGGACCCCCTCCGTCTCATCCTCAAGATTCCCGAAGCGATTTTCAGTAGGGCCAGTGTAGCCACAAGGTAAAACACCACATCACGGCTATCCACAATTCCCTTGCTGGCACTGTCAAAATGCCAGGCAAAGGAAAGGCTGTGACAGAACTGGCTCAACCACCCTGGCAAAGACAGTGAGCGAGGAATCAGATGGATTCCATTAAACACCAGCAAGGCTAAGGAAGAAAGCAGGTAGGCGGCCACTGCTCCTGGACTTACGGAACCAAGAAACACACAGAGGCTACAGGCAGTCATCATAAAAAGCACCATTCCCAGGTAGCCTGCAAAGACCTGAGCCAAGTCAAGGTTCCCGAAAAAGGAAACCGTCACTGGCAAGCCAATTCCTGGTAGCAACATGAGGCAGCTGGAACAAAAGGCAGCAAGCCACTTTCCTGCCACCAACTGATTTTCGCTTACAGGAAGGCTCTCGTCAAAGAGCAAGCCTCCCACATCCCACTGGCCCATGGTAAGGGCTGGCACCGCCAAAATCGAAAGGTAGGGGATAACAGAAAAGAAAAAATTCAAGTCGGTGGAACCAAGTCCATAGTCAAAGAAGCTTCCCTTCAAGAAAAATTGGGCTCCCGCTCCAGCAGTTATTAAAAAGGTAGCAAAATAAAAAGGAGTCTTTGATAGAATAAGTTTTAATTCTTTATAAAATAGTACTTTAACTACAATTATCCATCTGTAACTAGCAAATAGAAATCCATCAGTGGTTGGAAGTGTTTTCACTATTGACCTCTAAAAGTTAACTTTTCTCCTTCCGTTCCTGCTGTAAGTTTTAGGAAGGCATCCTCAAAGTTCTTTGTGCCAGTGGAAGCAACAATTTCTTGAGCTGAACCAGAGGCAACCAGACGCCCCTTGCAAATAACATGTACCTGCTGACACAGGGCTTCCACTTCTTGCATCAAATGGGTAGAAAGGAGAATGGTTTTTTCACGGCTTAATCTTTTTATCATGTCCCGCATTTGTCGAATTTGGGCAGGATCCAAACCAGACACAGGCTCGTCCAGCACCAATACAGGAGGATTATGCAACAGGGCTTGAGCAAAGGAAAGTCGCTGACGATAGCCCTTGGACAAGTGCTTTATGGGACGGTGAAATACCTCATTCAATTGGCATTCCTCCACCACCCGCTCCACCGCCTGGGAAAGGCTTTCTGAAGCAGTTTTTTCTGCTCCACAAGCCCTTCCTGCAAACCGTAGTTCACCAGCATAGTTCAAAAAATCACCAGCGGTAAAACTTGCTATCAGGGCAGGCTGTTCACTGACATAGCCCACAAGACTTCGAACTTCCACAGGAAAAGTTTCCACGTCCCGTCCCATTACTCGTACTTCGCCAGCAGTAGGATAATGAAGACCACAAATTGCCTTCAAAATAGTAGTTTTTCCTGCACCATTTGGTCCCAAAAGACCAGTAATACTACCAGGACCAGCAGTAAAACTTACATCATCTACAGCCTTATAGCCAGAAAAGGAATCAGAATCCCTTCTCCGTGCTTTTTTAAAGCCATAAACCTTTGTAAAAGAATCAACTTCTATCACGGAACAAAGCCCCTACAATGAAATGTTCAGGCAAACCTAGTCCACATAGGGAATGTCAAACATCATGCGATCTCTGGTGAGCACTGTATCTGGAAAAACATTTTTCGCTTCTTGAAGTAACAAGTCCAGCTCCTTGTCAGTGTACCGGGGACTATAATGAATGAGCCCCAGCTGCTTTACCCCACCGTCACGAGCAATGGTGGCAGCCTGCCGAGCAGACATGTGCTTCTTCTCCCGAGCCTGATCCTCCATATCCTGGGAAAACATACTCTCACAAATCAGCAGGTCGGACCCCTGCACTGCAGGAGCGATGGAAGGAATATACATGGTATCAGTTACGTAGCTGAATTTTCTACCAGAACGCTTTGCGCCCATTACCTGCTCTGGAGTGACAATGGAACCATCACTGGCAGTAACGCTTTGTCCCGACTGCAACTTTGACCACAATGGGCCCACTGGAACATTCAATGCACGAGCAGCCTCTGGATTAAACTCACCGGGACGATCCAACTCCTCCAAGGAATAGCCCACACAGGGTTTAGTGTGGTTCAAGGGAAAGGCCTTGATGTAAAAATCCTTTCCCTCATGGACGGTACAAGGAGCAGTAATTTCTTTTACTATAACAGGATAATTGATATACATATCCAGCACCTTACGACTGGTCTCCACGTACTCAGCCACCTTGGGAGGACCGTAAATGTATAAAGGCTCATCTCTATCCACCTGGGAGGAAAGCATCATCAAGCCAGGTAATCCTGTAATATGGTCTGCATGGGTATGGCTAATGAAAATAGCGTCAATCTTTTTCCATTTTAAATTCAATCGTCGCAGAGAAACCTGAGTGCCTTCTCCACAGTCAAACAAAAACAAATCTCCGTCACGTCGTAACAACACAGAAGTGAGATGACGGTAGGGTAAGGGCATCATCCCCCCACACCCCAAAACAAATGCCTCAAGATTCATGCCTTTACTGTACTGCAAAAAACAATTTCATACAAGTGATAGAAATATATGACAATTTTTCATTATTTCTTCAAAAAAATCTATTTGACAGTTTTACACTTTTTAATTATCATAGTATTATGGGTATCGAATTGTTAATTGTGGATCCTCAAAATGACTTTTGTACTCCTTCTGGATCCATGTATATAAAGAACGCAGAACAAGATTGCCAACATATTGCTCAATTTATCGATAAATACATTGATGAAATTGATTCTATTCATATTACTATGGATATGCATCCTTACTACCATATTGCCCATCCAATTTTCTGGAAGGACGCAGATGGTAACCAGCCTGCAGTAAACACTCTCATTACACATGCAGATTTTGTTTCTGGAAAATACCGCCCAGCAGATGAAAATCTCAACAAGCGGGTAGAAGATTACCTTATTAATTTGGAAACTCGTGGTCGATACGTTTTGACTATTTGGACTCCCCATTGCCTTTTAGCAACTCAAGGGGCTTGTGTAGAAAAGAAGGTTCTCGATGCAGCACGAAAATGGGAACAGCATAAGCCTGGTCGTATTATTGACTTTGTTACTAAAGCCAGCAATCCCATGACTGAACATTACAGTGCTATTCAAGCTGAAGTTCCTGACCCCTCTGACCCTTCTACCAGAATTAACTTTACCCTCATCGATAAGCTCAAGAATAAGGATATTTATGTAGCTGGAGAAGCCTTGTCCCATTGTATTTCTCATACAATTCGTGACTTGTGCATGTATATCCCAGCTTCTAGAATTACCTTGCTTACTGATTGTACTTCCAACGTAGAGGGATTTGAAGATATTGGAAACCATTTTCTTGTTGAATATCAAAACAAGGGAATGAATACCCTTCTTTCCACGGAAGTTACCCTGTAATTTTCATGACCGATCTTGTTGTTATAGCAGAAAAACTCGTTTTTGGCGGAGAAAGCCTTGCTCGACCGAAAGATGAACATTTTGGAAGCAAGGTTCTCTTTGTTCCAGGACTCATTCCTGGGGAAGTTGCTCAGGTAGAAATTGTATCTAGTCATAAAGATTATGACCGGGGAAGAATTATTTCTATTTTAGAACCTTCTCCCTATCGTATTGAACCAGTTTGTTCATATTATAGTGCATGTGGTGGCTGTAATCAGCTTCACGTTGCTGCTGATTTCCAAGTTCACCTGCGAAAACAAGTCTTACAGGATATTTTCCAGCAGGAAGAAGTGAAAATTCCCCCAGTGGAAGTAGTATCGGGAAATGATTTGGGATATCGCTGTAGAATGCAGCTTACCGACGGTGGACTTCAGCAGCGGGGTAAAAATAAAAACCCCGTTTGCATCAGCCACTGTCCCTGCGGAACAAAAGAAATCAATCAATGGCTCAAACAAACGGAAGAAAAACAGCGTTCAAGGGGCCGCATTCAGCTTTTTGGTGATGCTCGAGTGCAAAGTCATCAGGGGGCATTGTGGGCATCCACAGAACGGGAGAACACAGGGCTGCAAGTTAGTGGCAAAAGCAAGAGAAAACTTCAAGACAAGGTAAAACGTCGTTTTTCTGGAACAAGTTTTTCTCCTGATTCCACCTGTGTGGTGCAGCTTAATCCACCACATTACCAAAGTAAAATCATAACCTTTGATATTCGAGGATTCTTCCAGTCTAACCTAGAAGTTCTGGAAAAGGCTATCAGCATTCTTCTGGACCATGTACAAGAAATTACCTCTGGTATGGAAGCTGGCCTTCATGGTTCAACCCATGCTCTGGATATTTACAGTGGCGCAGGAACCATCTCCGTCTTTTTAGCTGATTATTTTGACACCCTTACCTTGGTGGAGCATAATCGTGATGCCATTGCTTTTGCTGAACAAAATCTTCGGGGAAAAAACCACGACAGCTATGGCATCAGTGGAGAAAAATGGGCCAAGGAATTCGGGCCAAAGATTCTAGAAAAAAATCCTCCCCAGCTTGCCTTTGTGGATCCACCACGTAGCGGCATGGAAAAGGGAGTGCGGGACTTTTTGACTACAAGCAAGATTCCCCACATTGCCTATCTTTCCTGCGATCCTGCCACCCAAGCAAGAGATTGCAAGACCTTGATTCAAGCAGGCTATACCATCTCTAAACTATTTTTGTTAGATTTTTATCCTCATACTGGCCACATGGAAACCTTAGCATTTTTAGATATGTAAAACCTTTGTACGGGAGCATTTTTAATGAATAAATTTTTTTGTAGCATCCTTCTTTTTCTTATATTTTTTCAAAATTCCCTCATTTTTTCACAGAAAAATACTTCTAAAAAAACAACAAAACCTAGCCCCCCACCAGAAGAAAGTGTTGAGGAGCCAACCATAGAGCCCAACTGGCAGTTGGTGGTAGGTGGGGCTCCTGTGGGAAATCCCATTATCACAGAATATGGTTTTGCCGTGCCATTGGAAGGAAGAACCATGGCAGCTGTCTCCGAGTCAGGAAAGCTTATGTGGTTTGCAGGACTTCCTGGTACACGCATTGCCCCCCACTCCAGCACCGGAACAGGTGATTTTTTAATTACCATTTCTGGAGGAAATTCTGTTTCCCTTATCAATCCTAGTGGACTCACCTTGTGGAGTTCCAAGGCTCCTGCAGAAGTGATTTCTACTCCAATTCAGGGACGAGATGGACGCATCTATGTCCAGTGTCCCCGGGAAGTAGCCTGTTTTGGAATAAATGGTGTTTTAAAATGGTCTACTCCCGCAGGAGAATCAAGTGGCATTCCCCTCATAGAGCTAGAAGATGGTAGCGTACTTCATATCCAGAAAAAAACCTTGCAAGGTTGTAGCACTGCCCTTCGCTACTCTCCCTATGGTATTATCCTTGAAGAAATAACCTTTAGTGGAAAGGTAACTTCTGCTATTGCAACAAAATATGGTGCCTTGATGCTATTTGCTGACGGAGCAGTAGGTTGTATTTCCTCAAAGAAAAATGAAACCTTTGACCACTGGGTTTCACCATCTGGCTCCATTAGTGCAACTGCAGCGGCGAGAATCTACCTTGATGAATATCAAAGTGTTTGTGCCATTGTCACTCCAGCTGGAGGACAAACCACCGTCACCTTCTTGAATCCGCAGGATGGAACAATCCACCTTTCTGCAGTGGCTCCTGTAGACTCAAACAAAATTGCCTTCGGTACCTTTGACAAGAGCAGCTTGGTACTTTGTGACACATCCACAGCGGCAGGAATTGGCCTTGACGGTACCATTCTCTGGACAAGCGATTTGCCTAGTACCATCAACTGGAGCCACATCGTGTATCTTCCCCAAGGATATCTTGCCATGTTGGAACAAGGCTCTTGGATTATCTCTGCCTACCGAGTAACCCAGCATATTGGCATAACAAATCGAGAGAAAAAAAACAACCGCAACCTTTCTTTTCCCGTGTATGTGCAAGAAGCTGCGGAACGAGGAAATGTTCCCCAAGAAACATCCCACCTTTTTGGTCCCATCATATCTCCAAGTCATATGGAAGAAATGAAGTATGTTCTTGATGAAGGTAATTATAACGACAAGGAAGGCCAATGGTTGGCTTTGGTGAACCTTGAAACCTCACGATTATTTTCCAAATATACTGTGCAAACACTCAATTCTTTGGAACCAACCTTCTTCGATGAGAATTTTGGATATTATGAAGAAATTGTAAAACTCATGTCATCCTTTCAGTCTGGTTGCTTTAATCATGAACTGGCTCGAATCATCAGGACAGAAACTGATGACTCAATTCTAGCCATTGCTCTGCAAGGTGTAACGAAAATTGCCTATGACCCAACCTTTGAACTGTTGGAAAGTATAGAATCCCTCCTCAAAAAACCCACCCTTATTGCAAATTCTCGGGTGAGTACCTTGATGTGTGATGCTACCTACGAAATTTGCAGGTTTATGGGAAAGCCTGCCCTTTTTACCAAGGGACGGTATATTCTTTCCTATCTACTTAATCAAAATTTAGATAATAAAACAAAAATGTACGCTACAGCTACAATGAGAAAAATAATTACACTAGAAATGTAGCCCTTTTCGGAAAACTGTGATATAATCTTTAGCATCAAATAGCTTAGGCATCTTATCATGGAGGAATGATGACTAGAAAGAAATTTTTATCCCTTTTCTTTGTAACTTTGGTTCTGAGCTTTGTTGCAAATCCTATTTTTGCACAAGTAAATGAACCTGAAATTCGAAGTGTTGCTGGGGATACAGTGGAGTTCATTAACTACAATGGACCTCACGCAGTGATCAACACATTGGATCAAATCAAAAGTATTGGTACTGGTTTGGGAAAAGTTATTGCCCCAAATCGTGATGCAAGCACTACTGCAGGTGAAAGTAATCGTTACTATGTAATCCATGCAGTTGACCCAACAACAGAAGAGAAGCTTGATGCAGACATTATGTTCATTGGTGAAAAGGCAAGCGTTGACCACATCAACAACTTGCGTCACATTATCGCTTCTTATTTGGTGGCTGCATATGATTATTCAGAGGCAGATGCCCAGACCTTGGCTGTATTCATCACTGTATATAATGCTGTGTATCGTGGAAACATGGAAGTTTTCCAGAGCCGATACAAGAGCGTTGTTACAGACAATTTGACTGCAGCCCATGCTGGTCTTGCCTTGAACTATCAGGATTGGCCTGGAAAGAGTCAGATCGTTATTCCTTTGGGATCAACTGCTGGTGGACTGGGAACTGTTGACACCACAGTAATCTCTGACAAGGAAGTTATCGATTCCATGCGAGAAGAAGAAGACATGGGTATCGAAGACCGCAAAGACTTGGTAGATATCAAGGAGCGGGAAGCTGACCAGGCTGAAGAAAAGGCTATTGAAGCTCAAGAAGAAGCTGCCAAGGAAGTTGAAAAGCTGAAGGAAGAGCAGCAGGAATTGAGAGAGGCTCAGAAGGAAGCAACTGAAGCCAAGCAGGAAGCCCAGAAGGCTCAGGCAGAAGCCCAGAGAAATCCTAAAGATGAGCAGGCCCAGCAAAAGGCTGAAGAAGCCCAGCAAAAGGCTGAGGAAGCTCAAGAGGCTGTAGAAGAACAGAAGCAGGTTGTAGAAGAGCAAAAGCAGGTTGTAGAAGAAAAGCAGAAGGAAGCAGAAGAGCAGCAGGAAATTGCTGACCAGAAGCGAGAAGAAGCTCGCCACGACCGTGCTGAAATTGCAAAGGACCAGCAGAAGCTTATTGAACAAGGATATTCAGATACAGAAGGTGTATTCGGTTTGAATTACATTGATGATGAATATTCTGTATTGGTAAAACTTGACAAAACTAACGGTAATTTGTTGAAAGAATCACCAGTAACAGTAATTCGTGGCCGAACCATTGTACCTGCTGGAGAGAACTTCATGGCTGTTGCAGGAACAAATTCTGGAAACGGTGCAGTAAAGCTTGTTCTCCTTGATACAGTCAACATGGAAATTGTACATCAGAGCAATGAAGAGGCTTCTGAAAAGTCTGTTCTTGTAAAAGATGGAAACAACTACTATGCTGTAATTAAAGACGGTGGAAACTGGTTGATTGGTAAGTATAATGCTGAATTGCAGTTGCAGATGAAGTCAAAGATTGCTGTTCATGAAACAACACCAATTACCTTGACAGAATCTGGTTTGATTGTAACAGATCCCCAGGGTGTACCAAGACTCTTGTCTTACGATGACTTAAGTTTGGTAAACAACAAGAATCCTGTGAAGGCTCTCAACGAAAAATAAGCTGAACCAGTTGTGAACGAAAAAGCTACACTTCAACATGGAGTGTAGCTTTTTTTTAAAGAAAAATCCCGCCACCTGAGGTGGCGGGTGTGAGGGGGGATTGCTGATTATTCCTTTATGTCAAGATATTTGCCGTAAACCCAACCCTCTGGATAGCCTTCAGACTCCACCTTGTACCAGTACCAGCTTTCTCCGTCTATGGTTTGAGGTTCTTCTGACTTGTCTTTGATTTTGACTTGGTAGCCAGACTCTAGGAGTGCCACGATTTGGCTAGTAAGATTGGGTTCTGTTCTCAGGCGAACTCGGTTGTCGTTGACAGTGGCTTTATCGACAATCCTATAAACAAAAACTTGATTCACATGAGGATCAGATATAGAACCAGTTGACACTCCAAATCCTTTATAACGAATATCAAAGTCAACAGTTGAGCATAAAATTACCCTATTTTTTTCTGGAGTGATATACACTGAATCACCTATATCTTCATCCAGTAGGACTGTATCTCCATCTTCATTCCGCAAAGTAACAAAAAAATCGTATTCACCCTCAGTTTCCCTTGGTACCGAGTCATTGTCGAGCCCCTTTACACTTTTAAGTAAACGCATCCGTTCCTCATAGACAGTCAAACTATGCTGTTTCTGTTTTTGGTAACTGTAAATCTCATCAAAATCTTTGTCATACACCACACCAACCGTATTCAAATATGTCCAAAAAGCGATAATTTGCAAATCCGCAGGAGCCCCCTCTTGTACGAGATAGAGATGGTCATCTGACAGTTTGACAGGAAAATTAGACGAATCTACCTTGGTAACATATGGTGAATCATCAAGCATGGAGGTGTCCAACTTGTCAGTCAAGGTTCCCTGTTGTTGAGAAATGAAATAGTCACAAAAATAACTTTCACCATCATTGGTATAAATTTCAATAAGAATTCTATCCTTTTGTCTTGTTTTGTATAGTCCTGCAAGCTCATCATCATCAGACCGCAGTGGCACAGAAAGTACACGCTGAATATTGAAGTTTGATACAAGGACAAGTTCCGAGAATCCTCTGCCATAAGGGATCCTCCGATTCAGCACAAGTAATTGGTTATCAACAAGACACATGAATCGACTCACCACAAGACTTGCATCCTGCTCCCAAAACATACTGGAATACTCTAATTCCACAAAATAAGAGAATCCAGGTATTACGGACACGAGAAGCATGATGCATATAAGAATGATTTTTTTCATGTTCCAAACCCTCCATAATTAGGAACTAATCCCATCCAGAAATAACCTTCAAATCAGGTCTTGTTTTCTTTAATCTTTCGATAAAGTCAAGTTCTTCAAAATACAAAGACTCATCAATACATATTATTTGTGCTTGTAGTTGTTCAATTGCATAGAAATTCTTTACTTCATCAACTTGCTGCACTGTCAGAATCTCTAGATTCGGCATTTGACGGAATTGCTCAAAATCAATGACTGACTTCATGCCTTTTAAATCAAGTCGCCGTATCGATTTCAACCGACTAACCTCCAACTCACCCTCATAAATACAACTGTGTAAACTTAGAAATCCTAAATTACTAAAATCATAAATTTGTGAAATGTCAATTATATTTGTTCTCTGTAAATTGAGGGTGAGCAATTCTTCGTTCAGCAAGGAAAGGTCAAGCCTAGGATATTGCTTCCGCATTGTTTTTCCATCTACTTCATACATATTTCCACTTATCTCATACATCTGACAATGAGAAAAATACTCCATGATGGGCCATGTCATTGGAGAACCGTCAAGCTCTTGGGTTGTTGTAACATATAACGTATCCACATAGCAGATATTTGTCCCCATCAGCTCTATCAACTCCCAAAAACATGTCTCATCACTAATCCATAGAGCAACGGAAGTGAGTTGTGAATCACTGAGACAGTTGAAGTTCAATTTGCTTGTATTCTTTTTCAATAATTCAATGAAGTCTGAACAAGCAAGGCTTGGTTCATCAATAGTTGACGAATCATCAAACACATCTTCTGCAAACCTCTTAGGGACTACAGTTTCACTCTTCATGTTTCTACCTGATTTAATTACTTGGAAAGAAGAGGTATCTGCCCAAACCTGATATATACCGCTTGACTTATAAGTATCCCATAATGGCAGCAATAGTAATAAATACACAAAAAGAATTTTTCTCATCGTATCGCTAATCTCTCCTTAAGATTGTTTATGTCATAATAGTAGTTCATATAACCACCTCCAGCGTACATTAAACCTGTACTACCAAATGCATCCAAAAATTGATTTCTTCTATCGGAATACATATTCCAATTAGATGAATCAGCCGATGTTCCACCTAAATCACCCATCAATTGATAATGTAAATGAGGACCGGTACTCATTCCTTCTCGGTATCCAGAAAGGCTCAACACTCGTTGTCCCTGTTCATTGAGCACTGTTTGAGCAACTCAGTACCTCCAACCTCAAGCACAGTGCTTCCTCCCAGAATAGATGAAAGCTATTCTGTCGCTGCATCATCTCCAAAGCCCAACTGGCTTCGCAGACTATCTCCAATATTCAGACCACTTTTGCTGACATAGCCTTGTATCCGCCCGTTCATGATGTAAGTTTTCCTTTATTCAATATCAATGTACTTACCGTAAACCCAACCGTCAGGATAACTCCCACTTCGAACTTTATACCAGTACCAGCTTTCTCCATCTATCTCATATTTTTCATCACTTCGATCAAGAATTTCTACCGTATCTCCCTCGTAATACAAAGAAAGTATCTCACTTTCTAAATTGGGCTCCACTCTAACTCTAACTCGAAAATCATTAATGACACCTGAGTAAATTACATTAAAAAAAATAAAACCACTTTCATTTCCATCATAATCATGAAGTTCAATTGCAATCTTATTTCCTTTTTCGTTAACGGCTATGTGAGGCGTATTAATTGAGATGGAAGCTAAACATCGTTTTAACTGTCTAATCTGTTTTTCTTTTGTGAAATAAATTTTCTCGCTTCTGGAATTATAATAATGATCTGGATAAAGTTCTTCTTGATTTATTCTCCATGCATTATAATTTAATACTAATTTTCCAGTGGAATCAAAAATATAAAAAAAATGGGGAACAAAATCATATTGATGTGGTTGAAGAACAGTGTAATCATTAGCATAAACCTCCGGTTCTAATATATCCTCCAATAATTGTATTGTATAACCATGTTCTAGCTCGATTTTTACCCCTTTATCAATGGGAATAATCTGTCTTGTTTTTTTGGTGAAGTCACTTGGAGTTTTATTCAGAAACCGATTTTTTTTGTCATATGGATAAACCCTTTCGTGATGTGATTTTCTAAAAATTACATCACCTTCGCTATTATGAACAACAAGATCATCCCCTTTGTATAATGGCTCAAAGGTAATAAGATTACCTTCATCATCAAAAAACATCTCTGTTATGTCTCTATATGAAGAGGTCATACCAGCTGATAGTATTTCTAAATCTAAAGAACGTATACTAGATATATTTAAAATTAAAAATAGGATATACAATAATTTCTTCTTCATGACTACAACTCCTATATTTACTGATAGCCATATCTATATGACACGGCTATCAGTAAAATAATAATTATTTATAGATCAATGGAACATCTTCTAGGTTCAACTAAATTCATATCCTTGTCATAATAATTCAAGTTATATTTGAATCTGGTTGTAAGGTATCAGGATGAATATATTTAACTCACATAGGCTCTATTATCATAAGGTAATAACCGTGTAAATTCAACATGAATATGGGGAGCTGTACCAGAAACAATATCGACCTTTGTATTGTACAATGACTTTGTGCTGTTGTAAAGAAAAATCCCGCCACCAGAGAGGTGGCGGGCGTGAGGGGGATTACTGCTTATACTTTTGAATTATGTTCCAGAGACCATATTCTTTCATAAACTGCAAGATTCTGTCCTTTTGCTGAGAATATGGAGGAAGATCTGGATCTGTAACAAGAATAGAAGACAAGCAAGTATCCTGCCACTTATTTCCAGGATATACTTCCTTGATGGTAATTTTCACTCTGTTTGTTTTTACGGGCAACTTGATGCTTGTGTATTTAGCTGCATCTTCAAGTTCATATTCTTGGGAGAATTTGGGTTCACTTGATTCTACGAGAATAGTTTTAACCCTGTTATTATCCTTGAACAAGTGTTTTCTGCGAAAATCTACGAAACCATTAAGAATCTGTAGTTCATCAGAGGGCTTTTTGAATTCAATATCCAAATATTCTCCGATTCCATCTCCTTCTACAGCCTCCACCCAAGGATTGATAGTAGAGTCATAGAAAAAATATTGCCGAACATCTCCATGGTGCTTAAGAAAAATTTTTCCAAGTAGATTTTCTGGAAGATAACTTTGAACTTTTCCTCCAATTGTTTCTAGCAAGGATGAGGATGATGTAATTTTCTTGATTCCTGCATCATGAGTCACAAAATAGGTATATATATTCCACTCTTCATTACCAGACTTACTTACTACCTCATAGTCCAGTTCCTTCCGTACTGCAGGCCAATCCTTATAGCGTTCAAAATTCTCGTGGTCATTTTCTGTATAGATAACAATATTCTTTCCAAGTAGCAGTGCATGAGGCTTTTCAGTTCCTAAAGTTTCTGCTAAGTAATAATAACCATCCAC
>JAGBXW010000097.1 GCA_017629095.1 Treponema sp. | reverse complement strand
GAGGAATTTGCCCTTTCAGCAGAAATCCGCCGTATTTTCCGAGAACTTACCGCAAGCCTTGCTCCCTTTCAGCAGGACATTCTTCTGGCCCATCACAGTATGGTGCAGCTAGACGGAGCTTACGGAACAGCTCGTTGGGCAGTGAACAACAGAGCTATCTTTGCCAAGGATTTGCCACCAGAAAGTCAGCCACGTCTTTTGCAGGCTCGCCATCCCCTTTTGGGAGAACAGGCCGTTCCCATTGACCTGGTTTTTCCCCAGAACTGCCGAGTACTGATTATCACCGGTCCCAACACTGGCGGTAAAACCGTTTCCTTAAAAACCTTGGCCCTGTTCACCCTGCTGAATCAGTGTGGCTTTCCCATTCCCGCCGCCGAAGAAACTGCCCTTCCCCTGTGTTCTGGAGTTTTTGCAGATATTGGTGATGAGCAATCCCTAGATCAGTCCCTGTCAACCTTTTCTGGCCACATGAAAAATATTGGCCAAATGCTGGAGCGTTCTGACGGCAAGAGTCTTATCTTGCTGGATGAGCTGGGAAGTGGTACCGATCCGCAGGAAGGGGGAGCCATTGCCATGGCAGTGCTGGACAGGCTCATTGAACAAGGTGATATTGTGGTTGTTACAACCCATCACGGTGTTTTGAAAAATTACGGCTACACCCACCCCACCTGTACCAATGCCTCTGCAGAGTTTGATGAAAAAACCTTGGCTCCCACCTATCGCATTCGAGCAGGAATCCCTGGGGAAAGCCGAGCCTTGGACATAGCCCGACGGAACGGACTTCCTGCAGCCATTGTGGATCAAGCCACCGCCTACATGGAAGGTCAGCAGGCAGACATTTCAGCCATGATTACCTCCCTGACCCAAAAGCATCAGGAAGCAGACAAGCTGGCCCAAGACTTAAAGCAGGAGCAGCAAAGCATTCGTGACAAGCGACGAAGGGTGGATTTGAAGGAATTACAGCTTCGTCAGCGGGAGCAAGAGCTTTCTCGGGAAGACCAGCGGGAAGGACGCATCTTCTTGTCAGAAAGCCGCAAAATGCTGGAAAACCTAGTGAGGGAGTTGCGGGAAGGAGAGATTTCCAAGGCCAAAACCCAAAGCGTCAAGCAATTTATCTGTCAGCTGGATGCAAATATCAAGGAACAGGAAAAAAAGCTGGAAAGTCAGGAAGAGCAACTGCAGCAGGATCAACTGGAATTGGAAAAAATCCATGGAACTGCTCCCCTTGCACCTCCTGTAAAGGCTGGCAAAAAGAAGCGACTGAAAAACAAGGATGCACTGGCCTTGGCCCGAGCTCAGGATGTAGCACAAGCTCAGGAACATTCAGCAGGGGGAAAGCAAACTGGCAATGCTGGAGCTGGCAGCAAGAAGCTTCAGCAGGAGTTGCAGTTCCAAGAAGGAGCTACCGTAGCCACCATCAAGGGTAACAGAACAGGCACCATTCTGAGACAAAGCGGCAAGGGAAGCTGGCTTGTTCAGGTGGGCGGCCTTAAGCTCACCATAAAGGAAAAGGAATTGCGATTGCTACAGCCCTTGGAAATCAATCCCGCCCAAATGGTGGAATATAGCTTGGTGGAAGGAGATGCTTCCAGTGGCTCTGTGGCCCACAGCCTTGCTACTCCCCAGGACAGGAGTTTTGTAAAGGATTCCAGCACGGAACGACCAGTGCTGGAACTACGGCTTTTAGGTATGCGTTGTGAGGAAGCCATCAAGGCACTGGAGCGACAACTGGATTTGGCCACCATGCAGGGACTCCACAATTTTTCTGTTATCCACGGCAAGGGAAACGGTATCTTGCAACAGGCTGTTCACGACTATCTTTCTCACTACCCTGGCATTACAGATTTTCACTTTGCCCGCCCAGAAGAAGGAGGCACTGGCAAAACCTACGTGTCTTTGGAATGAGAAAATGGGGTGGATTGGAGTTCTAGGTGATGGTTCTCTGAGTAGAAATCATTCTATCATCATCCATCCCGTCTCTTTGGACATATAGTTTTTCTTCTTTGACTCAAGTCTGACATACCTACTTTCCATATTTTCACAAAAAAACAATCTTTTTTTCTGTAAATCCGTCAAAAAATTGATTTTCACACTAATAATATTATATGTAAACAGTTTTATTGGAGGTAAGAAAGATTTGTTAACAGAAGCAGAACTGCAGAAAAAGTGGGAAAGTTTGACTTTTACCGACAACTTCATCTTTTCCCGTGTCATGCACGATGAACACATTTGTCGTCAGGTGGTGGAACTCATTCTCGGAGTACCGATTGGAAAGATACGTTACCTTTCCGCCCAAGATGAACACAAAACCGATCCAGATTCCATGCGAATTATCATGGATGTGTTCTTACGGGATGAAAATCGTATCATCAATGTAGAAGTTCAAACTGGGCACAAAAAGGAGCTCCCCAAGCGGAGTCGCTACTATCAAAGTGTAGCAGATGTATCCACAACTTCAACAGGAACCAAGTATCGGGATTTACCAGAAAATATTCTCATCTTTATCTGTACATTCGATCCATTCTACAAGAATTATCCTCGTTACACATTTGAATATACCTGCAAAGAAGCAAAACACCGGCTAAAACTAAAGGATGGCTCCCTCCGCATCTTTTTGAACACCAAGGCCACAGAGCTTTCAGCCCTTGACCAGAAATTACAAGCATTTTATCATTATCTACAGGATGGTATTGCTGAATCTTCTTTAACACAGGAGATTTCTAGCAAAATTACCACACTAAAAAACAATTCCATTGAAAGGAGATTCTTCATGACACTGGCACTTAAAATGGCTGATATAGAATACGATGCTTACGAGAATGGTTTCGACAAAGGGTTTACAGAGGGCCGTGAAGCTGGTCTCCAACAAGGGTTAGAACAAGGGCTCCAACAAGGACTAGAACAAGGACTAGAACAAGGAGTTCACAAAACCAAACTAGAAACGGCAAAAAACCTCCTGGCAGAAGGACTTGTTCCCCAAGTAGTTGCTCGTTGTACCAATCTTCCATTGGACGAAATTCAAGGATTGCTTGTAAAATTATGATTTTAGCAAGGGGCAAGACATCGCCCTCTTTCCCCCGCTTCCGAGTAGAGGGGTTTCCTCCCCCTAATAAACTCCCCCTGTCATAAATCCCCTTTTTATGCTATATTTCACCATAAGACTTCCTTTTTACAAGGAAGGTTTTCCTTTGGGCACATCTAAACTCCTGCCCCATTACATTTTCTCGAGGTGAATATGATTACTTGGCAAAACCTAGACAAGCTGGAGTCCTTCAAGAAGCTTCAGACATTGAAAAACCATGTTTCTATCAAAGAAGAGCTTTCCTCTCCCACTGCAGCAGAACGGGTAGCTCGTTATTCCGCACCTATGGCAGCTGGGCTTACTTACAATTACAGCGCCAAAGAAGTAAGCCCCCAGATTCTGGCCATCTTGCAGGAATTGGCAGATGAGGCTCAGCTCACTGGTAAATTTCAGGAATTGTACAATGGTGCCACCATCAACACAGGAGAAAACCGCAAAGTCTTGCACCACTTGTTGCGGGGCCAGCTGGGAGAAGATGTACTCCATCAGAGCAAGAACGAAGGAGTCTTTTATCAACAACAGTTAGAAGCCATCAAGACATTTGTGGAAAAGGTTCATGGTGGACAGATCACTAACGCAGCTGGAGAAAAGTTTACCACAGTAGCCCAAATCGGTATCGGAGGATCTGACCTAGGCCCCAGAGCCATGTACCTGGCCTTGGAGCAATGGGCCCGTGCTAACGGTTGCCTCAAGATGAAGGCCGCCTTTATCTCCAACGTTGACCCTGACGATGGAGCAGGTGTTGTGGCAAGCCTTGACTTGAACCACACCCTCTTTATTCTAGTATCCAAAAGCGGTACCACCCAGGAAACCCTTGCCAATGAGCTTTTTGTCAAAGACTTTTTGCAGAAAGCTGGCCTTGATCCTGCCAAGCACATGGTAGCCGTTACCTCCGAAACAAGCCCCTTGGCAAACAATCCCGCCTACCTGGCTTCCTTCTACATTGATGACTTTATCGGCGGACGATATTCCTCCACCTCAGCAGTAGGCGGAGCCGTCCTTTCCTTGGCCTTTGGCTACGATGTTTTTGCCTCCTTCCTGAAGGGTGCCCACGAGGCAGATGTTACCGCCTGTGCCAGTGATATTACCAAAAACCCTGCCATGCTCGATGCCCTCATTGGCTTGTACGAGCGGAATGTTCAAGGCTACCCTGCCACCGCTATCCTGCCCTATAGTCAGGCCCTCAGCCGCTTTCCTGCCCACCTGCAACAGGCAGACATGGAATCCAACGGCAAGCAGGTAAACCGTGACGGCCAGCCCGTAGACTACGTAACAGGACCTGCCATTTTTGGAGAGCCAGGAACAAACGGCCAGCATTCCTTCTACCAGCTGTTGCATCAGGGAACAGATATTATTCCCTTGCAGTTCATTGGCTTTAAGGAAAACCAAACTGGCTGCGATGTAACGGTAGATGGTTCCACGAGCCAGAAAAAGCTTTGTGCTAACCTAGTGGCCCAGATTATGGCCTTTGCCTGTGGAAAGGATGACTCAAACCCCAATAAGTTCTTCCCTGGAGGGCGCCCCTCTAGCCTCATCTATGGAGACAAACTTACTCCTGAGGCCTTGGGAGCCTTGCTGGCCCACTTTGAAAACAAAATTATGTTTCAGGGCTTCTTGTGGAACTTAAATAGCTTTGATCAAGAAGGTGTTCAGTTAGGAAAGATTCTTACTAAGCAGGTGCTGGCTCACAACACAGAAGGTGCTTTGCAGGCCTTTGCTGAAATCTTTGATATTTAACCGGAAGAAAGGCTGAAGAAGATGCAGGACCACGGGGACTTTCAAAAGTTCATTCACCCAGATTGTAACCGAAGACAATTCATTCTCGATATGCTCAAGGACTTTGGAGTTCCTGCTGTTCCCCTGTCATTGGAGGGAGCTCACCACATTTTAGTAAAGTTTCCGCCTTCAGCCTATAATCCCCAGTACAAGATGAAGACGGTGCTAGCTCATTACGACCGGGTGGATACCAGTCCTGGTGCTAACGACAATAGTGCCGCCGTCTTCCAGATTATTTACTGGGCACGGCGACTTTTGCGGTTTCCAGGCTTTCACAATGTACAGATTATTTTTTCTGACGGCGAGGAAATGGGAGGCAGCGAGGGCGTTGCTGAGCAGGGAGCCTTTGGTATTGCCACCAAATTCAGGAGCTTAGGGCTTACCCAGCAGGACGTGTATGCCTTTGACTGCTGCGGACGGGGAGATTTTGTAATTCTTTCCCAAGCTGGCATGGGAAAAGGTAGCATTCCTTTCCAACGACAGTTCAATAGCTTGGTGGAACGAACGGAAGACTTGATTAAATCCGTAGCTGGAAGAAAATGGGCTCCACTACCAGTGCCCTACAGCGACAATGCAGGCTTTCTTGCCTGTGGTATTCCTGCCGTAGCCATTACCTTGCTACCAGCCCAAGAGGTGGTTTCCTATTTGCGAGAATTAAAGCAGCATCCAGGGCTCCAAGCCGCCATCATGAAAAGCACTCAAGAACAAGAGGTGGGAGCCCGCAAAATCAAGCCACTGGAGCCCTACCAGGTGCAGGAAAAAATGCCCATGACCTGGCGACTCCTCCACACCGAATACGATAACCTTGCCAGCCTCACCCCAGAATCCTTCCCTTTGATGGAAGCCTTGCTAGATGCACTGGCAAAGTCCAGAACCCCTATCTAGGCTATAAAATCAATCTATCCTTCAATCTTTTCTCGGCCTGCAAAAAAGGACACCACAAAGCCCACTGCCGCAGCAAGGAGGGAGGTGGCCAAGGTTGCAAAACCACCAAAGCCGGGGAAAATCACCAAAATAGAGCCCAGCACCAATCCCATAATTGCACCATAAGTTTGGGCAGGAACCTTTGCCATAAGGAAACGCACCAGTTTTGCTCCACCTAAAAGGCCAATCACCCCACCAATCACAGCAGGAATCAACAGGGGAATGTTAAAGTCAGAAATTGCTGCAATTATCGTGCTATAAATTCCCACCACCAGCATCAAAAAAGAGCCAGAAATTCCAGGAATAATCATGGCAATAGTAGCACAAGCCAGCCCAATAAAAAGCTTTACTGCCAGCACTGGTGTCAGTTCAGTTTGAATGGGAGCACCACTTTCAGCCACATTGGCGTAAGTCATGATTGCCATTATTCCTAAAGCCACCACACCACAGACAATGGCAGAAACAGGCACCACCTTTTTTTCGGACCCTTTGGCACTATTTTTACTGGCAACCAACAATCGCTTTATAATCATGGGAATGCTTCCCAGAATAATGCCGATAAAAAACCAGTTTGTCTGCACAGGATAATGTTCAAAAAGAAAGGTAATGGCCTTACTGAACAAGATAATTCCCAGTCCCATGCCCACTACCAAGGGCAGGATGAATTTCCACTCAGAAAAAATCTTTTTTACATTTAAGGTTATAACAGAAATAAGCCTGTCGTAAATGTTAAAAACAACGGCAAGGGTTCCTCCAGAAACACCGGGAATCACATTTGCCACTCCAAGAATAACTCCAATAACTATAAGCTTAATAAAATCCATATTTTAACTATAATAAAAAGAAAGCCCCAACGCAAGGGAGATATAATGAAAGGTCGGTTAAATTGAAGGATGCCCAAACCTTCAATTCCCACCGACCTTTTCCTTTCCCCCAAGAGACACTACCTCACTGGAAAGAAACTGAATTAAGTTTTTCAGACTGAATAAAATTAGTAAGAATAATCCCAGGAATCCCGCTGTGACCGAGAGGAATTTCTTGGTGAACGAACTTCCCGCAGCTCTCCCCGCTGTCCCTCTCGCCGTGGTCGCTCTCCTCTGTTAAAGGAAGAGCGATGTTCTCCCCGTTCTCGATTAAAGCCAACAGGCTTTTCCTCGGCTGCATTTACCCGAACTCTCCGCCCATCAATCATTTGACCATTCAAGGTAGCAATGGCCTCATCTGCAGCTTCATCTTGTTCCATTTCCACAAAGCCAAATCCACGGGACTGGTCGGTAAATCTATCACGAATCACCTGGGTAGAAATAACGGTACCAAACTGAGCAAAGACTGAACAAAGCCCATCTTCAGTTGTTCTAAAACTAAGATTTCCAACATAAATTTTCTTAGACATGCATAATCCTTTGCCAAACATCCCGCCAATCTTTTCACAGGGACTTGACTATTTAAGCATAGTAGGAAAGATGGGTGAAGTCAAGGAAGATAATTGAAGTCAATAAAAAAAATTAGTATAGTAGTAGTATGATTAAAGCTGAAATTACTGACCAGCACTTGCTGCAACATCTCGATTCCATCCACAAGGATGGCATGTCTGTCTTTGTTATGGCAGATGGACTATATCGTGGAGCCTTTTTCCATGGCACAAGATTTATAAATCAAATGAGAGCAAACCACAAGCTGGGGATTTTAGAAACACTTGTTCTTGGCCAAGCCTATTTGTCCACCGCTTTGTTAATTCCCACCATGAAGGGACGGGGACGTGTCAATTTCCGTTACGACACCAACGGTCCTGCTGCAGGCTTTTGTACAGAAGCCGATAGCTCTGGTTCTGTTCGTGGCTATCTTTTGCAAGATCCCATTCCCATTACCCAGCCCTTAGAAAGCTGGGATTTAGCTCCCTTCTTTGGGCCAGGAACCCTGACCATTTCTCGATTTAACGAAGGTGCTCGGGAACCCCAGGTGGGTAGTGTGGAAATCATTCACCGCAATATTGCCCAAGACTTAGCCTGGTACTTTGCCCAGTCAGAGCAAATCTACACCGCCTTTAACACCAGTATTCAGTTTGACCGCCAAGGTCAGGTGGTTGGAGCAGGAGGAATGTTCCTGCAAAAAATGCCTGCCCAGGGAGGACTTACCGGAAAAGAACTTGCTGAACGTCAAGCCTACGAAGCAGAAATTACTGAAGCTGTAGAGCATGCCTTCCAAGCAGCTCCATCCTATGGACAATGGTTCTCAGAAGGTGGCGATCGTGATGACATTATTTACGGTCTTTTCCGTGACTTTAAGCCCACGGTGGCCCTAGAGCGAGACATTATCTTTGATTGCTCCTGCTCCCGAGAAAAATACCTTTCAGCAGTGAAAAATCTTGGTCAAGATGAAGTAGAAGATATGAAGAAGAACGGGCCAAACCCACTGGAAATTGTCTGTCACAATTGTGGCAGTATCTACCACATTCCCACTGAGGAATTGTAAGAGTAAAAAACTGCAATCTGAAATCATTTATCACTGGTTTGGTACACATCACGGTTTGATGTATATCAAGCCAGTTTTTTAATTAGAAGACGGAACAATAGACAAGGAGCCAAGGTATACAGCCTGACTATATACTGGTGTAAGAGAAGGACTCATTCCTGTGGAAACAGCGTACAAAGCCACATACCACGTATCCGTTCCAACACCAGCAGAAAAACTTACATCTTCCTGCCCCTCCACAGGAAGGGAATAGATTAAATTTGACTCTGCCGTGGGATTAAAAGAAAAGGTTTTATCTTCCACACTCCGTACAGGTACTCCAATGTTCTGACCATCTACGGTAATCTCAGCAGGATACTCGTACTTTCCAGTACCATCTTGCGTTTGGTTATACAGACGGATAGAAACCACCTTTACATCACCAGCAGGTACAAGGTTTGCTGTGGTTACCTTATCTGTGGTCAAGGGCTGATACCCCCAACTAATCAACCGTTCTATTCCCTGATTCGTATATTCTGAATCAATATTTTCTATGGATGTTTTATTTGATAACAATTGACTTGTGCTATTAAAAATCTTGTAGTACACCGATGTACCCTGAAAAACATCTTCACTATCAGCATTAACAGCAGTTTTAAAAGAGACAAATTGTTTTGTGGGGTCATTACTCAAACTGGAAGCCTCATCAATAAAGGTCATGGAGATGGGAGGATTAAGATAATAAAAAGTGTCAAGGCCACAAGCTGAAAAAAACAGCAATAAAAAAAGCCAGCTGAATATCATCCATATTTTTTTCATACAACATAGATAATATCTCGCTGGCTTTCTTTTTTCAAGACATAAAACAAAATCTTTTGTCTTGGGAAATAAAAAATTCCCTGTCTCTTACTGAATATTTCCCTCTGCCTTCAGTGCAATAAGGCGAGATTCTGCCAAATTTGTCCAAGAATCAGAAGGATACTTATCCTTCAAGGTAGAATAATTTTCAGCAGCAGCTACAAAGTCACCCTTACCTTCCTGCAAACGACCGAGACTAAAGAGAATATGAGGTTCAAAATCACAATCACCATTTGCAAGGGCAAACTTATAATACTCAATGGCAGTGTCAACTTCAGTAAGCTCCTCAGAACAAACTGCGGCGTTATAGTAACAAATAGGAGCAGTATATCCAGCATTTTTTGTTGTAGCAGCAGTCAACCAGCAATCACGAGCTTCACTCCACTTTTCCTGGCTAAAATAAATCTCAGCTGCAGCCATACTTGAACGCAAGCCAACGATATTTCCCTTGTTCTTTTCTGCCAATTCAAGCACCTGAGGCAAGGCCACTTCACGGGCTGTATCAACAGAAGCTTCATCAGCCTTTGACAAGGTATGGATAATACTATCCAACTGATTCAATCCCTTCTCGTGGGATGAAGTAGTTATGGAAGAAATACCCCCCCACACAATAGCTACAACAATAAGTGCTATAATCACTCCAATGAATAGAACACGATACTTTGTCAAAAAACCACTTGCATTGTCTGCAAAAGTCTTTTTTTCTTCTGTATTCTTCTCAGCCATATATGCTCCTTAACATTAACGGATATGTAGCTCGTTTAACAAACGAGAGACATAGGTCCGCTGAATTCCTAAAATTTTACCCGCTTCCGTCTGATTCCATGAAGTCTCATCAAGAATCTGGGTAATATATGCCTTCTTGAATTTATTGATGGCAGTCTTCAATGTTCTGTCTCCATCAGTAAAATCAAGATCATATACAAGGTCAGTTTTCGTTCCAGTTGTATTTTCAGAACTACAACAATTTTGCAGACGAAGATCATCTGCACGAATAATAGGTGGTTTTCCTAAAACACAGGCTCGTTCTATGGTATTTTCCAATTCCCGAACATTTCCTGGCCAATAATATGAATGCAACGCCACGAGAGCATCCTCAGAAAAACCTACAAAATTTTTTTTCACCTCACTACTAAATTTTTGACAAAAAAACTGAGCCAAGGGCTCAATATCTTCTCTTCTATTTCGTAGCGGGGGAACATTCAAGAGTAAAACATTCAAGCGATAATACAAATCTTGACGAAATGTCCCTTCTTGTACCATAGCTTCCAAATCACGATTCGTGGCGGCAATAATCCGAACGTCAACGGAAATGGTTTTACTAGATCCAACCTTTTCAAAGGATTTCGACTGCAATACCCGCAAGAGCTTTGCCTGCAAATCTAAGGGCAATTCTCCCACCTCATCAAGAAAGATGGTTCCACCGTTGGCCATTTCAAAACGCCCTACCCTATCGCTGACGGCGCTGGTAAATGCACCCTTTACATGGCCAAAAAGCTCACTTTCCAATAATTGCGGAGAGAGAGCAGCACAATTCACCCGAACAAAGGGTTTTCCTGCCCTGTCGCTTTTAAGATGGAGTTGTTCTGCAAACAATTCTTTGCCAACCCCACTTTCTCCAAGAATCAATACGGAGATATTTGTGTGAGCAACATCATCAAGGGTACTAACTAAATCTTTCATTACAGAACTGTGTGCTAAAAAAGTATGATATTCATCACCATACTGCATTCTGCTCCGTAATATACTATTCTCGTCCTGAACAGTCTTAAATTGACCAGCCACCTCATAGGCCATACCAGCCTGAGCACCCAACAATTCCAAGATGCCTAAATCTGACTCTGTGAATTTTTGCCCATTGATCTTGTTCAGCAACTGAATGACACCCACACAAGAATTTTTCACTCTGAGGGGAATCGAAATCATATTTTCAGTTTTGTAACCAGTTCTATCTTGAACTGCTACAAAAAAACGCTGATCCTGCTGAACATCATCAATAATAAGACTTTTGTTGTTTCTAAACACCCAACCAGCAATACTATTGTTAATATCAACAGGTATAGTCATAGCCTGTACCCCTGCTGGTCCTAAGGCTATCCTAAAATTTAAAACAGTATTTCCCTGATTAGGTAAAAACAGGGATGATGACTCACATTCAACAAGACGCATTGCCGATTTAAGAATATAAACCAACAATGCGTCAAAGTCTGAATAATTAGAATTTATCAGTGAATTAATTTCGATGAGGGTTTTGAGTCTGTCTATTTCAAAAGTCTCACAAGCCATGTCCCTCACCGAAACATTCTTTAGTTATTCTTATTCTTGAGGAGATCTCCAAGAGTAAAAGCACCATCGTTGCCATCATCTACAGAAGACATATACTGAGAAATTTCATCTCTCTGCTGCTTTCTCTTGAATTCCTTAACGGAGAAGGCTGCCTTCTGCTTTTCTGGATTAACATCTACAACGAATACGTTGATTTTGTCTCCGATGTTGTACTTCTTTACAGCCTCTTCAAAGGTTTCCTCACGGCTTTCGCTCAGATTGGACTTGTTTACCAATCCTTCGATTCCACCAGGAGCTCTTACGAAAATTCCGAAGTCAGCAATAGATACAACCTCACCTTCCAGAGTTGAACCTGGCTTGTAAGTTGCACAGAACTGCTGCCATGGATCTTCAGAAAGCTGCTTAACACCCAAACGAATGCGATGGTTTTCAGAATCACTTTCGATAACCATAACTTCAATTTCCTGATCAACAGTCAATTCGCTACCAGGATGCTTAACCTTCTTTGTCCAAGAAAGATCGTCGGCATGGAGGAATCCATCAATTCCTTCTTCCAGCTCAACGAAGGCACCAGCATTGGTAATCTTTACAACCTTTCTGGTCAAACGTGTTCCAACAGGATACTTTTCGGCAATGGAGTTCCAAGGATTGTCAGTTACCTGCTTCAATCCCAAGGAAACACGGCCAGCCTGGATATCATAACCAAGAACCATGCACTCAACTTCATCACCAATCTTCACCATGTCAGAAGCCTTGTTGATCTTCTTTACCCAAGAGAACTCGCTGATGTGAGCCAAACCTTCGATTCCTTCTTCCAACTCGATGAAGGCACCAAAGTCAGTGAGCTTAGTAACAGTTCCCTTTACTACGTCATTTACATGGTACTTATCTTCAAAGTGCAACCATGGATCTTCGCTGAAATGCTTCAATGAAAGATTGATGCGTTTCTCTTCTGGGTCCAGACGAATAACCTTCAGTTCAATTTCCTGGCCCTTCTTTACAAAGTCCTTAGGACGAGTTACGTGACCCCAGCTCATGTCATTGATGTGTAACAATCCATCGAAACCACCCAAATCGATAAAGGCACCAAAGCTAGTGAAGCTCTTTACTGTTCCCTTTACGCTATCTCCAATGGAAATCTCGTTAAAGAATGCCTCACGGTTTGTTTCCATAGATTCTTCGAGATATTTACGGCGGTTTACTACTACGTTTGCCTTGTTGTCGCTATAGAGGCGCTCAACATAGAACTTACCAGTAAGTCCCAGTAATTTCTCTGCTTTTTCAACTTTTTGACTATCAGACTGGCTGATAGGAAGGAATGCCTTGATGCCACTACCGAGGTTTACATCAAAACCACCCTTTACAACCTTTTCGATAGTTCCTTCAACAGGAGTCTTATCATTCAATGCCTGTCGTAGGTTCTTCCAAAGCTGCTTTACATCAGCCTTCTGCTTGGACACTACAACATGACCATGCTTATTTTCTTTCTTTTCAAGAACAACGGCAACGGTATCACCTACTTCTGGCAAGTCTGTAAATTCTGTAGTAGAAATCATTCCTTCTGACTTGCATCCTACATCAACATAAACATAATCAGAGGTAACCTGAACTACGATACCGTCTACTAATTGACCTTCTTCAAGAGACTCAAAACTTTTGAGTGTCTCTTCCTGCAATTGTGTCTGAATGTTCCCTTTCTTAGATACATTCTTTTCCACTTCCATCTGCTCCATAACAAACCCTTAATTGTGAATTTTACGAATTATTATCTCACAAACCTGCTCAATCGTCAAGTCCGATGTATCAATATATGTTGCATCTGGAGCAATTTTAAGGGCTCCTTCAGCCTTTGCCTTGTCTATTTCGTCTCGCTTGCGGATTCCTTCTTTAATTTCTTCCAAGGAAAGATTGCTGACTCCCTGATTGAATCGTCGCAGAGCCTGAACGTCGATGGAGGCATCAAGATAAAACTTATGTTCCGCGTCAGGGAATACCACAGTAGTCATATCTCGTCCCTCACAAATTATGCTCAATGACTGGGTTATATGACGGATCTTCTCGTTAACGATGTGTCTTAGAGGGATGATTGACGAAATCTGGGCAGTGTGGGCATCTACCTCATCGGTGTGAAGCAAATCCTCCACATCCTCTCCATTTATCACAAGGCGGGAGTTTACATAATCAATGTTCAACTTTTTGGCAAAATCAACAATTTCTTGCTGAGCCTCTAATTCTATTCCAGAACGCAACAGTGACAAGGTAATTCCACGATAAAAACTGCCGGAATTCAAAAAGGTGATGTTCAGTTTATCTGCAATAATCTTTGCCACCGTACTTTTTCCACAGCCAGCAGGACCGTCTATAGCCACAACCATCATGGCCTCCTTTAATCTAACCTTTGTATACTATACCTAATTTTCTTGGCACAATGCAAGAAGTCCTGAAACCTGGGTAGCATCAAGTTCACGGAATTTACCTTCTTCCAGTGAATCCATGTTCAAGTTACCAATACGAACACGGGTAAGCCGCCTAATGGGAACTTCAAAATGCTCAAAGACGCGGCGAATCTCTCGATTCTTACCTTCTATCAACACCACAATGAGGCGGCGCTGATGAACTAAGCGAGCTTCTAGACAACGATAAAAAACGCCGTCAATGCGGATGCCACGACAAAATCTGTCCACCAATTCCTGAGGAATGGCTTGGGTGGCATCTACCACATATTCCTTTTCTATTTGAGATGAAGGATGGGACACCCGTGCAGCAAAGTCTCCGTCATTAGTAAAAAGCACCAAGCCCTGGGAGAACATATCCAGACGCCCAACATTGTAGAGCCGCTCGCTAAAGTGGGGAGCCAAAAGTTCTGCCGCTGTGGAACGGCCCTTCTCGTCTGCCAAGGAACAAACATAACCTGCAGGTTTATTCAATAGAACATACCGTTTTTTTGACTCCACCACCACAGGTTTTCCGTCAAACAAAACCTTGTCACTGGGGAAGACCTTGGTTCCAGGAGTTGTTACCACAGTTCCGTTAACAGAAACACGACCTTCTGCAATCAAGGATTCACAGGCACGGCGACTAGCAATACCGCTGTGGGCGAGAAAAACCTGAAGACGAACCCCTCCTTCGGAAGTGGATTCTGAAGTAGACTTAGTTTGGGAAGATTTTTCTAGGGAAAGATCCTTTTCCTTGAAAACATTTTGCCGAGAAGGTATTTTTTGGGCAGTATGTTCGGTTGTTTTTGGAGAAACTCCCTTCTTTTTGACAAATTTGCTGGCTGAGTTATCTTGCAAGTTCAAACCTCTCGCTTTCAGTTTCATCTAGTTTTGGTAAATCTGCAATGCTATTCAATCGGAACAACTGTAAGAAATCTTTGGTAGTACCAAATTGAACAGGTTTTCCAGGGATATCCTTTTTTCCCACTTCTTTGATGAGGTTTCGTTCCACAAGGATACGAATCATGTTGTCTGCAGAAACTCCACGAAGGGCCTCAATTTCGGCACGGGTAATGGGCTGGGAATAAGCAATGATGGCTAAGGTTTCCATGGCGGCACGGGAAAGTTTTCCTTCGTTTTTCTTGCCATAGCGTTCCTTCAAGTAGTTCCATAAATCTCTTTTGGGACTGAGAGACCAACCGCCACCAATTTGTACCAGCTCAATACCAGAATCTTCGGCAGCATATTTTTCCTGTAACTTCTCTAAGACAAGCTTTACCACATCTTCAGAAAACTCGGAAATCCGTGCAAGATTCTGCTCGCTCTGTGGTTCCGACTCCAAAAATAAAATTGCTTCTATAAGCCCAGTTTCCTTCTCCAATTTAAACTCCATCATACTTTATGCTGCCTTACAGGGGCAAATCTTGATATCACCAAACATCTTGTTCTGGTAGATGCAGGCCACCTTGAATTTTACCGCCTCCAGAATTGCCATAAAGGCACAGACAACATCAAGTACATTTCCTTTTCGGGTGATTAAATCTGTAAAGAAACACTCTCCCTTTTCGTCAAACAACTCATTCATCAGGGTAACCTTTTCATTTACAGAAATTTCTTCATATAAATCAAGAATCTTTTCAGATGAATATGAAGAAACTAAACTTTTGAAAATTTTCTGCATATCCTGCAACAAGTCCCAAGTATCAATTTTTTCCCACACATTTTCTTCTTCAAAAGGAAGGAGACGTTGGATTTTTCTTCGCTCAAAACTCCAATCGGCCTCATCCTCCTTTTCTTCCATGAGAGCGGACAATTTCTTGAACTTTTGGTATTCAATGAGTTTTTCTACCAATTCTTGACGAGGGTCTTCCAATTCCTCTTCTCCAAAGGAAATTTCCACTGGCAACAGCATTCGAGACTTAATGTACAATAAGTCGGAAGCCATAGAATAGAAGTCCGTCAAGTTTTCCAAGTCAGGAGTTACGGCAAAGTCAAGGTACTCAAGGAATTGCTCGGTAATCTGCCCAATGGGAATGTCGTAGATGTTCACCTCGTTCTTTTTAATTAGAAAGAGAAGCACATCCAAGGGACCGTCAAAGTCATTGAGGGTAAAGGTTCTTCCGTCTTTGTCCTGATTCTCATTTGCCAACACGGTATCTTCCGATGGTGTACAAGCTGCTTGATTCATTTATTCCTCCCTGAACAAGTCGGAATACTAATGAACCTTAACAATCTCCTGATGAGAAAGGGATTCCAAGCATTCGCTATAAAAGGACTTGTTAATACTTAAATCGGCATTCTGAAAAAAAACTTCAAGCATGGGCACCAAGACAAAGGCTCGCTCCGTAAGTCCAGCATGGGGAATAATTAAATCTGGCTCCTCCACCCCTTCGTTGCCAAAAAGCTCTATGTCTATGTCCATGGAGCGAGGTCCTTTGAAGATTTCCTTACTTCTATCCCTCCCTAATTGGGTTTCCACCTGCTGGGTAAAAGCCAACAAATCTCGGGGGCTGCCATTAAAATGACCTGCCACCACCATGTTGAAAAAATCCTCTTGATCCTGATAATACAGGGGAGCAGTTTTATAGAGACTGGAAGCCTTCAGATTTTTGATTCGTTGAGCAAGGAGGAGACAGGCTGCATCCAAGAGCTGGCGAGGAGATTGGTTCTGGTAGCTACGATTTGACCCTAGCCCCAGAACCACTATTGTTGATTCCATAGCCATCCTAGAACAACTCGTCGGGGATGGGTGGAACAGATCCTGTTGAAGTATCAGCAGGTGCACCAGCCTCAGGGGCTACCCCAGTATCTGCGGGAGCTTCTGTGGCCTTGGCTTTTTCTGAAGCGGCAGCACCAGCAGCTTTACCTGCCTTAGTCTTGCCTTCTTTTTCATCCTTAGTCTTCAATTGCTGGCCGGGAAACATTTTCTCCCGTAACTTCACCTCAATATCCTTGGTAAAGTCTGGGTTCTGCTCCAAGAATGTAAGGGCATTTTCTCTACCCTGCCCTACCTTTTCTGTCTCAGTGGTATACCAAGCTCCCTTCTTGTCGATGAGGCCATACTTTACTGCACCATCTAACAAGCTGGACATGGCGGACACACCCTTTCCAAAGTAAATGTCCAATTCCACCTTTCTGAACGGAGGAGCTACCTTGTTCTTGACAATCTTTACTCGAACACGATTTCCCACGGCATCTTCTGCACCCTTGGCATCGATGGATTCAATACGACGAATCTCCAAGCGGACAGAGGAATAAAATTTCAAGGCATTACCACCAGTGGTAGTTTCTGGATTACCGAACATGACGCCAATTTTCATACGTATCTGGTTGATGAACACCAAGATACACTTTGACTTTCCGATGATGGCGGTGAGCTTTCGGAGCGCCTGGCTCATGAGGCGAGCCTGCAAGCCCACGTGGGAATCTCCCATGTCGCCTTCGATTTCAGCCTGAGGAGTAAGGGCCGCAACAGAGTCTACAACGATGATGTCCACCGCTCCAGAACGCACGAGATTTTCTGCAATTTCGAGAGCCTGCTCTCCTGTATCTGGCTGAGAAACCCACAATTCATCAATATTTACACCGAGATTTTTTGCATACACAGGATCCAAGGCATGTTCTGCATCGATAAAGGCTGCGATACCACCCATTTTCTGGGCCTCTGCAATGGCATGCAGCGCCAAGGTTGTCTTTCCAGAAGATTCAGGACCGTACATTTCGATAATACGCCCCTTGGGATATCCACCAACACCGAGAGCTTCATCCAAAAGGATAGATCCAGAGGGAACCACCTCTATACCGGAGGCATCGGCGCTAGTTCCCAGCTTCATCAAGGAGCCTGCACCAAACTGCTTTTCAATCTGAAGACGAGCTGCCTCCAAAGCCTTCATTTTTTCCGACATATCAGACGGAACATTCATTTCCATAGACATTTTAGCCACCTTTATTTTCCTCCCGTATATATTATAGGTGTAAACAATGAATTTTCGTGCAGTTTTTAAGAAAAAAATTATTTTCCTTATGATAAAATCAACTAAAAAAAGATACAGGATTTAGAAAAAACTTACAAGGAACTTCCATCACGTGGCTGGTACACTGATTTTCCCTGAACATATAGCTTACCATCTTCTCGCACTCCGATTTTCCCAAGAACCTGCAAGGGCAATGTTGCATCAATATCCATGGCTTGCTCAAAAACCAAGGGAACAATTCCTTCCACCCGCTGTAAATTTTCATAGCCCACCAGCAAGTCACAACTAAAGCCCTCGTCGCTGGATTTGGCATTGGTAATCCGTCCATTCCAGACCACCCAGCAATCCATGTACAAATAAGGGTCTGTAATCACTTGAAGATAAGGAATATTGTCGGTAAAGGAATCAAAGGTGGGTTCCTGAATATAATCCATCAACATCCGAGCATTTTGCTGGATGGCAATGGAAGCATTGGAGTGAAGAATCCTGTTTATTTCGATTTGGGCCGCATTGTCACGATGCTGCAGGAACAGGCTACGGACCGCATCATACGTTTCATTCACTTGGCGGTTATTCATGATGTAGCGATATGCCTCCCCAGATAAATCCTCTTGCAGGGCATTGTTCCGCTGGTCAACGGAGAGGATAAAGGCAGATAAATCAGCCCGTGGTTGGGCAGGATGAACAAACTTCTGGAATCGTGCCGTCAGAAAACCAGCATAACCCACCACCCCTACACAAACGATGATCAAAAGCAATTTCAGTAAAGGATGCAATCCCAAAGAAGGATAAAATTTCCGTGCACCACCTGCAGAAATAAATTCGTGAAGGAGCTCTTGACTCTTTGACTTTTGCTCAATGACAGACAAAGCCTTTAATGCAATCTTGTTGTTAGGCTCTGTTTCCAGCACATCAAGATAATAATTAATAGCCCTATCTGTTTCGCCACGCCGTAAAAACAAGGCAGCCTGGGCAAGAATAATACGAGGATCTGAAACAGTAAGTTTTCTGGCAGCATCAAAATAACTATTTGCACCAGCCCTATCATCCTGATACAAGCAGGCTGTACCAAGATAATAGTAAAAATCAACACTATCCCTGTAGTCATCCTCGTGTTGTTCCAACAAAGTGATGACATTGAAGAATTTTCTGGCGCGAAGGAGTTTTCCTGCAGTTTTGAGAGGTCCAGCAGATTTGGACATACTTAAAGCCGCCTTACTTTTTCCAAAATAGCATCTAGCTCTGCATTGAGACGTAACAACTCATTTCTATCTACGTTAGAAGGATCTTCTTCTAGCATTCTAATTCGATTCAATAAATCGTTTATATACTGCATATTCAACATATTGTCTGTAATAGCTCCTAGAGAAAAAACAACACCATCACTATCAGTGTAAAGAATTTCATCACTACCTGTCAAATTAGCACCTTTTTCTCCCAAGAATTGTGCTGTTGGGGGAATTTTAGCTTTAGAAGCCATAGTGATATAAAAGGTCACAGTGCCCTTTGTAGCGGGAGCCAACGTAATGGTATTCCACAAGGCACAGAGAGCAGAATTGTTGTAAGAAAAAACAGAGTTAAAAGTTCTACCAGACTTAATGATTGGTATCCATCTGTCACCAATGAGCACATCCTTATTAGCCACAGCAACCATCTTGGGACGGGTAATTCCATTGCCATCAAAAAGGAACTGAACAGACTCATCTCCATTGGAGGAACGAACCCATTCCAACTGGCTCATATTTGTAAAACTTTCTTCAGTACTAACATAGGGATAGGGGGAAGAAGCAAAATGAACTCCGGCATTCTCCCCTAAAATAGTATCGAAAACTCCTTTCAAGGCTACATTGAGGCTCTTGGATGAAATATTTTCTAATTCTACCTCAACCTTTATTGCACCCTGTCCTTTACGAGACACTTCTGGAACAAAGGTAAAGTTTACTCCCACATTCAGTTTTTCCTTCAACTTAAAAATAAGACCAACACACTGATCCTTTTCTACAAGATTTATAGAAGAAACAGAACCACGTCTCAGTTGATATACCATATCATCAACTAACACACTAAAGTATGTTGAAGCATAATCGTTATGGGAAACGAAAAAATCTATGGGAGCATTCGTTTTTTCAGAAACATAAGAAAGATTGAAGGCTCCTCCATCATCAGAAACGCGAATTTTAAAACCCTCTTCTTCTTTTTCGAGGGTAGCTGCTGAAGCAAAAGCCATACCAATATAAAAGAGTACTATGAATAAAATAAATTGTGGCCTTCTCATTATTTTTCTCCCTTGATGGATTTTTCCTCCAACAATTGCTCCAACTCTTTTGCCTTTTTTAGCACTTCATCTAGTTCTGGATAGCCCACATCATGTTCTGCAGGTTCTTCTTCCACCACCACAACAGGCTCTACAACCTCATCCACTTCCGTTTCTTTTTCCTTTTCAGCAGTGGTGTCGCTGGCATTTTGACTTGCAGTAGCAATATCGGTAGCTAATCGACGAGCCTCACCAGCAGAAATCTCCAGTAATTTCTTCTCTTCTTCCAGTTCTGCAATACGACGAGCCTGCTCATCATTTTTATGCTGCAATTCATCTACAGCTAACTGCATCATCTTTATATCAGAAAAACTCTTGGAAAGCTGATCTTGCAATCCCATGGAATCTTCAGATTGATACTTTCTCAACTGCTTTTCATAATCTTCCTTGGCAGCAAGATATTCTTCTCCAGTAACACGTAACAAATAGAGCAATTTTTCCTCTCGCTCTGCTTGCGTAATAATCCGTAGTCGTTCTTGCGCCTCTGGAACACGTTCTGCCAAAGGATAATCATCTAACAATCGTTGATATAACACCTTGGCAGAGCTATAGTTATATTCATTAAAAAAAGATTCGGCAATGTAAAAGAGAGATGAGGGATAAAACTCACTTTCTGGATATGCATGACAAAAATCAGTGAACTGGGAAATTGCATCCTGATATTTACCGGAACAATATAATGCCCTTCCATACTGGTATTCCACCAAAGGAGAAAACCCTCCCCCTGAATACTGAGCCAAGTAATGCTGACAATCTTGGATTGCAGCATCATATTCCTGGCTATACATTTCCGACAAGATAAGAAGATACCAAGTTTCTTCTGTGGCATCTCCATACCCTACAGCCTTCCGTAGAAAAAATAATGCAGACACCCAGTCTCCATTACGGAATGATTCGTAGCCTTGGAGTACGGACAGATTTTGCTCATCAGTTTTTTCTGTTGCAAAACCACCCTGTGGCAAAGAAAACAAAAGACACAACACTATGGCTAAAAATATTCCCCTTTTCATCATCAGGCACTTTATCTCCAAAAAATTATAAAACTAAGGAACCACTAAAGAAAGATGATCCCGATACTAATATATCGGCACCTTTGTCAATTACAAAACTAGCGGTTTCTGTATTTATTCCACCATCTACGGAAATCAAGTAATTATAGCCATTTTCTTCCCGTAATTTCTTGAGAACAGAAATCTTTTCTGCAGCACGAGGAATGAACTCCTGCCCACCAAAACCGGGGTTTACGGTCATGACTAATACCAAATCCACGTAGGGAAGGATTTCTTCTATGGCGCTCACTGGAATTGAAGGAACAATGGAAATACCAGCCTTTTTTCCCAACTGGCGAATGGCTGCCATTACACGATGATGGTGAACGGTGGCTTCCCAGTGCACGGTGATGTAATCTGCACCGGCAGCGGCAAAACTCTCTATCTGAGTTTCGGGATGTTCCACCATAAGATGCACATCAAAGGGCAAGGAAGAATGGGGACGCAATGACTTTACAATGGGCTGCCCAAAGGTAATCTGAGGAACAAAGGTTCCGTCCATTACATCGATATGTACCCAATCTGCCCCCTTCTCCTCCATGTACTTGAAAGATTTTTCCAAGGAAAAAAAATCGGCAGAAAGAAGAGAGGGAGCCAACAATACTGATTTCTGAGTTGAATTTGAAGTATCCATAACAGATGAATAGTAGCAAATGCCATTGAATATGTAAATACTACTTAAGTCATTGCAGCTACCCTCACATTCTCCCTAAAACAGCAGAAAATTAAACTTTTATCAGAAATCTATAATCTTTGTATTGATTTTTCATGAATTTTTTCAAAAACAAGGATTCTACATCTTGACGTACAATAGCAAAACATACTATAAATGTTCCCCTCTTTTGAAAAAAAATGCAATTGACTAAAGCATATTTATTTGTATAATAAGAATTATAGCTATGAATACTCGACTGAATAATGGACTATTCCAGGCATATGAACTTTTGAAAGAAGGCAAACCTGCCGTGGCAAAGCCCCTGTTGGAAGATGCTCTGGCAGATGATTTAGACAACAAGGAGATTCTATTTACCATTCGTTGTGCCAATTTTTGGAAAGAAGAATTTTTGGCAGTAGATCGTATTCTCCTTCCTTTTGACAAGGGTGAGCGAATCATTGAAGGGTGGAAACGATTTATAACTGGAATCATTAACTTGGAGGATGAAAATTATGAAGCCAGTATTTATGCTGTACGACGGGGAATATTTACTCGTGCCCTAGAAAATTATCAACAGCATTTGGAGGATCCCCAACAGATTTTACGGGCAGAAGCCTATCGCAAAGCAGCCTTTTGCCATAAACAATTAGGATCCTTTGAGGTGGCATTAACCTACCTCAAAGAAGCCAATACCCTGTTGGACAATGTAACAAAGCGGGAAGATGCCGCTCCAATCCTAGCTGAAATGGCAGATTGTTATGCCCTTTGTGGACAGGATAATTATGCAAAGGTCTTTTTTAGAGAGGCGTTTTTTCTTGGAGCAGGTAAAATCGACCTTCTCTTTCTGGACTCTGAATTGATTTTCCGTTTGGTGGAATTAGTGCGTCAGCAGGGGTATCCCCACCGGGTAATGAAGGAGTGGATACCAGTCTACGGTGTCCTTTACGGTGTCTTGAATATAAATCGTCCTTTAAGGCCCATTGAGTTCAGCAATTTAAAGCGGGACATCACAAGCCTAGAGAATGAAATTCAGTCTTCCACCAGTGAAACAGCCATCTTGGTGCCAAGACTCATCAATAAGTACTTTTGGCTTATTGATTATTACATGAATATAAATGATGACAGGGAAATGATTGAGGATACCCTTCGTCGAATACGGTTGCTTAACGAAGACGTGTATAGAACATACACTATGTAGCGGTAGGTGGAATAGAATCGAACAGAATCGCTGGAAAACAACTTTACTAGCAAAACAGGAGTGATATATGTCTGAGGAATTGATTAAATCTGTACAAGAGATGCTGACTGAAGAAAAATGGACACGAGCTGCCATCAGTAATTATTCAAAGAATAACTTTATCGAATTGGCAGTTATTGTAGAAAATGCCCGAAACTACAACTGCATTGATGAAGTTAAAGCTATTTGTGATGAGCATTTGTCCCACACCAAGCACAGTATTATAGCCTTATACATCTCTGGTATGCTAGGACTAAAAAAAGGAACCTTAGACAATTCCTCATTGGTAAGCCTCGTTGACATTTTTCTAGATAATCATAAACCAAATGTTGTTACCTACCTCTGTGAGTCAATCCTAGGAGAAGATTCCGGCAATAAATTTGCCCTACGGACTTTGGCTGAATGTTACCGAGAGGAAGGAAACGAAAAGCTTTGGGAGATTTACGAAACCTTGGTTCGGGTAGACCATGAAGAAGCCGACATCGTCAAGCTGTTAGCAGAGCGTTATGAAAGAGAAGGCAACTTAGAAGATGCCATCGATTATTACAAGAAGGCTATTCACCGCTACATCAACAACGGCATCAATACCATGAATCAGATCAAGGAATTGTGGTCAAAATTGGTATCACTTATCCCCAATGAAATTGACTTCTTCTATCTCGTTCAGCGAAAAATTGCAAAGAATATCAGCGAGGACAAGAGTGCCGTCTTGATGCAGGAGTTGTATCTGTATTACAAGACCAACGAAAACTGGGATGTAGCCATTGACATCCTCAAGCTGATTCTTTCCATTGACAACGGTGACTTGTGGGCCCGTCGTGAAATTACTGATTGTTTCCGCAACAAGCACAAGAAACATAGCCGTTTGGAGGAATGCATCCGAGAATCTGGTCTCATTGGAAGTGCCCGCAACGTATTTGATGCCATCTCTGGCTTTGAAAAGCGAATTGCTTTTGACACCAGAAACTTTGTATTCCACCGCTACTGGGGTGTTGGTATTATCCAGAAGGTAACAGACAAGCAGCTGCTTATTAACTTTGGAAAGAAGTTTGGAAAAAAAGAAATGACTTCTGACATGGCTATTGAGGCACTTCAGCCACTGGCCCCAGATCATATTTGGGTTCTCAAGGCCACAAAAACACCAAAAGATTTAGCAAAGATGGTAAAAGACGACAAGGCCTGGGCTTTAAAGACCATTATCAAGAGTTTTGGCAACAACTGCGATTTTAAGCGTGTCAAGGCTGAGCTGGTTCCTGCAATCCTTACTACTGGTGAGTGGACTAGCTGGAGTACAAATGCCCGTCGTATTCTTGAAACAGACGCCACCTTTGGTATCAATCCCAACGATATCAATATGTATACCGTGCGTCCCCATGCCATTTCTCAGGAAGAAAAGCTTTCTAATGAATTTAAGGCTCAGAAACAGTTCTTTGCTCGCATTGACATCTTTATGAAGTACTTCAACTCTGATGAAACAGATAAAGATTCCGAGCTCTTTACTGAAATGTTCTCCTATTTTACCAATTACCTCAAATCCTTTAGTGCAGTTACCGAACAGGTAATGGCTTCATATTTGGTGGTACGGAAAATTGTAGCAGAACGTTCCCACTTAAATCCCAACTTTAAGTACACCTTTGGCGATTTGTTCGGTGACATTGATGACCCTCGGGAAATGTATCTGTCTCTTAAAGACACAAGAAATACCAGTCTCCGCCAAGATTTCCTGAACTGCATCAGAACACTGCTGCCAAACTGGAAGGAAATCTATACAAAACTCTTCCCCACAGTACTGCGTCGTGAAATGCTGGATCAGCTCATTACTAATGGCCACGTGGATGCAGTTAAAAAACTTGCAGTGGAAAGCTTTGAAGATTATCGTGTTTACCGAGAGGCAGTTATCTTCTTCTTCCGAGAATGCAGAAATGAGGAATGGTTCAAGGAAACTGGTATTTCCCAGGAAAAACAGTTGGTAACCTTAATCCATATCTTGAATCTCATCTACCGTGAGATTGCGAACCATGTAGATACCACAGACAACAGAAAAATTGACCGCCAGATTCAAAAGTTAATTTTTGAAGAAAGAGATGCCGGCCAGCCAGCTCCCCGCTTGCTGAACTACATCTTGTCAAACAATCTTGATACAGCCACACGTTTGTTCACCTTGGTGGATGACGTGAAGGATCTTGATGCGGTTATCAAACTAAACATTAAAAATGAGATTCAGAAGAAGTTCCCAGACTTCAAGACACGTGGTGTGGAAGAAAAAAACACCAATTACCTTGGATTCTTGGTTACTGCAAAGATGTTGGAAATCAAGAAAAAGGAGCTGGAGCATATTACCACTGTGGAAATGCCTGCTAATGCTAAGGAAATCAGTGAGGCTATGGCTCAGGGTGACTTAAAGGAAAATGCTGAGTACAAGGCTGCAAAAGAACGTCAGAACGAGTTGAACAACAAGGCATCTCTGTTGAATGAAGAGTTGGGCAAGGCAGTAATCTTTGACCCAGCCACCATCAACACTAGCAAGGTTTCCTTCGGTACCATCGTTACCCTCAAAAATCTTCAGACCAATGAGGTTGATGAGTTCACCATCCTTGGTAAGTGGGAATCTGACCCAGACAAGAAAATTATTTCCTTCCTGTCTCCATTAGGAAGCAAGTTGATGGATGCAAAAGTGCAAGAAACCTTGAACTTTACCATCAATGACCACGATTATTCTTACGAAGTTCTAGAAATTAAAAAGGCTGACTTCTAATTGACTAACGCTCTCCATCAGAGTATATTCTGGTGGAGAGATTTTTTTTTAAAAAGACTTTTATTTTTACCCATTTATACCGACATTCTACAGATAAGTAAAGTCTTGTGAAAGCGAGTTTATATGCAAAAAATAAAGTTTTCTATCGGTTTTAAACTGATTTGTATTATTACTGTCTTGGTGTTGGTTTCTTTGGGTGCAGTAACCTACATCGTTTCTTACTTTGTGGGAGATGAAACAAAGCGTACTGCAGAAGAAAACAACCACACATTGAATTCACGTTCTGCTGTTTCTGCAGAGTCCGAATTAAGTACCATTCGATCGAATAGCTTTCTTTTATTAGACATGCTTAGTAGTGCAGGAAACAGCAATGCAATTGCCCGTCAGGCCACTACCTTCTTTTTTGAACGCAATCAGGGAACAGCTGCTATTATCCTGTACAATGTGGAAACTAACCGAAACGATAGAACCCTCATTAATTCTCGATTTTTCCTTTCCAATGAATTAGATGAAGGAATGCTCACTACCTTCCAAAATACCAACAAAGAAGAAATACAACGTGCCGCCCAGGGAGAAATCTTTGTACTAGCGGGAACTCCAGTGTTTGGAATTCCAATGCTTGCCCTTCTGTACCCTTGGGAAGAAAGCGGTTTACGACAAGCAGCTGTAGTCTTGTTTTCTGCAGAGTCCTTGGTAGAAGCCTTTGGTACCAGTTCTGTCAATGAATCTTTTATTATCAATCATAACAACGACCTTCTCGTTCACAGCGATTTTGAATTGATTAAGGCGGGAGCAAATTTTTCTGACATGACCATCATCCAAGATATGCGGAACAACAATGACTTAAATCGTCAGCTAGTGTTTCAGGATAAAGACGGCCAAGAGTTCTATGGTTCTTACCACAAACTTTCCATTGGAGACTGTGGAGTTATTACCACCATCCAGTCTTCCTTGGTGATGGAGCCAGTATATGCTACCCTCCGCAGAAATATCTATCTGACAGTAGCAGTTTTGATGATTGCAATCTTGTTCATCTACTTCTTTTCCAAAACTATCAGTACTCCTGTGAAGAAATTGGCTGCTGCTTCCGACCAGATTGAACGGGGAGATTATGAAATCAATCTAAAGCCAAAATCAAAAGACGAAATCGGATTGCTGACAGAACGGTTCGTGTCCATGGGAAAGGGCTTGGCAGAACGAGAGCGACTAAAGGATAGCTTTGGACGCTTTGTAAACAAGGAAATTGCAGAAAAGGCTGCTCGTGGAGAGCTGACCATGGGTGGAGAGCACAAGGAAGTTACCATATTCTTCTCCGATATCCGATCATTTACCGCCATTTCAGAAAAATTGGAGCCATCAGAAGTAGTTGAGTTCCTGAACGACTACATGACCCGCATGGTTGAATGCGTCAACAATACCCACGGTGTTGTTGATAAATTTATCGGTGATGCCGTGATGGCCGTATGGGGAGCCCCCGTATCCTCAGGTTCTCCAGCTCAAGATGCCTTGAATTGTGTCAGGGGATGCCTGATGATGCGCTCTGCATTGCAGGAATTCAATGTGGGCCGTGGTGGGGATAAAAAGCCCATCATCAAGATTGGATGCGGTGTAAATACCGGCCCTGTTATTGCAGGCCAGATTGGTTCTAGCCAGCGAATGGAATACACCGTCATCGGTGACGCAGTAAACTTTGCCTCACGAACGGAAGCCTTGAACAAGCCCTTGGGAACAGACATCCTGATAACTGAAAATACCTATGAATTGGTAAAGGATCATGTGCTTGTAGAACAAATGCCCTCTGTTACCGTAAAGGGAAAGGAAAAACCTGTTCGCATGTATGCAGTCATCAATATGCCTGAAGCAACAGATATTCCTGGAGCAGGCCCCAATGGCCCAAAAACCATGGCAGAAGTGAGACAAATGTTAGGTATTCCCACTCCTGATTTTGCAAAGGTGAACTTGGATGAAGAAGAAAAGAAGTACAACATCCAAGGTTAGAGATATCCTTGTCATATTGCTTTGTCTCACCATTTCAACCTATAGTTTATGGTTGTTCTGGAAGGATTTTAATGCAGTAATGGAAAAAAACAACGAGCTTCCTATTGCCACAGTAAGCTGGAAATACCGAGCTGCCCAGAGAAAATTTTCCGACAGATTGCTATGGGACCGCCTCCAGCAAGATTCTCCTGTATACAATGGTGACACCATCAGAACTGCCACAGGAGCAGAAACCACCGTTACCTTTGCAAATAATCAATTGCATCTAGGAGAAAACACCATTATCCAGATACAAATGGATGATACAGGAACTACTTCCGTTAATTTAACTGGCGGTTCCTTGTCTGCAAATTCAAATACCGGTTCCAAAATGCAGTTACAGTCTGGCAACGTGATGGTGGAACTACAGGAAGGAAGCTCACTGAATGCCCAGGCAGGCAAATCTGATACAGAAGCTTTATCCTTGCAGGTAATCGAAGGAAACGTTGTTATCAACGGAGCTGCAGGGAGCCACTCCATCTTGCAAGGTGAGAGTATCTCTATAGACCAAAATGGAACAGTAGGAAATGCTCGTCCCATTACCGTCCTAGAACCAGCACCGAATCTTCAGCTCTTGAAATTTGAAGGCAATACCCTTCCACTGCAGTTCTCTTGGAAGTTAGCTCCCCTTCCTCAAAACAGCCAGCTTGTTTTTGAAACTGCCACCGACAAGAATTTCAGCCAAATTCAAGAACAAATCGGTTTATCTGGCCTCAATTCCATGAAAATCAATTTTACCGAAGGAATTCATTATTGGCGTTTTTACGTGACAATAGATGGAATTCCCCTAGAGGAGAGTCAGGAAACAGGCCGAATAAATATTCTTCACGCCACTACCCCCGCTCCAGTTGTACCCTTGGATAGAGAAAGCTTTACCTACCGAACAAAATTGCCCACCGTGCGATTTATGTGGAACGGAAATGAGTATGCTACCTCCTATCTTTTTGAAGTGGCAGATAATCTTCAAATGAACAATCCCGTTATAAGTCAAACAACACAGCGTCCTTCTAGCATTATTTCTACCTTGAATGCAGGAACTTGGTATTGGCGAGTAACCCCTTATTATACCATCAATGGCAGAGGATATGGCAAAGCCTCAAAGGTGCAATACTTTACCATTGTGCAACAAGGTCAGTTGAACCCACCACAACAAATTGCTCCAGCCTCAGGAGAATTGGTGAACGTTACTAGTAGCCAAGATGGACAGGGCCCCCTATTTTCTTGGAAGCGTGAACAAGAAGCCCAAGAATATATTGTTCGTTTAAGCCGCAGTGAAACAATGTCCACCATTGAAGAAAGTATTACAACAACAAATAACTATACTCCCCTCCAGCCTCCTGCCATGGGTGAATGGTATTGGGATGTGGCTCAAGTAGATGCTGAGGGAAATAAATCTGATACTTCTCCCGTGAGAAGTTTCCGAGCTGTTGATAAAGAAATTATTTTCAATACACTTTTTCCCCCTGAAAAATATGAAATTGCTAACACACGTATCACTGACATACGTTTTACGTGGAAAAATAATCTGCAGGATACAATTTTATTCCAAATTTCTGATTCTCCAAACTTTGACACTATTGCCCACGAAACAAGTTACACCTCCGATACCGTCAGTGGATACACTTCACGACTGGCAGAAGGAACTTGGTATTGGCGTTTAAAAAGTGGTCATGGAGACACCGCTGTTATCACTCCGCCAAAGGAATTTCAAGTTGTTCCACAACTCCCTAGGGTAGCAGTCTTAGCTCCCCTCAGTGGCTCCACTATTATTTCTCGCCCAGAAAGCACCATGACTCTGCAATGGACCCCTGTTCCTGGAGCAGACTATTATCAAGTACTTGTATACCACATTGATAAGGCAGAACCTGTAGCAGAAGATTTATTTTCAGAAGACACGAAAATGGAGATTTCCTTTGATAAACATCCAGAAGGTACCTACTACTGGACTATCCAAGCATTTGCAGATGAAACCCCCATGTCCACTCGTGTTACCGGTTTGCTTACAGAATCATCCTTTACCGTTAAAAAGATATATCCAGTAACCCTGCAAAGTCCCAAATCTGGCACTCGATATGATGGATTGCAAGCCTATTTAAATCCAGCCAGTCTTTCCTTTACTTCTCGTTCAAACATCGAAAAGTACGAGATCTTCATTGTAAAGGCTACGGCAAAAAATAAGCTTCCTACAACATTTGGCTCCCCTGTTACCCTTTCAGAACATGAACTTGTATACCGAGGAACTGGACGGCGTCTGCCACCCCTTGGTGCAGGAACATATTGGTGGACAGTAACTGCAACAACAGAAGGAATCCATGACATCAGCAATACAACCCCTAGGTATTTTACCGTTCAGCCTGTTCCACCCTACCCACCAGTTCAGGGAATGGAGCCTCAAGAGGGAAGCGTTTTTGATGAAAATTATCTTTCCACCTCAACCAACCTACAATTAAGTTGGAACGCCGTAGAAGATGCAGAGGCATATCAATTGATTTTGTTTAATAATAATACAAATCAAGAGGTTATGAATATTATTGTTCCAGCGCTGCCAAATCAATCCACAATTAACTATACTCTTGATTTAACCAAGTATGGAGTGGCCCATTACACTTGGACAGTTAAGGCAAGAAAATATTTACCAACCACAAAACCACGAAATTGGATTGCAGATATTGTATTAAAAGATGGAGAAAAGGCCACTAGTGATTTTGTAGTCAAATTGCCTACAGTTGAAATTGAAACATATGAAACAGGGGATTTGTATGGCCATTAATTCATCTTGTAGCATGCACATTCCCCATGCAACCAATTTTTTTCTCAAAACCTTTGTTTTATTCCTAGCGTTTCTGTTCATCCTCATCTGTCCAGGAATGGCTCAGAAGGATGACCAAAAAAATTACTTCGTTCATAGAGATGAGTCAGACAATTTCTTGATATTCCAGAAATTAGAATGGAATGCAGGTAGCCATATTACATGGTATGAAATCACCCTTGAAATGTATGACGATGCAACAGACACTTGGCACCCCGTTAACGATGCAATTCCAGCTGTGCAACCTGCTGGTTTTCTTGGAACCACTCCAGAACTGATTAAGGATGGAGTGTATAAATCACAACACAACAGTATTACCGTTTCCCTGCGGGCAAAAGAATCAGGAGAGCCTCAAAAATATCGTTATGCAGTTGCCGCCTACAATCTTTTGGGGCATGAGGCTTTTTCAACAGAATATACTGAATTTGAAATTAACAAGGCATATTTTCCGGAAATCGATAGGATTTCTCCAGAATTAATTTATCTTGACACCTTATATGATGCATCTATCCGTGTTACTGGAGAAAATTTACGGCAAAACACTGATTTTTATCTTATAAAGAATAGAGAAATTATTCGTCCTATAGAGATTATTCGAAATGATAATAATCGTCAGGCTGAATTAATCTTTGATCCCCGCACCTTTGATACGGGAAACTGGTTTGTGCAGGCTCAAAACCCAGGTGACTTTACGGCCCATAAACCCTTAACCATAAAGTTCATGAAGTGGTATGATTTTTCCCTATCTGCAGGCTACTCTCCCCAGATCATTGTATATGATAATAATTTTAAAAAATATTATTTTACTAATTTTTTACCTATGGGAATTGATCTGCGGGGAACTTTTATATTCTTAAAAAAACGAGTAGGATATTTCGGTGTTTCCTTTAACGGAAAATGGAGTCCTGTATCAGGGGAATCTTCAGAATATCATATACAGAGTCAGCTGGCCCATAGCTTTTTAGCTTTTACCTATCGCTATCCCATTATCAGGAACAAGCTAACCGTAGAAGCCCGCATAGGAGCCGGACTAACCTACACCCTTGCTACGAAATTCTTCTTTGAACAGAATTTAACTTCGCAGCCTTTTTCATCCATGTATCCTGCGGCAACAGCAGGGCTATCCATTGCAGGGTATGCTTGGCGAGGCCTCTACTTTGAAGCAGGAACAGATTGCATGGCTTCTTTTTCCCCCTCCATGATTACCCTGTCCATAGCTCCAACAATTTCTGTTGGTTGGACATTCTAAGTTCCTTGTAAAAAATATTACGATAGATAACGTCAGTTTCCGTTAGTTTACAAAAAAAGCTGTCCCCAAAGTGATTCTAACCACTTTTAGGACAGCCTTTTGTTATGACACTCTATTATAAGCTAGACAACAATGTGACTATTTCACTGGAACGATACCCAGGATTTTTTTCCTGTACATACACCAAATACTTTTCTGCATTCTCAGAATCATGTAGTGAGATACAAACCTTTCCAAGTTCGATATAGGCATCCCAGTTTTTGTTATCTGCCCTAATAACATCGGTGTATACAATCTTTGCATTTTCGTAGTCCTCGGCACTGGCATAGGCACGAGCCAAGTTTGCACGAACATCGTTGTTAGAAGAATCCAACTTCAAGGCAGTCTGGAAATAATCCACTGCAGTGCGATAATCCTTTTGCTGCAAGTAGGCCTTACCCATGTTGTTATTTGCCTCAAAGTTTGAGGGATCTAGAGCTACAGCCTTCATCAAGAAGGTTAAGGCGGAAGCTCCATCTCCAGACTCCAAGAAAATATTTCCCAAGTTAATGAGAGAGCGAACGTGGCGACCATCAAGTTTCAGAGCCTCTTGATAGACAGAAATTGAATCATCAACCTTACCACTTTCATCCAGTAATAGTGCATAGTTATAGATGATAGATACCTTGTTTTTTGCATCCATCGTGCTATCTTTTTTAGCACCATTGTAGGCCTTTTGGGCATAGGTCAGGGAATCCTTGAGCTTATCCTGGTTATACAGGGCTGTGGAAAGATTGTAGTTTGTCAAGGCATCTTCAGAAGAAAAGGCCAAAGCCTTTCGGAATTGTTCTTCTGCCTCACGGTATCGCCCAGCAGAAGCATACACATTTCCCAACTCTCGTAAAGCACTAGTATTTGCAGCATCAATTCGAATAACCTGCTGATAGGCGGTAATAGCTCCACTGGTGTCATTCTTTGCCTGTAACAAACGCGCTGCTTCTAGGTAGGCCTTATCGTACTGGGGATTGATAGAATAGGCCTTACGATAGGCTGCAATCGCATCATCTCGGCGCCCCAACTTATTCAAGGTCATACCTAAATTGTACTGGGCATTTTCAAAGCGAGTATTTAACTTGCAGCAGGTTTCAAAGGAAGCTCTGGCCTCACTGAATTTACCCATACGATACTGTACCTTTCCCAACTCATAGTAATACAAATAATTATCGCTATCAGACTGAACAGCCTGAGTATATTCATCAAGGGCTGTAGGCCAATTCTTAACATCCTCTGCCCCCTTTCCAAAAACATAGTGGGCGGCAGCGTTTTTAGGATCATAGGTTACAGCAGCATTTGCATAATCGGTGGCAGAGGCGGCTGTCTTTTTCTTGTCCGCGGTACTGGAATGAGAGCCGGCACCGGAGGTTCCAGAACCAGATTCCGCAATTCCATCAGATGCATTTCTCATTATCAAGGCAGCCTCTGCCATTTGCTCAGCAGAAAAAGCTTTTTGCTCCGTGGGTAAATTCTCTTTTGCAGTGTTAAAATGCTTTATAGCATTGTCATAATCACCTGAGTTGGCAGCAGCCTTACCTAAAGCCATTTCATCCTTAACCTTAGCCATTTGCTCTTGTATACGCTTGTTCTTTTCTGCCAAAGCCTTTTCTTCGGCGGCCTTACGTTCAGCAGCAGCCTTCTCTTCCGCAGCCTTACGCTCTGCTTCTTCCTTTTGACGAGCAATTTCTTCTTGTCGTTTTTGTTCAGCAGCAGCAGCTTCTTCCTGACGCTTTTTCTCTGCAGCAATCCGCTTTTCTTCAGCAGCAGCCTTTGCCTTACGTTCGGCCTCTGCCTTGGCAATGTTTGAACTAGAACCTCCAACACCAGAAGCAGCATCATCGGAAAGATTCTTGGCAAGTTCTGCAAGTTTAGAACTATCGAGACCTTCAAGCCCTTCGTAGCCACCCTCCTGAATGAGCTTTTCAATTTTCTTGGCAATTTCCTCCTGACTTAAGCCTTCAAGGCCACCATCTTTGGCAAGCTCCTCCATCAAGCGGGCAAATTCATCGCTATCCATATCTTCAAGCCCTTCGTAATTGCCACTTTCAAGCATCTGGTCAACTCGATTAGCTATCTCATCTTGACTCATGTCCTCCACGCTATCTGCAGAAGCATCTTTAGAAAGATTTTTGGCAAGCTTAGCAAGCTCAGAACTATCTAATCCTTCAAGCCCTTCATAGCCACCTTCCTGAATCAATTTTTCAATTCGTTTGGCAATTTCCTCCTGACTCAAGCCTTCCAAGCTCCCATCCTTGGCAAGCTCCTCCATCAAGCGGGCAAATTCATCGCTGTCCATATCTTCAAGACCTTCGTAATCGCCACCTTCAAGCATCTGGTCAACTCGATTGGAAATCTCATCTTGGCTCATATTTTCTATACCACCAGCATCGGTACCAGATTTTCCAGAACTACTTGCAGAAGCATCTTTAGAAAGATTTTTGGCAAGCTTAGCAAGCTCAGAACTATCTAATCCCTCAAGCCCTTCATAGCCACCTTCCTGAATCAATTTTTCGATTCGTTTGGCAATTTCCTCCTGACTCAAGCCTTCCAGACTTCCATCCTTGGCAAGCTCCTCCATCAAGCGGGCAAATTCATCGCTATCCATATCTTCAAGCCCTTCGTAGTTACCATTTTTCAGCATCTGGTCAACTCGATTGGAAATCTCATCCTGGCTCATATTTTCTATACCGCCAGCACCACCAGCCCCAGTTCTCCCTTGAGCTTGTTGTCGGCGTAAAATCTCATTCATGGTGGCATTATTTCTATTGGCAGCTTCCAGCAGGGCCTTCAAATCATCTAAGCCCTGAATACCATCTAATCCATCAATTCCACCAAGGGCACCACTTTCTGCCAATTTTTGCAACAATTCTTCTATATTTACACCACCAGTCCCCTCATCCAAGGCCATAAGTGCCATTGCATCTTCCAGTAAAGCCCAGGCTTCTGAGTCGTTGGCATTTTTAATCAGCAAATCTTCCAATAAATCCAAGGCCCGCTCGTATTCCCCCCTATTCAGGTACCGCTGAATCAAGGCCATAGTATTATCTCGCTCTGCAGAAGCGACGGCATTCCCCTTGTTTACCAAGGAATACACACCAAAGCCACCAATACCCAACAGTAACAGGGCAGCGGCAGCAGCAATGGCAATAAAAACACCCTTTTTCTTCTTCTTTTCCTTTTCTGGATCAGTTTGCCCAGGGGACTGACTGGAATTCATGCCAGTAGCACGAGATGTTTCAGCCCCAACTTTTTCTTCTGTATCATCAGTCCAATTCTGATTCATACTCATATTCAATAACTCCTTCTGAACCTGCATTCATTCCTGTTGTTTCTGTATCCTGTAAGGAAGCTGCTACCTCTTCCAGTAACCGCCGTCTCCGCTCCGCTTCAGCCTCTCGCTGAGCCGCAAGCCGAGCTTCCTCTGCAGCCCGTTCTGCTTCCAATCGTGCCGCTTCCTGACGAGCAGCCTCGGCCTTTTCCTCAGCAATTCGCTGGTTTTCAGCTTCAATACGAGCAGCCTCTTCTTTCATCCGCTTTTCTTCTTGAACAATCCGCTCTTTTTCTTGCTCACGATACACCATTTCGCCCTGCAAGGCCCTGATAATGGCCTCAACTTCCGCCCGCTGACTGCTGTATGGATCAAGCACCAGATACCGCTGGTAATCCTCAAGGGCTTCCTGCAATTTGTCTTGGGAAAGCCGAGCATTTGCCCTGTTCAAGACTGGAGCAGCATAGGCTGGATCTGCCACCGAGGCGAGGGAAAACATTTCTTCTGCCGTAGCATAATCTCTCATGGCATAGGCAGAATTCCCTGCATTAAAAGCAATGATTCTCTTGTTTGTTCCAGATGCAGATAATCCCCTCTTAAAGATATCCAAAGATTCAGCGTATTTTCCCGTCTGATAATAGGCAATTCCAAGATAAATATATACCGCTGGAGGTACAGCTACATCCGTTAACGCTGACTCCAAGTAGGGAATTGCCTCTGCAGGTTTATTGGTGGAAAATAAATTGTATCCTGTTTCATAGGCATCAGATGCAAATGAAGAAAAAACTGCCATGGTAAGGCTTGCTACCATTAAGAAAAGTTTCCGCTTCACAATAATCACCTCCCAAGTTGCTCTATTTCGTAGAACAACCCATTTGACATATTCGCATAAAAAAGTTACTCTTTCAAGAATAAGAAGTATAACTATAGTATCGGAGTTCTAATGGAAGCTGTTCAGATAATTATTATCGCAGTATCAGCAGTTGCAGTCGGTTTCCTCGCATATTTTATTATAAAATCCATGATTGCTCCCAAAAGGGTTGAGGGAATTAACAAACTGATCAAACAGGGAAAGACTGCGGCTGCAGTAAAACTGGCCAAATCAATTATCGCTAGAAATCAACGGGACTACAAAGCCCACTATTATCTCGGTAAGGCTTATTTAGCAGACAACAAGCCTGAATTGGCATTGATGGAATTCAAGGTTGTAAACCAGAATGCCCTTTTTGATACAGATATGCCAGAGGTGGATTTCAGAAAGCAGATTTCTCAGCTGTATCTTAAGTTCAACCAACCAAGTGAAGCCCTTCGAGAATTTCTCTTGTTGACTAAATTAGAGCCACGAAATGCAGAGCATTTTTACAATGCAGGTAAGCTTTTTGAACAAGGCAACAAAACGGACCAGGCTGTGGCTTTTTATCAGCAGGCCATCGCCTTGAACAAAAAGCACGTAAAAGCCCATGCTTCTTTGGGAATGATGTTGTACAAGACAAAGCAGCTGGAATCTGCAAAACGAGAAATTTCATTGGCTATTTCCTTGAATCCCAACGAATTCTCATCATATTTTTATTTGGGAAAGATTCTCAAAGAAGCAAAGGACTATCCTGGTGCTGTTGATGCCTTTGAAAAGGCCATGCGTGATCCAGAATTCAAGCAGCGAGCTCTTTTGGAACGAGGTTCTTGCTTTATGGCTGTGGACAACCCAGACAAGGCCTTTATCGAATTTGACCGAGCAGTAAAGGCTTCTAAAAATGATTCTAGTCAAGAGACCCTGTACTCGCGGTACTTTTTGGCAGCCTGCTACGAAAAAATGCACAAGATTGAACTGGCCATTGAGCAATGGGAAAAAATTTGCGCCAGAAATAAAAACTTTTTGGATACAGCTAGCAAGCTTTCCGAATATCGTGATTTGCAAAACAACGACAACATGAAAGAATACCTTACCAGTTCCACAGAATTCTTCATGGACTTGTGTAAAAAGGTAGCTTTAAATAGCATGGGTTTTGCTGCTCAAAATGTAGATGCAACAAAATACGGTTGTCGTATTGTGGCCACTGAGGCAAAGAACGATAACTGGATGAATATGCGTCAGCAACTTTACTGCATTCACTTTTTCCGAGAACCAGATCCCTTGGAAGATACAGTTATCCGCCAGATTGCAGACGAGGTTAAAAAACAAAACTATACAAAGGCCTTTGTTTGCACCAGTTCTGGGTTTAGCCGAGCAGCATCAAATTTTGCTGAGAGCCGTCCTATTGAGCTCGTAAACAAGCAAAAACTGGAAATGCTCTTGGAAAAAGCTGGGATCTAAGGCCCAAAGCCATGAAAATACTCTGTGTGTCGGATCAAATCGATCCTTTGGTATACAGCAATTCAGTAAAGGAACGATTTTCCGACGTAGAGTTTGTATTTTGTGCAGGGGATCTCCCCATGGAATACATCGATTTCATTGTTTCATCCTTAAACCTCCCAACCTACTTTGTTTTTGGTAATCACAATCTCAACGAATTCCATCTATTTCATAAATCCTTTGGGGCTTCTGACAGTACCATTAATAATTTAGGGCTAGATTCTGTTTCTGGTGGAGCAAATTATGCTGGCTTTAAGGCTCTTACTATTCCAACTTCAGTTCCGAGCCACCCCTTATTAGTCGTGGGAGCCTCTGGTTCCATTAAATACAATAAGGGATTGTGCCAATACAGCGATAGAGCCATGAAGCTCAAGCTTTTGCGTCTCCTTCCCAGGTTGCTATACAACAAGCTACGGTATGGCCGATACCTCGACATTTTTCTGACCCACTCCCCTCCCCGCCACCTGCAAGACAAAGAAGATCCGTGCCATAGGGGATTTGCTTGTTTTCGCTGGTTCTTGAAGAAATTCAAACCACGCTATATGCTTCATGGTCATATCCACCTTTACGATTTGCAAGAATCACGAATCACAAAATACCATCAGACTGAAATCATCAATGTTTTCAGCCATTACATCCTTGATATTCCTTGGAGTGCCCACAAGGATGGCGTATAACTCACAATCCCAAGAAGATTTTGCCAAGGCCAGAAACAAGGCCCTCTTCAATGAATTGCAACACTTTTTGAATCCCGAAGAAACACAACTTCTTTCATTAGATGATGTGAAAAAGATGTTGAAGCCTACGGCAGAAGTATACCAGGGAATGCAAACAATTCCCGTTGAACTCATTGTAGGAAGTGAGGGCCGGTATCATGATTTTGACAATCATTTTTTTCCCAAAAATCTCCATCTAAAACAACGGTGGGAAAATATTCACCGCGCTCATCTAGAAGATGTTATTCTTCCTCCCATAAGCCTCTACGAACTTGGTGGACTTTATTTTGTGCGTGATGGCAACCATCGTGTCTCTGTGGCAAAATCCCAGGGAATCGCCGACATCGATGCAGAAGTGGTAAGTTTACAAAGTGAAATCAAGCTCAAACCAGGCTCTTCTCCCAAGCACATGATTCGTCAAGTAATCCAATATGAAAAGCGGGTCTTTTATGGCGAAACCCACTACGGAGACATTACAGAGGATTGGAACTTAGATTTTACTGCAACTGGACAGTATGATGTTATCTATCATCACCTGCTCATTCACAAATATTATATTAACCAAAACAAGACAGAGGAAATTAGCCTCTCAGAAGCCATCACATCATGGTATGAAAATGTATATCAGCCTGTTATCCATGTTATTAAACAGCAAAAAATACTGCGAAAATTCAAGGGACGTACTCCCGCAGACATGTATGTGTGGTTGATAAAATATTGGGATGAACTAAAACAAAAATTTGGCAATGATTATAGTCTTCAGGTAGCAGCCTATAGCTTTACCCAAGAATATGGCACCGGTTTTTTTAAAAGATTTATCCGAAAGCTTCATTCTTTCTTAAAAAAACGCTCCTTGACGACTCAACAGTTCGATGATAAACTATAATAATTATGGTATTTCTCGGAGTTTACAATGAATGACAGTTTTGCATACCTCCCCCTCTTGGTAGCAACTGGAGCTGCTTTTGTTACCATTGTAATATTAGCAGCAAACAGGGAACGGTATCACCCCGTAGTACTAACACTCCACATCCTTTGTTTAATTCTTGTAAGCCTTGCATCAGTGTACACTATAGTAAATCCAATGATTCTTCCCATATCCATAGTGTTCGCCTGTTCTACCATAATCATGCTGGCTGCAGCAGTAGCAAATCGTATCACAAAACCACGGATACATGAAGAGAAAAAAATACTAGAACAGCAAGAAGAAATACAGGACACAGCTGAACTAGATACAGATTTCACAACATCAGTGACATTATTGGAAACAGGAAAAGATTTTACCATCGTAGCTTCCGAAGCTCTAACGCAAAATGCAGATATCATGTCTTTGCTAGATAAGGTCAACGAATGCCTCATCCGGGAAACACAGGCCCACGGTGGAGCCATACTTTTAGTTGACGGATTTGAAGATGTTCTTGCAGTAAAATCCCTATCTGGAGATTTTCCACCCCCCTATGGACTTCCAGAGGATTTGCCTCACAAACCTATTCGGGTAGAAACCAATTTCCGTTTTGCTCAATTCCCTCTAAACGAAACAATATTTGGTGCCGTTGCTTGTAGTGGCCGTGGAGAATTGATTACGGATCCCCTTTCTGATAGTCGTATTGTCCAAAATGGACCAGAAGATTTTTTAAGGTGTGGTAGCTATATCTTTATACCACTTAAAATTAAAGAAACTGTTATTGGTGTGGCAGCTGTAGCTCGTCGTTATGGGGAAGAAGCCTTTTCTCACAAAGAATACCACATCGCAGCTACTTTAAGTGATTATGCCAGTGCCGCCATCAAGATTATTTATTCCTATCAGGAAGTTATGGAATATGCTGAACTGACAAAAGAAAGTAATATTGCCTGCAAATTACAGTCAACACTGCCACCAAAGCTTTTACCAAGCATTCCTGGTCTTTCTTTGGGAGCTTTCCAACGCATTGCAGATGGTATTTGTGGCGACTACTACGACATTATTCCTGCACGGAAGGATAGAATTTCTTTTGTAGTAGCTGACATTGCCGGAAAGGGAATGACCTCATTACTCGTTATGGTGATGTTGAGGGCAATGCTGAGACTAACGGTAAACACAACTCAAAGTGCAGCTACAATTCTGTCTTGGGCAAACAGGGGAATTGCCAGTGAAACAAATATTGACCACTTTGCCAGCGTTTCTCTCATTAATTACGATACAGAGAAAAAGAAGGTTCAAATTGCCACTGGTGGAACGATTCCCATCCTTGTATACCGTGCAACCACCCAACAGTTTGAAAAAATTTCTGATATGAGCGATCCTGTTGGTGTTGAAAAAAAGACACTATACCAAGATAAGGATTTTACACTTCAAACTAATGATATAATTATATCCTATACCGATGGCGTTATAGAAGCCCCAAATAACTGTGGTACACAATATTCCAAGGATAGATTATTGGAAGTAATCATTCAAAATAAACATCTATCTGGAAAAGAAATCGCAGAGGCTGTTAAATCTGATATTATTAAATTCACAGGAATTGATACACAGCATGACGACCAAACCTTGCTGGTTATCAAAGTCCAATAAACAAGGAGGAATCTATGGAACTAAAAATACGTAAAAATGGTGAGATTTACATCATCGATGTAAACGGCGAAATGGATTTGTACAACTCTTACAAGTTAAAAGAGCTTGTAATGAAAATGCTGGAAAAAAATGTTAAAAAATTTATCATAAATCTTGAACAAGTAGATTACATTGATTCATCTGGAATCGGAGCCTTGATTTTCATTTGCTCCACCATAAAAAAAATGAATTTAAAGCTATCTATTTCTAATGTTCATGGCTCTGTAAAGAAGGTTATTGAATTAACCAAGTTAATGGGCTATTTCCCCATTTCTAACAGTGTAGAAGAAGCTATTTTAGCTCTCAGTGAATAAGGAAAGGGACATGGAACAAATTAAGGAATTACGTTCTGACGAAAACGATGCATTGTTCGACAAAACAAATATGTTTTTTAAGGAATTTCCTTCAGATTATCGTCAAATCAGATACTTTACGCTCTTGATTGTACAGTCCGCCCCCCTTGAGATCAAGGAAATTAACCTTCTAGAACAACAGATTAGCGAGGTTATCAAGAACGCTGTTAAGCACGGCAACGATTGCGACATTAACAAGAAGGTTCGTATTTGGTATTCCTTTAGTCCTACCCACGCGCACCTCATTGTAGAGGATGAAGGTGAAGGATTTAAGGATATGGAAAAATGGAACGAATTCAACAGAAAGCGTTTAGATTGTCTCCATAACCAAAATTACGACGAATTGGCTAATTTTGTTTCCTTTAGAACAAATCGTAGCGATGATCAAGACGGAGGAAATGCCTTGTTCGCTGCATTGGAATATTGGGATGGAGGCTTTGTCTACAACGGAAAGCGCAATTCAGTTGCCATGTTAAAAAAATTCCAGCAACGTCGCCACGGAATCAGAGCTGAAGGAGAATAACTCCATCGAGAGATTTCATTTTATACGTAAAACAAAAGGCTTACACTCTGAAATTAATTCAGAAGGTAAGCCCTTTTTTTTAAACCTAAATAAAAAATATGCAAGATAAACATACTAGCCAAACAAATGGGATAATGCTCCAATATTCTCTGGAGATACAGCTGCTTGGTTTTCTATCTGAATGGCATTGAAGATTTCTTGCCGAAAAACCTTTACATTCTTAGGCGCTTCTACACCAATCTTCACTTGATCACCACGAATCTCAATAATTGTGACTGTAATTTCTTCACCAATCTTGATTTTCTGGTTCATTTTACGGGAGAGTATCAGCATAAATTCCCCCGTTTTTTCATTTCTTCCAGAATATCGTGCTTAGTTCCCCACCGCGAGTCAGAAACTACTACCTGCATACAATTATTATTCTTCTTGTTAACAATAATTGGTCCTTGTAAGTTGATGGTGATGGGAGAACCAGCAGCAGGAACAGTAACGATAGAAAGTACAAAGACATCAGCTGGAGAAGACACCCCAATCCAAGAAAGAACCTTGTCGTCCACGTCTAGCTCGTAGTCGCTGCAAATCAAAAAAGGGTCCACAACGAGAAAGGCCAAGGCTTTCTTTTCCGTTGACTGAAGCCAAAAGAAGGGCTCATATTCAGACTCGAACAATACATATTCCGTGAACTGCTCAAAACCAAACAAACCTTCTGGAAAAATGAGTTTTTGACTATCGTCTACTGTAATTACGCCTTTGGCCTTTGTTTCTACTTGCATTTACTCTTCCTATCTGAGATAGTTCAACAAGGTGCTTGAATATAACTTTGCAGCATTGCTCAAGGTTGCCTGCTGAACATACTCCATCATCTTCATATCAGTGATTGCCTTGGTAAAGTCTAAGTCACCTTCTCGGCTAATCATAGAAGTAACATTTAAGGCAGTCAAAGAGTTACGAGAAACATTCTGCATGGCTCTCTCGTACTCGGAACCAGATTCAGCAATGCGAGCAACCAAGTTGCTTACAGAACCGTCAATTCCACCAAGGACACGGCCACCGATAGCTTCTTGGTCTCCAGTCAACAGAGCATCTCGAAGGGCAATAACACTATCAAAAAGTGAACCACCGGAAACACGAACACTATCTCCCAAATTGTAGGGAGGCTGCTGACTTGCATCCTTAATAAGACCAAGATCGTTAAGGGTGGTTCCAGACAAATCTTCCAACCACAACTGACGGGAATCGGTGGTCTGAAGATTCAAACCAAAGGTTACAGGGTCGATAGAAGCCTTTACCGCTGCACCAGAATCGTTGATTTTGGCAACGATGGCATACACGTTATCTCCAGCATTCAAGGCAATTTCATGGCCATCTACGGAAATAACACCATCAGCACTTACACGGAAGGCGGAAGCATCACGGCTAGAATACAATTCCTGGGGCTGAGACCAGAATACCTTGTTTCCTGCAGAAGAAGTTTCGAGGTATGCATTTTCATCCACTTCAACCTTATTTCCTGCCACATTACCATTGTAGCGAACTGCAGCAATCTTTGGCTCGGAGGCTCCAGGAACGGTGGCCATTTCAACATCAAAGGCGGTGCGGTTTGTTCTTGTTCCTGCAAACAATGAATTTCCATCGGGACCAGTGGCATTGGCATTTTGAACCAATTCCTCCAGCAACTCATCTACCTCAGCAGCCATGTTCTGCATGTCCTCTGGTGTATATGTTCCGTTAGCCCCAGTAATAGCCAACTCACGGACACGATGCATGATTTCCAAGGACTGATCCATGTAGCCTTCAGTCAAGGCCAAACGATCAGTAAGTACCTGAGCATTTTTCTCAAAGGTCTGAACACGTCCAAGATATGACTGGTAGCGAACCAAATGGCCTGCAGCCAAGGGATCTTCCCGCAGAGACTGAAGTCGCTGCTGGCTACTGAGCTGATTATTTACTCGTGCCTGGCGGGACTCCTGCAATCGCAAGCTTCCCTGCAGGTCATTATTCATCATTGCAGAACTAACTCTTCTCATCTTCTATTTCCTTTGGGTTTATACCCCGAGTCTATTGATAACAGTATCCAGCAATTCATCGATTACAGTGATGTAACGGGCTGAAGCATTATAGCCGTGCTGGAACTTGATAATGTCTGCCAACTCCTCATCGATGTTGACACCAGAAATGGAATCCCGTAATGTCCGAAGGTCTTCCATAACAGTCTGCTGACTCAACAGATTGATTTCAGCCTGCTCTCCTTTTAGTCCCACATTGGTAACAGACTCAGCAAAATAGTCATCCAAGGTGCGGTAGCGACCAATCATTACCTGGGAATTGCGGATTGAAGCAATTTCAGTGGCAGCAGAGCTATCACCGTTTTCACCATAACCAGAACCAGCTGGGAAGGAGGAAGCCACAGACAGCACATCACTGGCAATGGCAGGATTTACGGCAATGTAGGCGGAAGGATTGTGTACAGGAGAAACAGCATATTGAGCTCCATTTTCAGTACCAGCTCCTGCCAATGCATTTACAGCGTTGGGCTGAGCAAAATCATACGCATTTGCAGCCCCAGAACCAGACAAGATTCCAGAGTATCCAGCCAAGAAATGACCAGAATCCTCTACATGACGAATCACAAAGTCAGGATTTGTAGGATCCTGGGCTGTGGTAGCCTTCAATACCAAATGATTATTGCGATCAAGGTAGGCTTTTACCTCACCGTCAGAATCGTTGATGCGAGCAATTACTGATTCTACAGTATCTGTGGGATAGTAAGGCACATCGATATTGCCATTTTTACCAGCAATGGTAATAGTTCCCTCAAAACCAACCTGCTCCTGAGGATTCAGTGCATGGGTACCAGAGAGGCGGAAAATATAGGATGAGTCTTCCACACCATCTCCGTTGCGGTCAAAGTTACCAGCCACATCGGTAACAAAGGGCTGCTGAACAAAGAAATCAAGTCCAGTAGTATTGTTGGCACCTACAGCATTACGATGGATATCATTTACCAAGTCGGCAAAGTTCATGGTCATGGTGTTCAGCTCCTGCAATTCGTTGCGAACATCCACATCACGAAGCTCAATCAAGGCTCCCAGAGAACCGCCAGAAATCTGAGCCAAGTTACCAGTGTCAGACCACACTACCTGGCTGTAGGTATTGTTATCTGTAGGAGAAATAGTATCAAAGGTACGGGCTACCCCCCCCTGCACCAGTACCTGACCGTCAAGATGCACCATGAACTCATCAGCATCACGCTGGTCGGTGGTAACATTTACTAAAGAAGAAAGCTTTTCCACCATCAAATCACGGCGGTCCAGCAAGTCGTTGGGACTGTCTCCCATAGCACGAACACGGACAATTTCTGTGTTCAAATCTGCAATCTGCTTTGTATAGTTATTTACCTGCTGTACGGTGGCTTCGATATCTCCATTCAACAGGGTTCCGATTCCTGCAAGGCTATTTTCACGCTGACGGATAGAATTTACCAAGGTCTCTCCACGGGAAACGATGGCCTGACGAGCTGCCTGAGACTCAGGATACAGGGACAATTCCTGCCAAGACTGCCAGTAGCTGTCCATATTGGAGCGGATGGATACGTCCTGGGGCTCATTGTAAATCTGCTCCAGCATGACGTAATATTTTTCACGGGTAGACCAGTAGGACTCCTGATTTGTCTGGGCAACAATGCGGGACTCCAGCATCTCGTCACGCACACGGGTAATGCTTTCCACGCTTACTCCCTGACCAATCTGACCAGGACGTTCAGCACGAGTCAAGTCTGGGCGATACAAGGGCTCAAACTGACGCAAGTGTACACGCTGGCGTGAATAACCTTCTGTGTCGGCGTTTGCGATGTTGTGACCAGCAGTTTCAATGGAAGTAGTCTGAGCCATGAGACTGCGCTTACCTAATTCAATTCCTGCAAATGAAGAAGCCATCCTATACTCCTTTAATTATAATACGGTATTAAACAACAGGTTTTCTGGAACTGGCTTAATGACAGAGCCAGTGCTAGAATACACTGTATTACGATTTTTTGGGATTACTGAATCAAAAACTTCCTGTAAAAATTCCTTTGTAATCCCTATGTAATCGTTCAGGGCGTCATTTTCCACCTTGGAAATAGACAATTTTCGTCGCACCTGATGAAGCACATCCTTTACCAAGGGACGCAAATCTTCTGGAAGCATTGTGGATACCTGATGCATACTTGGCACCGGCTGTGAACCAGAGACACCACAAATCTGGCAACAAAACTCTTCCCGCTTTGCCTCCAATTGAGTAAAATTCTCCGTCAATTCATTGAGTTTAAAGAGGGTAGTATCCAAATCAACCCAATTTTTTTCTGTAACCGCCTGACGAACAAGCTTTTGCAACTCAATCATTGAGTCAAGCATCTCATTCTGGGAAGTCAGGATAGCTAGCAAATCTGCAGCTGCCTTCTTGTCCATAAAGGCATCCTCCATGAATCCATAATTCTTCATTATTATATCGGCAGAAATAGCTCAAATTTAAAGGGAAATATATAAAAAAAGAGGGCCTGGTAAAACTTACCAAGCCCTCACAAAAAAGGAGAGGAGGATGCAGAAAATCAGAACATGCAGTGTGTGCAACTACATGTTTCTGTAGAAACTGCGGTGATTGTGTTGCTCTTGCAATCTATAAAACAAACCACCAGTCAAAAGGATGGTTACAAGAAAATAAAAAAAAATTACGATTTTTTTGAAAAAAAACGATTAAAGCAAATCCTCCCGAAGACAGTTCTCCTTCCTTGATTCATTGGCTACCATGATGTACAATGCACTATCTTTTGGAGGTTCACTATGATGATGTATGACGTTCAGACAGGTTTTCAGTTGGGAGATCCCAACATCATTCCCCTATCAGACCAGAGCCAGTTACCTACATTGACAGATGTACAGAAGGAATTTAGCACAATGATTCTTTCTGCCTCAGGATGGCGAAAGGTCTTTGCCCTTTCTGGAGATGAGGAAGATGCCACAGCAGAAATTGGAGCTACAAATGGTGTGCTTTCTGCCCTCATTGCCCAGGTCTTTGCAGACTACATCATCCAGCGCTGTGGCCCCAGCTGCAAGATTGCCTTGGGACTTGATGCCCGCCCCACTGGTACTCAGATTGGAGACATTATTGCTCGCGTTTTGGCTGGCCGTGGCATTCAGGTGGAATATCTTTTTATCACTGCCGCTCCAGAAATCATGGCCTATAGTCGCCAGCTTGACGGCTTTGTGTACATTTCTGCCAGCCACAATCCTGTAGGACACAACGGCATTAAATTCGGCCTGAACGATGGCGGCGTCCTTCCTGGAGAAGAAACCTCTAAGCTTACCGCAGCTTTTACCCAGCTTTGTAGCAAGAGCGAGTCCATTTCCCTGGCAGCCCAACTGGTGGCTACCTGTCCAGAAGAAGCTATCCAGAAAATCTTTGCGGAAAGTGCCAGCTGCAAGGCTCGTGCTGTAGCCAGCTACCGTGACTTTACCCGTCTTGTAGTTTCAGGAACAGATCACCAGCAGCAGCAAAAAGACTTCTTTGATCTGATTGCCCAAACCACAAAGAAAAAACCTTTAACCGTAGTTTGCGACATGAACGGTTCTGCCAGAAGTCTTTCCATAGACAAGACCTTTCTTCCAGAGTGTGATATTGGTTTTGATGCCATCAACAATAAGCCACGAGAAATTGTCCATGCCATCATTCCTGAACCAGAAAATCTTGTTCACTGCGCCCGCTTCATGGAGGAACAAAAGTCCTCCAATCCATCCATCTCATTAGGCTATATGCCAGACTGCGACGGGGATCGGGGAAACATCGTGTACTGGGATGATGCAAGTGGAAAAAGCCAGGTGCTAGAGGCCCAGGAGGTGTTTGCCCTTTCTGTTTTGGCCGAATTGGCCTATCTTGACTACAAAAACGAGTCAACAGGAGAAAATACAAAAGCAGGCGTTTCTGTAAACGACCCCACCTCCATGCGAATTGAAGAAATTGCCACCGCCTTTGATGCCACAGTTTTCCGAGCAGAGGTGGGAGAGGCAAATGTAGTTAATCTAGCTCGTGAAGCACGGCAAAAGGGCTATACCGTTCCCATCTTGGGAGAAGGCTCCAACGGTGGAAACATTACCCACCCAGCAGCTGTTCGTGACCCCATCAACACCATCTTTGCACTGGTGAAGCTTCTTGCAATTCAAGACACCACCTTGGCAGATGGTTCTGTCAAGCAGGGCCTGTTCCATCGCTGGTGTTGCAAGTCTGGTCAAGAAATGTCCTACAAGGCAGATTTTACCCTGGCAGATATCATTGCCACATTGCCTGTATACACCACCACTGGTGTTTCAGAAAGTCGAGCCCTGCTGAAAATCAAATCAACAGACCACGGTGTGTTAAAAGCTCGTTTCCAGAAAGAATTTGAAGCAAGTTGGCAGGAAAAGAAAGACCAACTGGCACGGAATTACGGTATTGAGTCCTACGAAGCTATCTGCAACAAGGGTACCACAGAAACAAGGAACCTTTCTGATTACAGTATTTCTGGTAAAGGAGGGCTTAAAATCTTGTTTAAAAACGGAGCAGGAAAAGCGGTGGCTTTTATCTGGATGCGGGGAAGTGGCACTGAACCAGTGTTCCGCATTCTCTGTGATGTACGAGGAAACAACAAGAAGATGGAAGAAACCTTACTTGCCTGGGAAACAGAGCTTTTGGAAAAGGCTGATTCATAAAGCCGTTTTCAAGACTCACACAGAAGTTTGAGGATTGCTTCCCGATTTTTTGTTGCATTGGCATCACGGTGAATGTATCGCTGGCTCATGGGCTGGCTTTTGGAAGCACCCTCAAACTCACCTACCACCTGCAGAGGACTGCCTGCAAGCACTACCACATGATGAGCTAAGGCCAAGGCTTCCGACACATCGTGGGTAACTAGCACGGCAGTTCTTCCCTCTTGTTCTAGTAATTTTTCTGTCAACTCCATTAACTGAAGTTTAAGCTTAATATCTTGAGACTGAAATGCTTCATCCATCAGCAAGACGGTGGAAGGAAAGGCAAAGGCTCTGGCAATGGCACATCGCTGTCGTTGGCCCCCAGAACACTGAGCTGGCAAGAAGTCTGCCTTTTCTTCTAAATGAACTGCTTTCAAAAAGTTTTGGCTCCGTTCTTGTGCCATTTGTTCTCCCAACAGAGCTTCCACTGGCAGCATCACATTTTTTTTCAGGGAATACCAGGGCAACAGTCTTGGTTCTTGAAAAAGGTAGGATACCGAACCATCACACTGTATCCATCCTTGGTCAGGTTGTAGCAATCCTGCAATACAATCTAACAGGCTTGTTTTTCCAAGGCCGGAAGAAGCCATTAAGGCTGTTACCTTTTGTGATTCAAAGCTATAAGAAAAATCTTGAAACAGTTGGGAATCACCACGTTTGAGCCACAAGTTATGTATCGTAATATTTTGTAATCCCTGTTGACTTTCTTTCATTTTGTGGCCTTTCCTCCCGTTAAAAGTCCTCGCTTCCGTAAAACAAAGGAAAAAAATCTTTCCAAAACAAAGCTCAAAATAACCAGCACCAAGGTAATGGCAAAAACTTGAGCTGTCTCTAAATGCACCTTTGCACTTTGCAACAAGGTTCCTGCCGAACGATGGGGAAGACTAATCACCTCCGCTGCCGCCACTACCTTCCAGCTCAATCCAAAGACTGCCAGACTACCTGAAAAAAAATATGGCTTGCAGGAAGGAAAATACAGATGACGAAGCATTTTTCCTCTGGAAAATCCATAGACTCGGCAGCAGGCAATCAACTCCTTGTTGGTATTCTTTATTCCCGTTTCTATTGAACTAATCATCACTGGAAGACTCATGACTACCGCAACAAAAACAGGAACAAGGGAAGTTCCAAACCAAAACAAAGCTAAAAGAATGAAGGACACCACGGGAGTTGCCCGCAAAATTGCCAAGGGAAAGTCAAGGAGATTACGAAAACTCTCCTGTGCTCCAGCAGCAGCCCCCAAGAGAGTCCCTAGCACCACAGCAATTCCAAAGGCTGCCAAACTTCTGCAGACGGTAGCTCCCACATGTTGCCAAAACAAGGGCTTTCCTATGTCTTGCACCAAGACTTCCAGCGTTTCCCTAGGCAATGGCAAGATGAGGGGAGAATTTATCACTATGGCTAAAATCTGCCAAACCATAAAAATGATTCCCACAGACAAAAGCGTAGCCACATACCGCCGATGCAAAAGTTTTTTACCCATTATTCAAAATAAAAGCTGTCACCAGGAAGAGCCCCACCGATAGCCTCTGGAGCAAAATCCAAGAAGATGGAAAACAATTCTTCCAGTTGAGGACGAGCCTCTTGGGCAGGGATGAACACATAGGCTCCGTTGGGAATCACCTTTGAAGCAATGGCAGCTTGCAAGCCCAAGGTATGGCTCTGCACTAAAGTTCCTGCCTCGGAAGGATTTGATACTGTCCAATCCACTGCATTTCTTACACTTTCCAGCAAACCTCTCAAAATCTCAGGAGAGGTTTCTGTCAATGATTTCCGTACAACCAGCACTGTCATAGGATAGTTTTCCCACTCCTTTCCAGTGACCTCATTCAAGGTAGCATATTCTTCCTGTAAGTTAATTGCCCTACGAACAGAATCATCCTTGGTGGTAGCCACCGTGGCAAAAGGCTCTGGAACAACGGCATACTGAATTTTATCAGACAAAAGAGCCGCTGCAATTTCAGCTGCAGGCACAGAAAAATCCAAGGCAACTGAGTTAGCATCTGGAGCAGCACCATCAGCACCAATGGTAATTCCGTTTGCTTTAAGCAAATAGCGGAACATGTACTCAGGTGTTGCACCCTGTCCTGCCACATTCACAGTCTTTCCCTTTAAGTCAGCCAAGGAAACAATAGACTCATCCTTTGTAATCAGGTTCAACATTCCCTGCCCCATAACTGCAGCCACCACAAGGGCACCATTATTTTTGGTGAATACCTTTGCAGCCACATTGGGAGGAAGGATTCCCACGTCAATTTCACCCTTTAAAAGTTTGGGCAAAAGGACATCTGCTCCAGCCACCACATGAAACTGAAAATCAGCTCCAGAAACTTGTGGCTTATTCTCAAACAAATAGGCCATAGGAATGCCGCTAGGACCATTCAAGGCAGCAACATTGATGGTACGATTTCCAGCAGAAGGGGTTTCTGGGGAAGGAACATCGCCCCGCTCCTTCTTTCCACCAGCAAAAACTACCGTCGCCATCAACAGAAAGACAGCACTCACCATACAAACTCGATTATGTTTATTCATAAAATCTCCAAAATACAAAAAATAAAGGCCGCTAAAAGTCCATTCAGCAGCCCCTCTTGTTGAGTTATATAAAATAGCTCCAGTACAAAGGATTATCTATTTTCTTTGTAAATCTCAGCTAACAGTCTTAAACCTTCTCTCACCTCATCTTCTGGCCCAGAATAGTTGACTCTCAAACACTTATCATAATGACCATGACAGGTAACAGCAGGCTCTTCAACACCAAAGAAGAAATACTCCCCAGGCACAGTTACCACTCCCCGCTCCTTCAGCTTGCGGTACAGCTCCAAAGTGGTAATCTTTAAGTCCCGAAGATACAGCCACAGGAAAATCGCTCCTTCACTGCGGTGAATCCAAAAATCTCCGCCGTCAAAAAATTCCCTAATCCAAGCCACAGCCTGCTGAGATTTTTTTTGATAGAAGGGCTGCACGTAGTTTTTAGCCACCTCTACAATCTCACCAGAAGCAATGCAGTTTTGAGCAATGGCCTGTCCACCGGAACCAGATGCCAAGGCAGCAATGGCATTTACATTTGCCATGGCAGAAGCTATTTCTGGTGTAGCCACGATAATACCTGTTCTCAAAGAAGGCAAACCAATCTTTGACAAACTCATGGAAAGCACCACCGACTCATCCCAGTAAGGAGCAGCCTCATCAATAAATACAATGTCTGGGAAGGGCAAGCCATAAGCATTATCCACAAAGAGAGGAATATCATACTTAGTGGCCACAGCTGCCAGATGATGAATTTCTGTATCCGTCAACACGTTTCCAGTAGGATTGGTGGGACGGGAGACACACATTGCCCCCACATCATCATGGTTTGCAAGATAGGACTCCAAAAGCTCAAAGTCAATAAAATACTTAAAGCTCCTATCATCATAATATTCACAGCGAGCAGGAATAGAAACCATCAAATCTGGTTCCAATCCTTGGTCGGCATATCCTACATATTCTGGCACCAAAGGAAAAAGAATCTTTTTCTTATGCTCCACCCTATCAGTGCCCGTAAAGGTTCCTGAAAAAAGATTAAAAAGATAGAAGAAAGCAGACTGGCTCCCGTTGGTAATAGCAATATTTTCAGGCCCTACCTTCCAACCATATGTTTCAGAAAGGAACTTCGCCATTGCGTTAATAAAGCCAATTCTTCCCTGAGGCGGATCATACAAGGAAATCAGCTTTTCAAAGCCCCCCTCCTCTGCCATAATCCGCTCCATTTCCCGTCGGAACATGGCCTCAGCCTCAGGAACACGGGCAGGATTGCCACCCCCCAAACGATAGGGTGTTACTCCTTCAGGCAGAGGACGGCCCAAATCATCCATCAATTGCAAAATACCGGAATGACCAGTAAGTTTTTTACCAAAATCTGAAAATGAATATTTCATTCTTATTTACTCGCTAAATGTTGTGCAGGCCTTCTTGTATTCAGCTGCTATTAATGAAAAAATATCTACATCAGGAGTAGCCTCAAGCATTGTCACCTGACCATGAAAATCCACATTATCATCAATTCTCAAACGAAGTGTGGAAATATCTCCCACTACACGACTGCCCGAAGTGATTTCTATCTTAGAGTTTGCATACAAATCGCCTTCCACATCTCCTGACACCAAAATTGAATCTGCAGCAATCTTTGAAACCTGACAATGAGCTGTCTTATCAATCTTCAAATTACCAGAAGATTCAATCTTTCCATCAAATTTTCCAGTGATTACAAGATTGTCGGTAAATTCCAACTCCCCAATAAATTCAGTTTTTTGACCAAGAACGGTAACATTACCTTCTTTCATATTAAATGAGTACATCGAGCCCTCTCTTAATTTCTTTTTCTGGAGATACACCGAACCACAAGACCAACCACTAGTAATAGTCCACTGGCCACTGCAAAAATCACGCCTACGTAATCTCCCAGACGAGTATATATTGTTTTTACACTTTTATCCATAACCGGAATGGAACCTACTAAATAGGTTTCGATGAAGGGTTCCGCCATAGCTAAAATTTTACCGTTCGGATCGATGATACATGTTTGACCAGTAGTAGTAGCACGCACTGTTGGCACTCGATTTTCCACGGATCGAAAAACTGCCATGGATAGGTGCTGATACTGACAAGCCAAACTCTTTGACCAAGCATCATTGGAAAGATTTACGAAGGCCTGGGCTCCAGCATTAACAAAACGCCGTCCCACAAAGCCAAAGGTATCTTCAAAGCAGATTGGTGTACTAAAATTGATTTTTGTTGCACCATCATTTCCTTCCACTTCAAAAACCACTGGCTCATTTCCAGGCTCCCACATGTGTGTATCACCATTCAACAACATTTCGTATAATTTGGGAAATTGCTTGTCAAAGGGAAAATACTCGGTAAAAGGCACAAGCTTCATCTTACCATATACCCCCGGTGCAGGAGGCAAAGTATTTTTTCCTGGATTAAAGAATAAGACCGCGTTATAATCAATCACACTATTCCCCAAGCTATCAACACCGTGGTCATTTCCAATCACAAAGGGAACAGCAGCTCTATCAATATACTGAAGAAGGTCGTCTACCAACTGAAACTTATCCCGCTCATATCGATGCTGATAATGCCAAAGTATTCTGGGCACAAAGGCTGTTTCTGGCCATACCACAAAATCCACCTGGGGATGTTCTGCTAAAGCCTCATCAGAAAGACGCTTCAGTGTTTTTAAATCCCGCTGATAGGCAGAAATTCCACCTACCCAAGGGTCAGAATTCTGTTGAATGAGAGCCACTTCCACCTGAGGATGTTCTGTGTAGTCTATGGGAGAAACAAACCCATAAATCAACACACCAATAACAACCACTAGCCAGCAACAACCAGAAACCAAGTGCTTTTTGCAAGCTTGAGGGAGTTTTTTTATCAAAGATTTCAATCCACCTGCTTCTTCCTGACTTATGCCATAGGCATCTACAATAACACCAGTGAACCAAGCTGAAGTAAAGGTTATGAGTGCATTAAGCCCCCAAAGCCCCACCGTATCTACAATTTGAATTAAGGGCAGAATTTTCCAATGAGAATAAGCCAAAACACCGTAATGAAAACCGGAAAATCCTAAGGTTTTCACATAATCATAGGCACACCATACTAACCCTTGAACAAGCCAACCCCATTTTGGAAAAAGACTTGCTACCGCCTTGAGCAAGGGAAAGGCCAGCATGAGATATATGCCATACATAAACGAAATAACAAAGATTCCTAGAGGATGAAAGGTTGCCAACCAATAGGTAAAGAGGCAGTATGCACCTACACCGTAGGCAATCCCCCAAAGCCAAACTGTTTTCCAAGAAACAAAACGAACCAAAAGAAAAACAGGAATAAGAGAAAAATAAGCTAGAAAAGGAAAACCATTAACATTAAAAAGATTTGGTTGCGGAAGGGCAAATAATAATATAGCAAGAATTAAAAGTGAAAAAGCAATGCCACATCGAGCAAGCAAAGAATAGGAATCAGTTTTATGACACCGCTCCACCATGGATATGTACTACTCCTCTACAGTTAAATTCCAAACAGCTTTTTTCAACTCTTGTCCTGAACGGAATGCTACTATATAGTGAGGTGGTACAGATAAACTATCCCCTGTCTTTGGATTTCGGGCCTTTTTCCTCTCTTTACGGAGACGCAACTCAAAGGTTCCAAAACCACGCAACTCAATGGTAGCCCCATCCATAAGGGATTCTTTCAACTGTTCCAAGGCGGATTCAAAAATATCTTGAACAATCCGCTTTTCATAACCAGTTTCCTGACGGATACCGTCAACTAAATCATATTTTGTTACCTTTTTTGATTGCATACTATCTTCCAAAATTTTTTTTTACGAAATTAAAATTATAAAACGAGGGACACTGCATTACTGCAATATCCCATCCGTTTCCTTAGTTTGCAGCCACGCTGCCGAATGAAACATTGTACAGTTTCATCATCCGTGACTTTTTACGAGACGCAGAATTCTTTGTCAAAATACCCT
>JAGBXW010000096.1 GCA_017629095.1 Treponema sp. | reverse complement strand
TTGTCTGAGCGAATCCTTTTTTATTGCGACAAGATTCACGCTATTCACGAAGTTCGCGGTAAGGATGGTGTTGGTGCTGTTATGGACAACATGGAACTGGAGCGGGAACGAGGTATTACCATCCAGTCAGCATCAACCCAGGTTCAGTGGAAGGATTACACTGTAAACGTTATCGATACTCCCGGTCACGTTGACTTTACCGTTGAGGTAGAGCGTTCTCTGCGTGTATTGGACGGAGCAATCTTGGTATTGTGCTCTGTAGGTGGAGTTCAGTCTCAGTCAATTACTGTAGACCGCCAGTTGAAGCGCTACCACGTTCCTCGTATTGCATTCGTAAACAAGTGTGACCGTACTGGTGCAAACCCCTTCAAGGTACGCATGCAGTTGCGAGAAAAGTTGGGCTTGAACGCCTACATGATGCAGATTCCTATTGGTTTGGAAGACAAGCTGGAAGGTGTTGTTGACTTGGTTACCATGAAGGCCTTGTATTTTGAAGGTGAAAGTGGAACTGAAATCCGTGTTGCAGAGATTCCTGCTCACTTGGTAGACGATGCTAACAAGTATCGTGAAGAGCTTCTTGATGCAGCTTCTATGTTCAGCGATGAGTTGATGGAAGCTATGTTGGAAGATGCTGTAACTGAAGATATGATTCGTGAAGCTGTTCGCAAGGGAACCTTGGCTGAACAGTTTGTTCCTGTATTCTGTGGTTCTGCTTATAAGAACAAGGGTATTCAGCCTTTGTTGGACGGTGTAGTAAGCTATCTGCCCGATCCTTCTGAAGTAAAGAACTTTGCCCTTGACTTGGACAAGAACGAAGAGCAGGTAGAGCTTTCCTGCGACGAGAACAAGCCCTGTGTTTCCTTGGGATTCAAGTTGGAAGATGGACAGTATGGTCAGTTGACTTATGTTCGTGTATACCAGGGATGCTTGAAGAAGGGTGAGGAGTTGTACAATACTCGTTCCCGCAAGAAGTTCAAGGTTGGTCGCTTGGTTCGTATGAACTCCGCCAGCATGGAAGATATTAACGAAGGTGTTCCTGGAGACATTGTTGCACTCTTTGGTGTTGACTGTGCTTCTGGTGACACATTCTGTAGCGGTGGCTTGAACTACGCCATGACCAGTATGTATGTTCCTGAGCCTGTTATCTCTTTGGCCATCACTCCAAAAGACAAGAAGTCTGCTGACCAGATGGCAAAGGCTTTGAACCGCTTTACAAAAGAAGACCCCACATTCCAGACCTACGTTGATCCTGAATCAAACCAGACCATCATCAAGGGAATGGGTGAGTTGCACTTGGACGTTTACATTGAGCGCATGAAGCGTGAGTACAAGTGTGAAGTAGAAACTGGTATGCCACAGGTAGCTTACCGTGAGTCTATTACTCAGCGTGCTGAGTTCAACTATACTCACAAGAAGCAGACTGGTGGTTCCGGTCAGTATGGTCGTGTAGCTGGATTCATGGAGCCCATCGAAGATAAGGATTACGAGTTTGTAGACTCCATCAAGGGTGGTGTTATTCCTAACGAATACATTCCTTCCTGTGATAAGGGATTCCGTGCTTCTATGACAAAGGGTTCTTTGATTGGATTCCCCATTGTTGGTGTTCGCTGTACCATCAACGACGGTCAGTCTCACCCTGTAGACTCCTCTGACATCGCCTTCCAGGTTGCTGCTCAGGGAGCTTTCCGTGAAGCATATAACAAGGCAAAGCCTGTTATCCTTGAGCCTATCATGAAGGTTGCTCTTGAAGGACCTACAGAGTTCCAGGGAAATATCTTTGCTGTAATTAACCAGCGCCGTGGTATCATTGTTTCTTCTACAGAAGATGGAACCTTCTCTCGTGTTGAGGCAGAAGTTCCACTGAGCGAAATGTTCGGATTCTCCACTGTTCTTCGTTCTCTTACCCAGGGTAAGGCAGAGTTCTCTATGGAATTCTTGAAGTATGGTAAGGTTCCTAACAGTATTTCTGATACTTTGGTAAAAGAATACGAAGAAAAACGCAAGAAAGAGCAGAAATAAACAAGAACGGAAGCAAGATTCGTCCCCCAATAGTGAAAATCTATGATATAATGGGAGACGGGTCTTAACCTTCAACCTTATTTAGGAGGAACTATGATTAAGGATGAGCTGTTTGAACGGAGTCCCATTCGTTGCTTTGACAAGGCAACTGGTGGACTCAAGGCTGGTGAGCTGGGACTGTTGACATCCAAGAAGGGTCTGGGAAAGACATCTGTTCTTGTTCAGTTTGGTGTGGATACACTTTTGCAGGATAAGCAGGTAATTCATGTTTCTTTTGACCAGCAGTCTGCCAACGTAATCACTTGGTATCAGGACATCTTTACTGAGATTGCCAAGAAAAAGAATATTACAAATATCAATGAGCTGGTAACAGAGCTTGTTCGCAAGCGCATTATCTTGAATTTCCATCAGGATGCAATGGCATTGGCCCATATTGTTACCACTTTGGAAGCTCTTGCTCAGGGTGGAATTCAGGCTTCTTGCTTGGTAGTAGATGGTGTTGACTTGACAAAGCTGAAGGTTGAGGATGTACAGGCCATTGCTGACTATGCAAAGAAAGCTGGTGTTGCTGTTTGGTTCAGTGCTTCTACTGATGCTGCTGACTTGAACGGTACTTTGGCTGCCGACTTGCAGGGCTTGTTCCAGGCTGTTATTCGTTTGGAAGCAAAGACCGACATGATTGAGTTGATGATTTTGAAGTTGCGGGATGAGGCTGCTCGTTCTGCTGGTCTTAAGCTTGACTCAAAGACTTTGTTGATTGCAGAAAAATAGTTTTACATAAAACTATTACGAAAACTATCTCGGTGCATACTATTTCCTTATGAAAAAGTGTGTGGTACCGAGATAGTTTTTTTTTATTTTTATTCTAAAAAATACAAAACTGTAGTATACTGAAAGAACCTAGATTGGAGAGTTTATGGTTCGATATATCCTATCTGTGACAACAGATACCTTGAAAGAAAAGGGTACAGTGCCAGATCATGTTGATCATGTTGATCATCTTGATCATCTTGATGTAGCTTATGAACTTACAGATTTTACTGATTCACGTGTCTTGGATAATAAGGAATTGGTGAGACAAAAGGTTAGACAATACTTGCAGCAGGGACTTCCCGCTGGCAGTGTGATGATGGGTGCCTTTGAGGATTTGTCTATCTTTAGTCGTGATGAGAAAATTCGCTCTATATCCTTTGGACGAATGAGACAATGCCTGAAGATTGCTCAAAAACTATCATTAGAGAGTGTATTATTCTATTTAAATTTTCCCCTTTATTTGGAAAATTCTCCTGATTATTCTGAAATCCGAGACAGGGTCTGTATTCAGTTACGTAGCTTGCTAGATGAATTTGCTCAAGTGAATGTTTGCTTTGAAAATAGAGCAGAGCCAGAGCCACGATTCTTTGTAGAAATTTTTAACTTATTGGAAGGCTGCAAAAACGTGGGATTCTGTCTTAATTACAGCAGGGCAGCCCTTTCTTGTAGTACACCAGAAAAATGGGCCGAAAGTCTTTCTGCCTATTGTCGTTGTTTACGGGTTTTTGATTCTCACCTTCAGGAGGTGGTAACTGGACAGGATGATAATCTTGAAGTGAAATTCAGTAAATATCAATCCTTTGCCGAAAAATATTGTTCAACTGGAAGCATTCTTTTGGGATCACCCAATTTTACAGACACTTCCTTTTTTGAAGAAGAGATTGAGGAAACCCTGTGGTTGGATGAAACTGATTCAAAGGAGACCTTGGCTGCCGTCAGCGTAGATTCTCCAGAAACCTTGCTGGAAAAAATCTTTTTTTACATGAATAGGTTGGTTGGAGACAAGGACTTCCTTTCCACTATTTTGCTTTTGACAGATATGGGCCGTACCTTGGCTGGCTCTGACAGAGCATCTTTTTGGTATTGGGACAAAAAAAAGAAGCAGTACTGGACTATTGTTGCTTTGGAGTGCGACCGCATTGTGGTGGAAGAAGGCTTTGGAATTATTGGTGCATCCATTCAAAACAATGAGGTGCTTATTGTGAACGATGTCTATTCTGACAATCGGTTTTATATGAAAGCTGATGTTGATTCAGGTTATACCTCTCGTTCCATTCTTTGTATTCCCGTTATTGATTCCAAGGGAAATGTTATTGGAGCCTTTCAGGCAGTAAACAAGCTCACTGATGAAGGCTACGGTAAATTTGAGGAACAAGACGTGCGGCGACTTGCTATGGCTGCTGCCTATTGTGGCCGCACTTTGGAAGCCTATTTATTGTATCAAGAAGCTATGATTGATGCCCTTACTGGAGTAAAGAACCGTCGTGGTTTTTGGGAGTATTATGCAGAAGAATTGGAAGGCCAGCTGAATGTTTACTGTGCCAGCATTCTGATGTGTGATGTGGATTATTTTAAGACAATCAACGATACCTACGGCCATGCCTGTGGTGACCAAGTGCTTGTGGCTGTCAGTGAATTCCTTGAACAGATGGTGGCAGACAAGGGTGTTATAGCCCGTTGGGGTGGTGAAGAATTTGTTATCATATTGAAGGAACACCACATTCACGAGGCTGTCTCATTTGCAGAGGAAGTGCGTACCAAGATAGAAGAAACAGCTTTTTTGCCAGAGTATCCTCTGTTGAAATTTACAGTGTCCTTTGGTGTTGCAGAAATAGCTTCAAGTTTAAGTATTGAAAAGAACGTGGATATAGCGGACAAAAAGCTGTATGAGGCCAAAACAAATGGTCGTAATCAGGTGAGATTTTAGTTATTTGAATCCAATAGCTCAAATCCATCAAAGGTTACTGTATACTCAAAGTCGGTCTTCTTGTCATTATCGTTAAGGGTGACGGTCAGCAAGGCAATGTTCTTATGTTTCTTTTCATCATACTCATCCATAGGAATTGTTATTGTTAATGGAGCTGAAGAAGGGCACCGTATCAGCACTGGCCATCCCCAGTTTCCTAGGAAGGTATCTACTACAGTGTCCCAAACTACAAAGTTTGCAAAGGTGTATTTTAGAGGAGCTTTGCCGTTAATCTCTACCCTACATTTATTATCACCTAAATAAAATGGCATGGAAAAACTTGTTCCTGCCTTGTTACCAAAGCCAGTTTCGTCGTTATAACCTACTCCCAAGCTTGATAGGTTAGGTGTGGCTTGGGCATACATGGAGGTATAGCGGTCTTGGTCAGAAGATTGATGTTCATATTGCACGGACCGTGGATAGGCATAGGTAAATTGACCATCTTTTGTAGCTTCTGTGCGGAAGGTACCGTGTTTTGAGGTACCTTTAATTTGCAATGCAAAATACATGTAGTTAGGATTATCATCAGGATGCTTACTATTACTATCCTCTTTAGCGAACAGGAAGAGTTTCTTTAGACCAGATCCTGTTGTCATATCTGTAGGGAAGGTTCCAGTAAGGCTAATGGTTTTGCTTGTTATTCCAAGTACGTTTTCTTCTTTCTGTTCTCCATTAAAAACATAGAGTGTTACTGAAGTGGATGTAGCTCCTTCTCCTACAGTAATAGTTGGATTTTCTTCTGTTATACTAGGGTCATCAGAAGTCACCCAAACATATTGTAATGTATTTTTGTCAACACCTTTCCAGGACACTACAGGGGTGAGGCTAATGCTGTTGTCTTGATTAATGCTGTAGAAGAAATCAATGGAGTTCTGAGATTCAACGCTACCCGCATTCTGATTTTGCGGAGTATTGTCTGCTTTAAATGATGAGTCACAGCCTATAAAAGTCAGCATGATGCTCACAAAGACAAATAAAATGTATTTTTTCACCTTGTTTCTCCTGTCAAATTAAAGCTTTTGATAGTATACTATAGCTTGAGTATGTTTAGAAGGGGGTGTAGGATGGATTCCAATGCAGGAAGTGGCTCACGGGAGGATAAGGCTCGGCAGCTACGGTTGCTTCAGATTGTGAATATGGTAAAGCAGGGAGATTATCCTAATACCACGGATTTTCGAAAGAAATTTGAAGTGTCTCGCAGTACGGTGATGCGGGATATAGATTTTCTGAAAGACAGGTACATGGTTCCCTTGGAATATTCCAAAGAGCATAAGGGCTATTTTTTTAGTGATGAAAATTACACCATTCCTAGCTTTTTGTTGACGGAGGGAGAGCTTTTTACCCTGCATATTATTCTGCCTTTAATGGAGCAGTACAAGGGAACTCCCTTGGAACCAGTCTTTGAGTCCATTATGAAGCAAATGCTTGATATGCTGCCAAAGGATGTGGCTGTTTCTACGAGCTTTAATGCATCTCAAGTTCATTTTATTTCTAATCCTCAGCCCAAGATTGATCAACAAATATTTTTTAAGGTGCTAGAAGGTATTCAAGAGAGAAAAACCTTGGATTTTGCCTATCGGTCTATTAAACGACAGGAATATATTCAGCGTCGGTTCAATCCCTACAAGATTTTGTGCCAGCGGGGAGACTGGTATGTTTTAGGATATTGTCACCGTCATCAGGAATTTAGAGTGTATAACATGGCTCGCATTCAAAATATGAGTGTACAAGACCCCTTTGTGTGGGACGAAAACTTTGATATACATCATTACGTAGATCCAGACTTTGGGGTGTGGGCTCAGGGAAAGCGGTTTAGGGTGGAGTTGCTGTTTTCTCAAGAAGTTCATACGTATATTCTGGAGCGGCAGTGGCATGTGGGACAAGAATGTCGCCAGCAAGAGGATGGCCGAGTGTTACTGACCTTTGAGACAAATCAGTTTGATGAGATTCTTCATTGGGTCATGTCCTTTGGCCACAAGGTGCTGGTGCTGAATCCTCCTGAGCTTAAAGAAGCGGTACGTCAGGAAATTGCTGCCATGGGAACATTGTACTAAAAAAAGAAATTTTTTTCTTGGTGTATCACTTATTAGGACACTTCTATTTGTATACTAGAAATATAAACAGTAACAAGGAGGTGTTCTATGGGTTTCAAAAAAACAGTATTCGTTGTGTTGGTGGGTTTTGTGGTATTTCTTACACCTGGCATTATCTTGGCACATATGACTCAACATATTGGGGCAGTAAAAATTATGGCTTTTTGTATTGTTTTTAGTATGTTCTTTCATCCATTGCAGCTTCTGGTGGTGGACTGGGCTTGTAGCTTTGAAGGATTTTCTCGGTTCAGTAAATAAAATTGGAGGTTAGAAGATGGGATTTGTAGTATTGTTAATTGTATTTGCCTTGGTGGGATTTTTTGTTGGTGTGGCCAAGGCTGCCGACTCTGCTGACTCTGGCCCAGGGGCAAGAAACTCATTACCTGATAGGGGCTGGAGTGACGCTGAGTTTGACGAAGAGCTGGAGGAGGATTTTTTGATAGATGAGCCTCGTTCCAGAAAGGGTGGGGGCAGTATCTTTGGTTCTAAAAGCTATGAAAGTGACTTTGAACGGCTGATGAAGCCTGGCTCCGATGAAGCTGCCTGGTTTAATGCCGCAGATGATGCTGGCTATGATCCAGAGAATTGGTGAGGTAGGGGAGACAGGGGCTCTGTCTCCTTCTAGGAACGGCTTGGCCGCCCTCCAATCCATCATACGGGGAATGATTCCCGCCACACTCCCCATCCGCCACCGCAGAATACTCTCCATCATCGAACCCAACCCATAAGCTACATCTTGGAAAAATTTTACAAAAAAAAATTCAACAACTCTTGCCAAAAACGCATTTTTTTTCATCTCCAAGCCTATAATATATATGCAAGGAAAAAAATTGGAGGAAAAATGCTAACAGAAGCCGATCTACAGAAAAAATGGGAAAGTCTCACCTTTACTGACGATTTCATTTTT
>JAGBXW010000095.1 GCA_017629095.1 Treponema sp. | reverse complement strand
TTCTTCTTTCCCTTTCTGCCATTCCCCTGTGTCTACCTCCCTTGCTGGTGGCCTTAGGTTATGTCATGTTCTGGGGGATGCAGGGAGTGGTGAATCGGCTGATTATGAGTTTTGGGAATGAGGCCATTGTTTCTGGCTCTTTCTTGTATTCTCCCGTGGGGATTGTTCTTGCTCAAGGCTTTTATAATTTCCCCCTGGTAATGAAAACCTGTGCTGATGCTTGGAGTCAGCTTCCTAAAAATCAACATGATGCTGCCTTGTTACTGGGAGCTAGTCCCTGGCGAGTATTTAGAACCATTACCTTGGTGCAGCTATTGCCTGCCATTGCTACCTCTGCCATGGTGGTGTTCCTGTACTGTTTTTTTAGCTTTGTCATAGTGCTTGTCTTTGGTGGAGTGGGAACCACAGTGCTGGAGGTGGAGATTTATCAGGCTGCTCGCTCCAGCTTAAACTTTCCCCTGGTGGCTGCCTTGGCCTTGGTGGAGACCATATTGGCCTTGGCTGTGGTGGCCCTTTACGGCTTGGTGGAAGGTCGTGGCCACGAGAATAAGGGGCTTGCCTGGGATAGTGCGGGCCTTGGTAGGAAAAAGGTGGGAGGCTGGAGGGAAGCTCTTTTTCTGGGACTGCTGCTTGTTTTGGTGCTCTTGTTCTTTCTCTTACCCCTGGTGCAGCTGGTACTTTCTGCCTTCAGTGTAAAGGCTTCATCCTCTTTTGCAGGAAGGCTTACCCTTCAATACCTTCAAAATCTTTTTTCCCGACCAAGCTTTTATCTTGCCCTAAAAAATACCCTCCTTACGTCAAGTTTGTCTTCTGTGTTGGCGGTGATAGCTGCCCTGTTCTACAGTCTTTTGCTGCGGGAATGGTCATGTCGGAGGGCAGGAAAGCAAACTGGAGGTGGAACATCCCTTTTTCTTGGGGGAGTGCTGCCCTTGCTTCCCATGGCGGTGTCCTCGGTGGTGCTGGCTATTGGTGCCACGAGCCTCACAATCAAGGTGCTTCCAGGTTTAAGGGGAAGTCCCTGGATGCTGGTATTCTTGCAGGCTACCTTGTACTGGCCCTTTGCTTTTCGACAAATTTCAGGAGCCCTAGATAAGGTGCCTTCTTCCCTAGATGATGCGGCCCTTATGCTGGCTGAGTTTCCCCTAGATAGGGTATTTCGGGTGTATCTGCCCCTTTGCAGGAAAAATATAGTGGCTGCCGTGGGATTTTGCTTTGCCTTAGGGTGTGGAGATACTACCTTACCCTTGGTGTTGGCCATTCCTCGGTTTGAAACCTTAGCCTTGTACACCTACAATCTTGCTGGATCCTATCGCTTTAACGAAGCCTGTTGCAGTGGTTTAGTGCTGGCTGCCTTAACCATGCCCATTTTCTTGGTTAGTGGAAGGAACCTTCCTCGGAAGGGCTTGAAGATTACCGTCAGAAAAAGGCTGAAGACTACCAGTAGAAAAAACATGGAGAATGAAAATGCGTGAGAGCTTGGAACCATATTTTGAGGCAAAAAACTTGAGGAAATCTTGGAACTCCCCAGAATATTCCTTACAGGTGGATTTTTCCTTGCAACTGGCAGCAGGAGAAATGGTGGCCTTGCTGGGGCCGTCTGGTTGTGGCAAATCCACAGTACTCCGTCTCATTGCGGGGCTTTTAGAAAGTGAGCCAATCTCTCGTGGCCCTGGTTCTCCTGCTGGTGGTTTCCCTGCTGAGGGAGAAAAATCTGAAACCCTGCTGCGACTTGAAGGTCGAGATTTACTATCAGTACCTGCAGGAAGGCGTCAGATTGGCATGGTATTTCAAAATCCATCTCTTTTTCCCCATCTTCGTACCGATGACAACGTGGCCTATGGACTTCGCTGTCAGGGAGTGGGAAAGAAGGAGGCCCGAAAGGAGGCAATGGCCTTGCTGGAAAGCTTTGGTTTGGGAGCCTTTGCCCAGCGGCGGCCAGAATCCCTTTCTGGGGGAGAAGCCCAGCGGGTATCCCTTGCCCGCACCCTCATTGTCCGCCCCAAGCTCATCCTCTTTGACGAACCCCTTTCCGCTGTAGATGCTCCTTTACGCCGCCGCCTTGCCCAAGATATTTGCCGTATGCAGGAGGAATTTGGCTTTGCAGGCATCTTTGTTACCCACGACCGAGAAGAAGCCCAGTTGGTGGCAGACAGGATTATCACCATGGAGCAGGGACGGGTAGTGGCGGAGAGTTGACGTAGCTAAAAGAAAGGGGATGGAGTGCTACTTAGTGGCAATGACAATGGGCTGGTAGAATCCCGTGGTTTGGGGGAATTCCCAAGCTACTTCAGAGCAACCAGCTGAAAGCAGAAGCCTTGTTAGCTCATCTCTTGTGGTTGCTCGATATTCACATTCAAACTTGTTAAGCTCTAGGTGAGCTTCATCATCAATAATATACTGGATAAGCTTGTAATTTTCTCCCTTCCATTCCCAGGTTTGAAAAGAAACTCGCTGCCCTTGATCTGTTTTCTGAATATAGGGCGGAGAAGAGGAGGGCTTGTCCTTGAGAATGCTGTCGTAATCTCGGATACTTGCGACAAAAAGTCCACCGTTTTTAACCTGATGAACAATGCTTTTCACCGCAATTTCTAAATCTGCACTTGAAAGCATGTGGGGAAGGGCATTATCCATTGCAATCACAATGTCAAATTGCTGGGAAAAGCTTTGGGATAAGGTACAAAAGTTTGCTTGAACAAAATCAATCTGGACATTGTTTTCTTTTGCTCGTATTTTGGCCTGTTCAATTTCCTGCTGGCTGATATCAGAAGCCGTAACCTGATAGCCTAGGGCTGCAAGACCGATTGCCTGAGTTCCAATGCCACAGGCACAATCTAATATCCGTGCTGAACAATCATAGCCCCTATCTACAAAAATCTTGTTCAAAATACCAGCCTGTTTCTGGGTGGTGCTTTCCCAATCAAGAAAAAGCTTGTGGTAATGAGTGGCCAATTTATTGTAAAAGTCTTGCGTCATGTTCATGAATATTCTCCTTACTTGGAGGCTTACTCCAAGACCCCTCCGAAGCTCCCTTTATTCAACTGTACCCAAAAAACCCATTATCCAGTAACGGAAGACAATGATGTATCACAGGACTCCATCACACTTTGCACCACATCCAGCGAAAGGTTTGTACAAAGTTGAACTTGTTCTAGTGGAATTCCCAACTCGATCATTAACTGAGCCGTTTCTAGCTTGTTTTGGTAGGCTCCACGTTCCAGCCCAATGGAGATACCCTCTTCACGACCAGTGGTTATACCTTTTTCAAAGCCTTCATCGTAACCGTCGTATCGTGCATCTGCCATTTTTATCGCCCAAGTCATGTAGTGCCTCCTTTCCAGTGAGTTATTTTTCAAGGTGGTGATGCTGGCTGAGATAGTTTGAGCAAGCTCTGATTCTACCACACCTATCTGTAAGTAATGATAAAATGCTTGAAGTTTCTGGTCAAGGGATGAAAGCTTGGTTGCGGTGGTGTTCAAAAAGATGCGAAGGGAACCATCTTTTAGCTTGAGTTTAGGTTCTTCGTTGC
>JAGBXW010000094.1 GCA_017629095.1 Treponema sp. | reverse complement strand
GTTCAAAGGAGAAGGAGCGAATTATGGCAGAAAATAAATTGTTGGAAGTAGAGGATTTGAGAATTTCCTTCTTTACTCCCGCCGGAGAGGTAAAGGCTGTAGGAGGAATTTCCTATGACCTGAACTATGGAGAGGTAATGGGAATCGTTGGAGAGTCTGGTTCGGGAAAGAGTCAGGAAGCATATTCTATTATGGGATTGCTTCAGTCTCCAGGAAAGGTAGTAGGTGGAAGCATTACCTTTGAGGGGCGAGATGTACTTGCCATGTCAAAGGATGAAATGGCTTCCTTCCGGGGAAAGGATGTGGCTATGATTTTCCAAAATCCCATGACCTGTCTGAATCCCGTATACACCATCGGAAACCAGTTGATAGAAGCATTGCGAGCCCACGATAAAACTGTTTCCAAGGAAGAAGCTGCGCGGCGAGCCATGGAGATGCTGGAGCTGGTAGGAATCAACAATGTGGAAAAGCGTATGAAGCAATATCCCCACGAATTTTCTGGAGGAATGCGGCAGCGCGTAATGATTGCCATGGGTTTGATTTGTCATCCCAAGCTGCTGATTGCCGATGAGCCTACCACTGCTCTTGACGTTACCATTCAAGCTCAGATTCTTGAGTTGATGAAGTCCCTGCAGAAAAAGACCAACATGGGAATTATCTTTATTACCCACAATTTAGGTGTTGTAGCAGAAATCTGTCACAAGGTTTCTGTTATGTATGCAGGTAAGATTGTGGAACAGGGCCCTGTTGATGATATTTTTTATAATCCTTCCCATCCTTACACCGTAGGCTTGCTTCGTTCCATGCCTCGTGTTGATGCGGAAAATTACGAGCGGCTCATTCCTATAGAAGGCTCTCCCGTGGATATGCTGAATCCTCCTGAAGGATGTCCCTTTGCTCCTCGCTGTGAGCATTGTATGAAAATCTGCCTGAAGAAGATGCCTCCTCACGTTACCATCAAAGAAGGCCACCGTTCAGCCTGTTGGTTGCGGGTGGAAGAAGTGCTGCGAAAAGAGGATTTTGGTGCAGAAGGTGGAGCTACACATCTTGCATCTAAGATGGCATCAAAGGTGGAGTCAAAGGAAGGGGAGGAAAAGTAAATGGCTGATAATGATATTTTGCTGGAAGTCCAGCACTTAAGAAAATATTTTCCCGTAAAGGGAATGAAGGGGCCTGGTGTCCAAGCGGTAGAAGATGTTTCCCTGTTTATCAAGCGGGGAGAAACCTTGGGCTTGGTTGGTGAGTCTGGCTGTGGAAAAACAACTTTGGGACGCACCATTATCCGTCTTCACGAGCCCACCAGTGGCCGCATTGTCTATGACGGAGAAACTATTTACGAAGGAGACGGTAAAAAGCACTCTGCAGTAAAGATGTTGCCCTACCGTCGCAAAATGCAGATTATTTTTCAGGATCCATCTGCCTCCCTTGACCCTCGCATGACGGTAGGTGAGATTATTGGTGAGGCCCTTGATATTCACAAGCTGTGGTCCACCAAGGCTGAACGAACAGACCGCATCAAGGAATTGCTAGACATGGTTGGCCTGAACACAGAGCATGCAAACCGCTATCCTCACGAATTTTCTGGTGGACAGCAGCAGCGTGTTGGTATTGCCCGTGCCTTGGCAGTGCGTCCTCAGTTTATTGTGTGCGATGAGCCTATTTCTGCCTTGGACGTTTCAATTCAGTCTCAGGTAGTGAATATGCTGGAGGACATGCAGGAAGAGCTGGGATTAACATATTTGTTTATTGCCCACGATTTGAGTGTTGTTCGCCATATTTCTAATCGCATTGGAGTTATGTACTTGGGGTGTTTGGTGGAACTTTCCACTAGCTACGAGTTGAACAAGAATCCCATTCATCCCTATACCCAAACACTGATTTCCGCAGTGCCTGTTCCTGACCCCCAGTTATCTCGCAGTCGTCAGCGGATTGTGTTGGAAGGAGATATTCCTTCTCCCATGAATCCACCTTCTGGGTGTCGTTTCCATACTCGCTGTCCTATGGCTAAGTCTCAGTGTAAGGAAGCCATGCCTCAGTTGCGGGAAGTTGCAGAAGGTCACTGGGTGGCCTGTCATTTGGTTTAACAGAATCTTTTGGAGGATATATGAAAGAAAGAGAAAGCCTTGCCTCTCGACTAGGCTTTATTTTGCTGTCGGCAGGTTGTGCCATTGGTCTTGGAAACGTGTGGCGTTTTCCTTATATCACAGGAAAATATGGTGGAGCCATTTTTGTTTTGGTGTACCTGTTCTTCTTGGTAGCCTTAGGCTTGCCTATTATGGTGATGGAGTTTTCCGTTGGTCGTGCTTCTCGCCAGAATGTGGGAAAGGCCTTCAAAACCTTGGAGCCTCAGGGAACAAAGTGGCATACTTATGGTCACATTGCCATTGCAGGAAACTACATCTTGATGATGTTCTATGCCACCATCTCTGGTTGGCTGTTGTATTATTGCTTTGCCAGCCTTACTGGCCAGTTCCAGGGCTTGGATACTGCTGCTGTTGGTGCCTTCTTTGGTTCTCTAACAGCAAATCCAGGCACCCAGTTTTTGTGGATGGCCATTGCAGTGGTGTTGAGCTTTGTGATTGTTGGAATCGGTCTTGAAAAGGGTGTAGAAAAAATCACCAAGGTAATGATGATTCTGCTGATTTTGCTGATTGTGGTGTTGGCAGTGAATTCTGTTCTTTTGCCTGGTAGTGGTGAAGGAATTAAGTTCTATCTTTTGCCAGACTTTAGCAAGGTAACTGAATCAGGATTTGGTGAGGTGGTATTTGCCGCCATGGGACAGGCATTCTTTACCTTGAGCTTGGGTATCGGAAGCATGGAAATTTTCGGTTCCTATATCGATAAGAAATACAGCTTGACAGGTGAAGCTGGAAGAATCATCCTGCTGGATACCTTTGTAGCCATTATGAGCGGTTTGATTATTTTCCCTGCCTGTTTTGCATACGACGTAAATCCTGGTGCAGGTCCTG
>JAGBXW010000010.1 GCA_017629095.1 Treponema sp. | reverse complement strand
TGCCATGATTTTTCCACGTTTTTTTCTGAAAGCAAAAGAAGAGACGGAGATTCTTTTAGGTTCTCCTTGGGTGTATGATAACGAAATTCTTTTTGTAAAGTACATGAAAGCAGGTGCCATTCAGCAGTCATCATTAGAGGGTGCCGGTAGTTGCAAAAAATTAAAGGCGGTGGAAGCGGGCAGTGCCGTTGAGGTCTATTCCAAATCTGGCCTCTTTTTAGGAACAGGAATTTTCAATCCCAATTCAAAGATTGCCATTCGTTTTTTAACTCATGAAAAGCCTGAAGCAGTTTTTGGGTCTCTGGAAGAAAATCCAAAGGAGCCCCTTTCTCTTGCATCCATTCACAATCACCATACCAAGGAATTTTTCCTGCAAAAAATAAAGCAGGCTCTGGAGTTGCGGTATTTATTCTTTAACAAGGCCGATTCCTATCGTCTGATTTTTGGTGAATCTGACGGAATCCCTGGACTGGTGGTGGATCGCTACTATGATGTGGAAGGTCGTGTTTTCCTTTCGATTCAGTTTTTAAGCCTAACCACTGAAATTTTCCGACAGGAGATTCTCGGTGCATTGGAAACCTTGTGTCATCCCTTTGGAATCTATGAACGGAGCGATGTTCACGTTCGTGAGCTTGAAGGCTTGCAGCAGAAAAAGGGCTGGATTGGTGTGGAACGGAATCCCCGCATTACCATTAAGGAAAACGGGGTGCTTTTAACCGTGGACCTAGAAATGGGACAAAAGACAGGTTATTTCCTAGACCAAAAAGAAAACCGTCGATTGGTGGCAAGCCTTGCCAAGGGGCGGCGTGTGCTAGACACCTTTACCCATACGGGAGCCTTTGGATTGAATGCCCTGGCTGGTGGTGCAAAGTCGGTGATTTCCGTGGATATTTCTCCAGAAGCTGTGGCTACAGTGGAGGAAAATATTCAGTTGAACAAGCAGCTTTGCAAGGATGGTAGCAGAATTACTGCTGTGTGTAGCGATGTATTTGACCTTTTGCGAAGCTATGAGGAAGAAAAACGCCAGTTTGATATGATTATTCTTGACCCACCAGCCTTTGCAAAAAGTGCTGGCAAGGTGGAAAAGGCCTACGGTGGCTACAAGGAAATTAATTTGCGGGCCATGGGCTTGCTGGTAAAAGGAGGAATCCTTATTACCTGTTCCTGTTCCCACTTCTTTGATTCTGCCACCTTTTACGATATGCTAGCCCATGCAGCCAAGGATGCCCATAGAAAGGTGCAGATTGTGGAACGACGGGGTGCAGCCCCAGACCATCCCCAACTTATGGGTTATGACAAGGGTGAGTATCTCAAATGTGCCGTGTTGCGGGTGCTGTAATGTATGATTCTATTGTTGTTTTAGGGCCCACTGCCTGTGGAAAGACATCCTTGGGGGTGGGTATTGCTACCGCCCTCAATGGGGAAATTATTTCAGCTGATTCTCGCCAGGTATATCGCTATCTTGATATTGGTAGTGGAAAGGATTTGGCAGATTATACTCTGGTACAGGAAGATGGAATACAGCTTCAGATGCCCTATCACCTTATTGATGTGACAGAGCTTCCCTACGAGTACAGCGTCTATGATTACCAGCGGGATGCATACAGGGCCATTGCTGATATCAGACAGCGAGAAAAACTTCCTGTGGTGGTGGGGGGAACAGGTATGTACCTTGATGCCCTAGTGCGTGGCTATGATTTGCTTCCTGTGCCCACCAACGAAAAGCTTCGGGAAGAGTTGGCGGGAAAATCTATGGAGGAATTGACCCAACGTTTGCTGGAGATTCGGGGAGCTTTGCACAATCACACTGATTTAGATGAACGCCATCGTTTGCTTCGGGCTATTGAAATTGCTGAGTTCCAGAAAAATGGTGGTGAATCATCCAGTGCCGCTATGCCACAGCGACCACCATTTAATCCCATCATTTTTGGTACTACCTTTCCCAGAGACCAGTTACGACGCAATATCAAGGAGCGGTTACGGCAACGACTCAAGGAGGGGATGATTCAAGAGGTGCAGTCTATCCACGATTCTGGTATTGAATGGCGGCGATTGGAACGATTGGGCTTGGAATATAAGTTTGTGTCCCAGTTCTTGCAGGGGATAATTCCCTCTGAGCATGAACTCTTTTCCCAGCTGAATATTGCCATCGGTCAGTTTGCAAAGCGACAGGAAACTTGGTTCCGTGGAATGGAGCGAAAGGGAATAAAAATCTATTGGCTTACTCCAGGTAGCCGAGAGCAAAGAGTTTCCGAGGCTTTGGGAATAATTGATTCTGTTAAAAAATTAAGCGTTGGCTGCTAACTTATTATTTTTAGAAATTTTCTCAATGTAGCCCGTTCTCAGGCAGCTTTCAAAGAGACTTTTACTGAGAAAGTCGGTGGTTTCTTCTTCGTAGCCACCTCGGTCACGAACAATTTTCACCTCAAATCCATCTTCCATCTCACGAATGATTGTCATATAATCTGTAGGGTTGGAACTTTTAAGTTTGTAAAAATCCATGTGATATCCTCCAAACTGTGGATAATGTTTTGTAGGGAGACTAAAGAAAATGAAGTCACCTTTTTATTTTCTTCGGTTTGATGGAGAAATCATATTAGCTTTTTGTGAGGGATAGATTGAACTATATTGATGCTCATATGCATATTGCAGATTGTAAGGAGTGGCAGCTCTTGCCAGATGTGGTTCAGTGTTCTTCCTGCCACACAGAGCAGGAATTTTTATTTGTAGAATCCTTGTCTCAAAAATATCCGAATCACGTTTTTCCTACTTTTGGCATTCATCCTCAAAATCCCGATGTGACTCTTTTTCCCTTGTTGGAAAAATTGGCTGAGGAACAACGGCTTTCGGCGGTGGGAGAAGCTGGATTTGATTTTTTTACCCCAGAATTTGCTGCAATGTGGGATATGCAACGGGAGGTGTGGCACTTGCAACTGGAGCTGGCTCAAAGGTACCAATTGCCCCTTGTGATTCATTGTCGCAGAGCCATGGATAAGATTTTCTTGTATTGCAAGGAATTGAAAAAACTTCCTGCTGTGGTGTTCCATGGCTTTCCTGGTTCTTGCCAAGAGGCTCAGAATATATTGCAACGGGGAATTGAAGGATATTTTTCTTTTGGAAAGGAATTGTTACGGGGAAGGAAAAACAGTATTCGCTGTGTGCAGGAACTTCCACTGGAGCGGCTTTTGACAGAAACTGATGCCCCCTACCAAACCTTACGGAATCAAGAAGCTACACCGCCACAAGATATTCGGTTGGTATACCAAGAATTTGCCAAAATTCGTGATATACCAGAAGCTGCATTAAAAAATCCTTTGGAAGCAAACTTCCAAAGGATTTTTACAAGAAAAGATACATAAAAACTAGTTGGAAAGACGTTTTAATTCTTCTACAGTTTTAAGGTGTAAATCCAGAACAACTTCGACTAAAGTTTCTGTATTCATATCTGGCTCGTGAAGATGCCCCTTTGCCTTACCCCTAAAAATATCCTCCAACTTTTGTGCCTCTGCTGCTAGGGGATTTGCTCCCAACTGACGGGCAGCACCTTTGACTCGGTGAATGTACTGGGCTGCTTCCAGGCATTCTCCGCTGGGTGAATCACGGAAAGCTCTTTCCAATTCCCTCATCTTTTCTGCTTGGAAAACTGTATCCTGCAAAAAAGCATCCACCAAAATCATGTACAGTCCCATATCATTATCAAGTCGCTCCAAGGCTTCTTGGAGATTAATCAATTCACTTGTACTGTTTTCCATGGGAAAGATTATAGTATATTTGTTTTTTTTTTGCTATATTTATGACATGAACTTACTAACTATCTTCCTGTATGGAAGTCTTGGCTCAAGCCTTGTGTTTTCTTTCGTAAATCTTGTTTTTGCTTCAGATATTTCGGTGGTAGCTTTTCCTCTTTCTTTGTTGTTTACTGCTGCTCTTGTCTATTGTGCTTGGATTCAGCTGTATCGCCAACGTAATTTGAAGATGGTTTCCATTGTTCGTAAGCTCTATCAATATCTTCCCTTCATTTTGCTGGTTGCCTTTGTGTTCCGGCGCTCTGGAGTTACAGGAACAAGCCATGGATTTGATATCCTTTCAGTTTTGCTGTGGCTTGTTGCTTCCATTCTTTCTATTGGAATGCAGATGATGCTGGGAAACAAACGGGTTGGCAATACTTTTCCCCACTGGAATGAGTTTCAAGAGGCCCGTTCCCAAAATAAGCCCAGTGGCATTAAGCGGTTAGTACGGGAAATCCTTGAGTGGGTGGATGCCTTTGTACAGGCTGCTTTTACTGTGGCCTTGTTGAACATCTTCATTATCCAGCTTTACGAGATACCCTCAGAGTCCATGGTGCCAGAATTCTTGGTGCGGGATAGGGTGGTGGTGTTCAAGACGGCTTCTGGCCCACGATTTCCCCTGTCCAATGTAGGTATTCCTCAGCTCCGTTCCTATGACCGTGGCGATATTGTGGTATTCCGTAATCCCCATTACAGTCGTGATCGCCAGTCCGAGGTACGAACCTTTGTGTCTCAGCTAGTGTATACCCTTACCTTTACCATGGTAAACTTGAATGTGGACGAAGCAGGTAATTTGAAGGCAGATCCCTTGGTAAAGCGAGTTACAGGTTTGCCGGGAGAACAGCTGATGATGGTGGACGGTGTCTTGTATTCCCGTACTAAAGATTCTCCTGAATTCACTGTGGTACAAGAAGATGCTCGGTGGGCTGAGTGGAATGTGGCTGCCTTGCCCCACAAGATCTTGGAAAAGGTGCAGGATATTCCTGTTCCAGAGGCTATTTATCAGAGTATGCTTCAGTGTGAAAAAATCAAGAATTCCCTCCACTATGATTCAGTTCGTAAAGAAATCCTTCAGTTGGTGGAAGAGTTTTCTTCCATCAGACAAAAAATCTCTGGAGCAGATACAGGCTCTGGTGCTCCCATCCTGTCTCCATCTGATTTATTTGAAGGAAACTTTTTTGCCCAATGTGACACCCTTTCCCGTCGCTTGTTGACAGTACAGGGGGGAACTCAGTGGTTTACCGATTTTATGACCAGCTGGATGGATGAAATACCCCAAGAATGTTTTACTGACTCCACTGTTCTTGTTGGGGAAGATTTATATCAAGACACTAACTTTAAGTTAAATCTGATGGCAAAGCTGGCTTTTGGACAGCTAGTGGTGCAAAATGCCCGTCTGACTGCTGAAGGAAAACCTGTTGCCAGTTGGCGTACAGATTCTATCCGTACTGCTGCCTTGGAACAGATTCAGTCATTGCACTGGTACTTTGCATTGCTGGATTCACGAAATATGCCGGTGTTCCCCCCTAATAATGATCTAGGACAGCCAGAATATATTCCGCATAATTCCTTTTTCATGATGGGAGATAATCGATTCAACTCTCTTGATATGCGTCATTCCTACGATGCAAAGATTATAGCCCTTACAGACTATGACCCTTATTCTTTGTTGTATCATTCAAGAATTGCTCCCCAAGCTGTGGGGGCACGGGATATTTTAGGTACAACAGTGTTGCGTTTTTGGCCGGTAAATCGTTTCGGTGTACCGGGAATTACTGGAAAGGAACAATAGATTCCCTTAAAATGAATTTCTGTTGGAGATTCCCTCCATATTGACAGAAGTTATATTTTTATTCATCATAGGCAGATATATGAGTGATACAAAGCTAAGCAGGGCTTATTTAGAGACATTGCCATCGGCAGATTTGATTGCCTTGGCAGACGATTTAGGTATAGATATTCCAGAAAATCTAAATAGGCGATTTATTATCGGTGAGTTATTGGAAGCAGCTGAAGATATGGATGACTCTGATGATGATTTGGAAGAATCTGATGAAATTACTACAGCTGATTTGCCCGATACCTACAATGAGACACTTATTTCTGCTGTTTTACGTAATCCTGTTTGGCTCTTTGCATATTGGGACGTAAAAAAAGATCACATCGCCTTGGTGCGTAAGTCTGACAAGGTGCAGTCTTTAAGTTTGCGGGTAACAATGTTTCATCGTGATGAACCGGAAACTGTTGCAGATTTCTTTGATGTTCCTATTACCATTGAAGATAGAAACAGATATCTATTGTTGCCTGCTGGTTTTGGCTTTGTTCGTGTAGACCTAGTCCTGAATATGGAAGATGAGGCTTATGAGGTATGGGCAAGTACAGGTATGATTACCTTGCCCTATGTTTCTCCTCGTATTGCAAATCCTTTGCCAGAAACTCCAGTTTCTCCAGTATTAAAACTTTCTGGTTTGCCTGAGTTACTGCGAACTCATTATATGAATCACCGTCAGTCTTTTTTCTAGGAGTTCAAGTTCATGTCTAAAAAGAAAATTGTTATTACGATAGTGGCACATCAAGGATATTTTTGTCCCACCAGTATTCAAGAACTATCTCATCCTGAAATTGAGCTCCTTTTTACAGGAATTTCTGACACCTATATTCCTTTGTTGAATATGTTTGAAACCTTGGATTTAGAGCATGTTCCTTTTCAGCTTGCTATTGTTATGACTCCTACCCTTTGTACCTTGCTATCTGACTATACCGTACAGGAAATGTACGTAAACTGGTTGGATAAGCTGATTTTGTTGGGTGAAAATCAAATCAATTCTTTGGAAAAAACTGACGCTACCTATCCCTTGGTGGAAGCCGAACTGAATCGAGTAAAAAAATGTAAGGATGACTTTGTTACCGTCTACAAAAGCGACTTGTTATCTGCCTTCCGTTATTATGCTGACCGAGGAAGTTTGGAGCTTTTGGCAACTGCCGCTACTGCAGCCTTCCTGCCGCACTACATTGACTTGCCAGAGGCCATCAACGCCCAGATTGAAGCAGGACTTCATTCTCATCGTCAGTTTTTTGGCTTGGTTCCTGATGGTTTTTGGCTTCCTGCCATGGGATATGCTCCTGGTTTAGAAGAAATCATCAAGAGTTATGGCTTTACCTATACCATCCTTGATTCCCACGGTCTTCTTTTTGGAGAACCTGCCCCAAGAAACGGTATCTTTTCTCCAGCTGTTTGTAGCAATGGCTTGTGGGTTTTCGGTCAGGACTATACTGCTGAGGAAAGCATAATCGGTTCCGGTGGTTTTATGTACAATGATGTGTATCGAGACCAAAACCGTGACTTTGCCTTTGAGGCTACAGACCAGCAATTGGAAGGTTTTTTGACCGAAAATGGAGTTCGTCTGCCTTCTGGCTACAAATATTGGAGTCAGGGAGATGAAGGAAAGATATATGATAGGGAAGCGGCCTTAGTTCAGGTGAAAGCAGATGCTGCTGCCTTTGTCAAAAAATATGAGGAAAAGCTGGAAAAGGCAAGCCAAGCTTTGGAGTCTGATGATGTTTCCATTCTTTGTGCCTTTTATGCCCGTGATTTTGGTCAGTTGTGGCATGAGGGAATGGAATGGCTAGAGCAGGTTATTCGGTTGACAGCAGAAAGTCAGGAGGTTGAACTAGCTCAATGTAATGATTTCTTGGACTCCAAGAAGGATTTACAACAAGTTCATCCCTTTATGTCAGCTGCCACTGGAACTGGCTACGGGGAAAATTTCCTTGACACTAAGAATGACTGGATGCTCCAGTATGCTCGTAAGGCTTGCCAACGGATGAATCAGCTGGCAGATCGTTTCCCAGAAGACACTGGTTTAAAAGCTCGTGCCTTGAATATGGCTGCTCGTGAAGTGCTTTTGGCCCAGTCCTTGGATTGGCCCAAGATGCTCAGCGAGGGGCTTTTCCCTGAATATGCAGAAGAACAATTCAAGAAAAATGTTCAGTCTTTTATTACCGTATATGATTCACTGGGAGCTAATTCCATCAGTACCGAATGGCTCACTAAGCTGGAGCAGGAGCATCCTCTGTTCCCGTGGATGAATTACCGAATTTTCAGCAAAAAGCAATAGGATCGAAACAGGGAGTGGGGAGCCACTCCCTGTTTTTTTTAGAAAATTTTGCGGATTTCTTTGAGGGCTTCAAGTAGCTTGTCTAAATCCTGCTGTTGAGTTCTTGGGCCAAAAGAAAAACGCACTCCATTGGTGGCCAATTCCTTGGAAACACCCATAGCTTCTAGCACTGGTCTGCTGAGTTTTCGGCTGGAGCAGGCAGAGCCAGTGGAAATGGCAATGGATTTTTCTGATAGGGCACGAACAAGCACCTCTCCGGGAATTCCCTCAAAGGCAGCCTGCACAATCCAAGGGGAAAAATTTTCTTCCAAGGGGTCTGTGCCTCGTGCTGCAGGAATGAGGTTGCATCCCTTGATTTCCTTTAATTGTGTTATTAAATTTCTTGTCATGGCTTTTTGTTGCAAAAACCGTTGGTAGGCATTTCCTTCGGTGTTTTTTTCTGACAAAAAATGACGTTCAAGACATTTACTAAAGGCCCAGGCTCCAGCAATATTTTCTGTTCCAGATCGAATGCCCTGCTCCTGACCGCCACCACGAACAAAGCTTTCAAACCTTTGTGCCAGATACAAAATGCCAATGCCACGGGGACCACCGATTTTATGGGCACTCAAGGCAGCACTGTCAATGCCAGGATATGACAGATTCAGGGGAATCTTTCCTGCAGCTTGAACACAGTCTACATGGAGTTTTGGCCGCCGTTTTCCAGTTTCCTTGGCAAACTTGTTCAGTAGATCTGCCACCTGATATATCGGCTGAATGGCTCCCGTCTCGTTGTTCACTGCCATGAGGCACACCAGCACCGTGTCCTTGGTAAGGAGCTTTTCTATGGCAGCCACTGGTACAATACCGGTTGCATCTGGGGTGGCCTGTAGCACCTTCCAGCCACAATGCTTGAGCATTTCAGCCTGCTCTCGAATGGCAGGATGCTCAATGGCACTGATGATAATGGTGCCTGGAACTGGACGTTGCAAAAGGGAGAGCAGGGGAAGATGGTTTGCTTCGGTGCCACCACTGGTGAAAAAGAGGTTGTCACTCTTTACCTGAAGGGTTTTTGCACAATCAGAGCGGACTTGAGCCAAGGTATTTTTTGCGTCACTGCCAAGAAAATGGAGACTGGAAGGATTTCCAAAATGATTGATGGCAATTTCAGCTGCCTCACGGATAATATCTTCCTCCACCATGGCAGTGGCAGCCCAATCAAAGTACAATGGTCGTCCTTTAGTTCCACAACCTTCCTGCAAAGTCAGTGCTGATTCTGTCATACTTTGGCTTCCAATACCGCAAGAATCTTATCGTCAGGTACTTCTTGAATGACGGTGCTGTTGATTTCCCGCTGTAGGATAAATCGAACGGCAGCACCACTGTTTTTCTTGTCCTTTTTCATGGCAGATAACAAGATGATGCTGGCATCTTCTGGAGAAACCTTGCCTTCTAGCACTGGATGGTAGGCAGTTCTACACCAGCCATAGCTTTCCAAAACTTGGTCAACTTCATCTTTGTATTCTTGGTCACAGAGTCCGAGGTTTACAGACAATTCCAGTGCACGACCAATTCCCCAAGCTACGGCATCTCCGTGGGGAATGGCACCTAAACCAGCAGTAGTTTCCAGTGCGTGGGCAAAGGTGTGACCAAGGTTTAGTTGCATTCTCAAGCCTGTTTCTGTCAAGTCCTTTTCTACGATGCTGGCCTTGGCAATAACGCAGCGACGAATAATCTGACGTACCAAGTCGGTTTCACGAGCAAGAACCTCATCCTTTTGGTTTTGCATAATGTGGAAGAGCTTTGGTGCGTAGAGCAGAGCAGTCTTTAATGTTTCTGCAAGGCCAGATCGATATTCCTCTGGAGGCAGGGTTTGCAGAAAATCACTGAAAACATGGAGCCGCTTGGCAGGATAAAAGGTTCCAATCATGTTTTTGAAGTTGTCAAAATCACAGCCAGTCTTTCCGCCTACTGCAGCATCCACCATGGCCAACAGTGTGGTGGGAACTAATTCCAGCTTGGCTCCCCGCTTAAAGATTGAAGAGGCAAAGGCTGTCATGTCGCAAATAACGCCACCACCAATGCCCACAAAGACGCTGGAACGCTGCAGGCCTGATTCCAAGGCAGTTTGTATAATGAACAATACGTTTTCTATTGTTTTGAAGCTTTCTCCTGCACCAAGAATTACAAGAGTGTTGTCACCCTTTCTAAAAACTGAACGCTGAGGAAGTCCTACAGAAAGGGCTTGTTCAGAGATTGAAAATGCCTTTGCCAGCATCTTAAGTGCAGGGAGGGCAATAATGGTGGAATCAGTTACAAAGATTCTATTAAGACCATCATTGGGGGAAAGAAAACTCATCAGGGAGTCAAGCTCTGGGGAACTGTAGAAAATAATGTCGGTTTTTTCTGTTCCCACAGAGATTTGTGGATATTGAATGGTGAAAATGTCCTGTGTCATGAACCTATTTTAATAGGTTTCTTCATCCATTGCAAGGAAGGTTTCACGAACTTTTGTTAGGCGATTGAGCTCTCTTGTTAAGATTTTTTCGTAGTTCAACTCACCATTGGCAATGCGGTACCGCTCGTCCTCCCAGTTCTGGATGTCTGTAAGGTATAAAAACTGGAAATTTCCGGTGCTGGCCTTTTCTGCCCACAATTTTGCTTCCTGCCAATAAACAAGTCCTGTTTGAAAGCATTGTTCAGCCTTTTCCAAATCTCTTAGATATTGTTCCTTCCAAGGAGCCTCATAAAAATAGGCAACCTCCTTGTCAAAGGTAGCAGCCAGTCTCATGTGCTGCTCTATGAGCTTGAGATTTACATGCATCATAAAAAGATAGCGATATTTTTCCCAATCTTTTTCATCGGTAATTTTTGCAAGGGCATTTCGTGGATTGCAGAAATCTGCCTTTACTGCCTTTTCCAGCCAATAGATATTTTCGATTACATCATCGGGATACTGCTGGTAGTGCACGTGAAAAAGACGATAGAATTGTTCCTTGTACACCACAAAGTAGGAAAAACCAGAACTGATAACAAGGCATAAAAAGAGTGCCACAGCTATACAAAGTTTTGTGGTGGGAGAGAAAAGGCTTTGTTTTGCAAGAGACTGTTGTGGGTACTTCACCCCTGTAGTATCGGCATATTTTTCAATGCACTCCAGATATTTTCCGCTACTTTTTCTAGGCTTTGGGAGGCATCGATTCTGATAATCTTCATGCCCGTGTCCATTTGCTCATATTCTTGAATCACTCTGCGGTACTCCTGCAGGGTGGATTCCAAAAATAGCTGGTTTTCATAGATTTCCGTAACACCGCGCTGTGTAATACGTTTTAATGATTGGCTAGGTTCTATGTCAAAGTAGAAAAGAAATTCTGGCAAGGGAAATTGGCTGTTCAGCAGGCGGGGAAGCTCTGGGCCACAGGCAGCACTTTGGTAGGCGAGGCTGGAAAAAAGGTAGCGGTCGCTGATAACCAGAACCCCATTGTTGCACAATTCCTCTATGCCTCCAGGGGATGCAAGATGCTCTTGGCGGTCGGCAGCAAAGAGGTAGGCTGCAGTTTGGGCTGTGGCTTGAAAATCACCCTTCAGGAGGCTTCGGAGAAATTTTCCCGTGGCCCCTGTGGTGGGTTCCGCTGTACAATGGCATTGTACGTGAGGAAATGTAGCCTGCAATTTTTTTTGCAAAAGCTTTTGTTGTGTGGTGGTACCAGCTCCGTCAATGCCTTCAAAAACAATGAAATTCTTTAATATCACGATAGACCTACCATTTTTTTCCGAAATTTACTATAGTATAAAACAGGATATCTTGGCCACATGAAGTCTAAAGTCGTCAAAATCGGCGTCAGCAGCATTCTCTTTTTCTCTATGATTCTTGCCGCCTTAGCATTGGTGCGTCCTGCAATCCGTGGGTTTTCCCAACAGTTGGAAACCTATGGCAAGGACTTTTTGGCCATGGTGGAATCAAAGACTGGCTTACAGGTATCCTATGACTCATTATCGCCAGCCATTCTATCAGTTTTTCGTATAAAAGGTATAGTAGTTTCTGATGGGGAAACAAAAATTCCTGTTCTTTCAATCCGCAAGGCCACGCTTTCCTACAATCTTTTTCGCCTTCTGTCTGGGGACATTCAGGGAGCCTTTTCCAAGCTCACCATTTCTGGCATTACCTTGGAATATGATGCAGTAAAAAGTAGCCGTGTGGTGGAAAAAATCATGGCCTTGCTGTCTAGTGAAGAGGAGAATTTGGAGAAACAGGAGATTACTTTTGTCGAAGGAAAAACTTCCAAAGGAAACATTCCTGCAAGCATTTCCTTGCCCTTTGCAGTAGATATTCAAGATGTAAACCTGCATTATCGAGATGATTTAGTAGATGTTCTTGTTGCATTTAGAGATATTATGGTTTTAGACACTGCTTCTCAAGGATTTTTATCTGCTCAGGGCAATGGAATAAGTCGTGTTACCTTGCAAGATGCAGCTTTAGCTTCTATGCCACAAGATGTTCAAGAGTCAATAAAAGATATTTCTGTGCTGTTTTCCTTTGATGCTTCCATTTTGCCCCAGTTAGATGGCAGTACTGCTGATATTACCTTTGCTTCCGTGTCTTCTTCAGCCTTTTCTTTGGCTCGTACCAGTTTGTTCGGAGAATATAATCAAGGTGTTGTAAAGGTTACCTCCATGCAGGGAAATCTTCCCCTGTGGCTTATGGCAGAAATGAATCTTGATGAAGGTCAAGTACATGTGCTGGCTCAAATGGAGAAGTTTGACCCATTATCTTATTTTAGAATAAAAAAAGAGTTTCCCATTTTAGATAAGGTTCGTGGTACACTAATTTCTGGAACATATGAGTTGCAGCTAGATACCACATCTCTGGCTTTTGACTATGAGGGAAAGGGAGGACTTTTTCTGCCAGAACAATTATTGTCGGTGGAGTTGTTACCTGGTGGCTTGGAGCTTGACTATGATTTTTCTGGTAATGCCACTGATGTGACAATACGTGATTTTAAGGTCAGTAACAAAAAACTAGACTTTTCTCTGGAAGGAGCGGTGAATATTCCCAATTTACAGGTGTCGGGATTTGCCTTTTTGGAGCGTTTTACTATACCAGGTAGCGGTGATATTTCTGCAGAATTATATCTTGATGCCCTTGACCGTGGTTTTACCTGCTTTATTCCCCAGCTGTATTATGGGGAGCGGAGCTTTACCGCCCTCCAGCTCACCATGATTCCTGACGAGGAAGCAAAATCCTTGGACTTTGAGTTTGAAGCGTCAGATTATTCCCACATTGATTTTGGTGTGCCAGGCTTGGTACGGCTTTCGGGAAGTGTGTTGAATGAGGATAAGCCTTATATTCAGGCAAATTTAGGAATAAATGACTTCTTCCTTGATTCTGCAGTAAATGTAGCATCATTTTTTGTAAGCCAAGATCAGCGAGGTAAACTGGAGTCTTTGGCTGCAAAACTTTCTTCCTATGTTACCACCAACGAATTATATTTTGCCACAAATCTTTCTTCCATCAGCTATAATGTGGATTATTGGATTTTAGCTGATGCAAATAACGATGACAACCTGCTTATCTTTTCTTTTACGGGAAATGAAACCACTGTGAACCTTTCCCAGTTTGACCTGCTTTTTGCTGGTCAGGATATTCAGTTAACAGCAGGACTTGATCTTGATGAGGAATATACCCAGGCCCTGTTCAATGCAGATATTTCAGTAAATGCAGTGCCGTACTCCATTGCTGGTTCTTATACCTTTGGCTCTTGGCTAAACCTGTCTGGAAGCTATGGTTTGTTGGCATCTTTGTCATTTGATGGAGAGGAAAATCTGCTGGAAGGTCAATTTCAAATGCAGGAGTTGCCACTTTCTGTGGGGGAGGCAATGATTTTATGCTCCTTGGAAACAAGTGGTTTTATTCCTCGCAATGATATGGCTGGATTTAGGATTGATGTAACAAAATTCACTCTGTCAGAAATATCTAATCTTATGTTTACGAATCCTGAACTTTCTTTGTCTGGTCAAATCTCAAACTACGGATTTTTGTTGGAAAACTTCTTGTTTTATGATGAAGTTTCTACCTTGGATGGTTCTGGTGGTATTAGGTGGAATTTTTCTCAGGGAAAAATTGCTACGGCTGGCTTGGACTTACATCTTGCCAATGCTTTCTCCTCCGAGTTATATACCATCAGCATGAGTTTGTCTAATCCTGAACAAAAGGATTTTTCTCAATTAAACTTCCTAAATGATGTGTATTTTTCTGCTCAAATTGATATAAACAATCTCCCTATGGCTCGCTTCCGTCCCATGCAAAATGAAGGAAATGTGGTAACTGCCTCTGTGACTGCCATGGGAACCTTTGAAAATCCCTATCTGTCTGTAAATATTGCACCGTCTTCTATTTCCTTTGGTGGTGTTCCCTATATCGTAACTGCCAATGCTCGGTTGGAAGATGGAGAAATTTTCCTAGATGAAGGACAAGTACAATTAGGTAATCAACATATTCAAAATATTTTTGCCAATTTCTCCTTGGCTGATTTTTCAGGCTATCTTCATGCTGAATATGACGCAAATCTAGGAGATGTATATTCTATAAATGTTCCACTAGATGTGAATGTAACCAGTTCTTTGTCAGATGGTAGCAGTGAGACAATTGTAGTAAATCCAGACGGAACGGAAAGTATCCTCCGTGAGGATAATGGTTTTGTGGGAATTGTTACTACATTGGCAAGAGGGCTTCCAGAAATGATTTCTATAGATGCCAAGGCTGAACTTGGTGGTACTTTTTTTGCAAAACCTGAAACGGTGGAGCTAAATCTTGTACGAGTTCCTGGATTCATCATGGTAAATTCTCAAAACGATTTGGGAATTTCAGGCTCCATTACAGAAGACGGTTTTATAAATATGAACCTTTCTGGTCGAATGCCCCTCCATGCCGTGGTGCAGGGAAGTGTTAAGGATGAAGCTTTAGATATTCAATTGAGAAATGTCTCATCTGATTTATCTAAATTCAAAGGGCTTGTGTCTTTTCCTTATATCATGCTCCACGGAGGTCATTTATCTGGTGATTTACATATTGGTGGAATTCTTGCTGACCCTCAATTTGACGGACAACTTTTCGCCTCAAATTTAATCATCAATTGCCCCGACTATGTACCAGAACTGATGATTGCACCACACGCTCCCATAACTTTCCAAGATAATGAGCTTGTACTGAATAAAGTACATTTTAATATTGCTGATGGAAGTGCCACCTTGGATTTACGGTTAGTTATGGACCGCTGGATGATCGATATCCTTACCTTGGGAATTAATACTCCTCCCAATGTAATGGTTCCTGCCCGAGTAAATATTCCAGCCACTGTTGCTGGTGCACCTTCAATTCTGATAGAAGGAAAATCTACCTGTAACCTTGACATCGATGTTACTATGAGTTCCATCGAGGTAGTGGGACGTTTCTTTGTTGACAATGTTGATATTGATATTGTTTCTGGTGGGCTTCGTGGTCAAACTACCCGCCAAGAAGGTTTGGTATATACCGAATCTAATGGTAATTTTGTTACAATCTTAGATATTGGTATCACTACAGGACAGCACGTAGAATTGATTTTTGACCCACTGCTCCGAGGACTCATTGCTCCCAACACTAAGGGGGTATTCCGTTACGATTCTAGTTCAGATTCTTATTCCATAGATAGTGATATTGTGTTGCGTGGTGGAGAAATAAATTATCTTAATAGAAACTTTTATCTGAGAGAAGGTCGAGTTATCTTCACAGAAAATGATTCTCTAGATCCCGTTATTACGGTACGTGCTGAAATTCGTGAACATGACCAAAATGGTGAACCAGTGAGAATTTCTCTTTCTGCAGAAAACCAGCGTCTCAGTGCGTTTAGTCCAACTTATTCTTCTTCTCCTCCAAAATCTGAAATAGAATTGATGAGCATTTTAGGACAGGCACTCACAGCCGATGCAGAAAGCGGCTTAGATGTTCTCCTTTCTGGTGTAGATTATGGATTTAATCTCTTGGTGTTACGCAAAATTGAAAATGCATTGCGTGAATTCCTTAATTTTGATATATTCTCCTTAAGAACCATGGGATTGCAAAATAGTCTCAAACAGTGGTTTGCTAATAATAGTGAAGATAAAAAACTCACTATTGGTAACTTTTTTGATAATACCACTGTTTATATAGGTAAGTATTTTGGAAGTTCCATTTATGCTGATGCCATGCTCCATTTTACCTATGATGAAAATAAGGTCTTGGAGGATGAAACAAGTTCTGGATTACGATTTCAGCCAGAAATTGGTTTGGAGATGGATTCTCCATTTGGTGCTATTCGATGGAGTATGGCTCCCGCTTTGGAAAATACTCAGTACCTATGGGTTCCGTCAACATCCATCAGTCTTTCATGGAAACTTTCTTTATAAGGATTTTGTATGATACAATGCAGGAATTTTGTTCGTAGAACCTTCGTTTTTTTCGTAGTCTTATTTCTTTTTGCTTCGGTGTTTGGTCAAAGCTCAGATGCTTGGTATTATGGTAAAAAAATCAGAAATATCGAATTTAAAGGATTAGAAAACGTTAATTCCATGGAATTAAGTGGTGTGACAGCCCCTTTTATTGGCAAGGAATTTAATGATGAACTGTATATTGATTTGTTAAACAAGATATATGCCTTGGATCTTTTTGAAGATATTTCTCCTAATGCCTTACCAGGAGATGCAAAGAATTCTTCTGTTGTCATTGAATTTACAGTAGTGGAAAAGCCCTTTGTTTCCAAGTTAAAGTTTACAGGAAATCGTCATGTTCGTGCTTCTGAGTTACAGGAAACTATTGCCACCAAGGAAAAGGATATTTACAATTCAAGCAAAATTCTCTTAGATGAACGTGCTATTCGAGACTTATATCTTAAGAAGGGATATACCAATGTTTCCGTTTCCTCTACTTCAGAAGAAACTGATGCTGGTGTCATTATTACCTTTACTATTTCAGAAGGACGTTCCACTGTAGTAAAAGAAATCAGCTTTATGGGAAATACCGTTGTGTCTTCCAAAACCTTGAAGAGTTTACTTTCTATGAAGACTGTAGGTATTTTTAACAAGGGAGCCTTTCAGGAAAGTCAGCTAGAAATAGATAAGCAGGCAATTCTTGCCTATTACCAAAACAGGGGATATGTAGATGTTGCCATTCTTGATGTGGTACGTACTGTAACATATAACGAAAAAGATGATTGTGATGAATTGTATATTCAATATGTCATTCAAGAAGGTGGTCAATACACCTTTGCAGGAATCACCTTTACAGGAAATACAATCTTTTCTACAGAACAGTTGCGTAGTTTAATTAAACTTCAGGATGGAGAAGTGTTTAATATGGGCAAATTCCAAGAGGGGTTGGTAGCTGTAACTGATTTATACTTTGAAAATGGATATACTTCAAACGGTTTCAATCCTCTGGAAAACAAGAATGCTGAAACACGACAGATCTCGGTAAACTTTATGATTATGGAAAATCCCAGAAGTCATATTGAAAATATCTTTGTACAGGGAAATGAAAAAACAAAGGACTACGTCATTCTTCGTGAGCTTCCCATTGAGTCTGGAGATATTTTTTCTAAAACAAAGATTACTACTGGATTGAGAAATTTGTTCAACCTTCAATATTTTTCAGCCATTGTTCCAGAAATAGTTCCTGGTTCAGAGGAAAATCTTGTTGACTTGATCTTGAATCTAGAGGAGCAGTCTACTACATCAATTGAATTTGGTGTTACTTTCTCTGGTATTGCAGACCCAGATGCCTTCCCTGTGTCTCTGTTCTTTAAGTGGCAGGATGCAAACCTCTTTGGTACAGGAAAGGTGATTTCTGCAAATACAACCCTTTCTACAGACAGCCAGTCACTTTCTTTTAGCTACGGTGATTCTTGGTTTATGAATATGCCCGTAAGTTTTAGCGCCAGTGCTGGAATTTCTCATAATCTTTCAAATGCATTGCGTTCTGTCGTGTTGCCAGATGGTTCTGTTAATAATAAAGAGTATTACATGAACTATAATAACCTTTCCATTGACTTCGGTGCATCCCTTGGTCGTCGTTGGACACCAGATTTTGCCATTCTTTCTGTCAGTGGTGGAATTACAAGCCAGATTTCACGCAATTTCTATGATGCATCCATTTATACCCCTGTTGATTCCTTGATTGCAGATAAGCAAAAGTTCTGGGGTGTAGAAGATACTATTTGGGTTGCCTTCTCTATAGATGACAGAGATTTGAATTATGATCCTTCCAAGGGCTGGTTTGCAAAGCAACAATTCTCTTGGACAGGACTTATTCCTGGCTTAGAACAACAATTCTTCTTCAGTTCTGATACAAAGGGTGAGATTTACTTTACCTTGCTTGATTTACCAGTGTCAGAAACTTGGAATTTGAAGTTTGTTTTGGCTGGTTTAACAAGTCTTTCCTTTATTGAGCCAACCCCAAATTCCAAGCTTAGTGATTCCAACAAGCTGTATATCGACGGAATGTTTACTGGTCGTGGATGGAGTTCACTTTACAGTACTCATCGTGGACTTGCCCTGTGGAGCAATTCTGTTGAGTTGCGTATGCCAGTTGCACCAGGAATCTTTTCTTTAGACTTCTTCTTTGATGCAGCAGTAATTAAGGATTCACCTCGGAGTTTCTTCAATGAACTCACCAGTAACGATGTGTACTATAGTTTTGGTCCTGGCTTCCGTTTCTCTTTGCCCCAATTCCCCTTGCGGATGATGTTAGCTAACACATTCCAAGTTTTGGATGGCAAGGTAGCATGGCAGAATGGCAAGGGGCCTGAATGGCAGTTTGTGCTTTCATTCAATATTACCAACAGATAAGGAGGCTTTTTCAATGAGCAAGAAATTTATTATTACAATTTTCTGTATTCTATCTTTGTGTGCCGTAGTAACTGCCCAGCAGATTACCAAGTTCGGCGTGGTGGATACTTCTCGTGTTTATGAATCTTTTTTTAGAGATACAGGTCCTGTACGAAATTACGAGTCAAAGAAGGCTTCCTTTCAAAAAGAGATTAATAGCTTAACTCAAGAATTGCGAGAACTCCAGACAAAGCGTGCAGAGTATCAGAAGAATAAGAATGATGCTGCTGTGGTTCGCCTTGATGCCGAAATTGCCCAGAAAACCCAGTACATTACCGAATATACCAATGCCAAGAATATGGAGCTGGAAACCTTACGCCGTTCCTTGCAGTCCTCAGACAGCTTTTACAAGAAGCTTTACAGTACCTTGGAACGAATTGCAGAAGACGGTGGATACAGTATGATTTTGAGCCTGCAGGATTCCAATTCCATCCTCTGGTACAGCCCCTCAGTTGATGTTACCGACGAGGTTATCAGCGCCCTAGGATTGTAGTCATGGCTGAATTGACCCCCATGATGCTCCAGTACCGGGGGCTCAAAGAACAACATCCTGATGAGGTTCTATTTTTCAGACTGGGAGACTTCTACGAAATGTTCGACTCTGACGCAGTAGAAGTTTCCCGTCTCCTTAATCTCACCCTTACCCACAGGGGAAGTCAGCCCATGTGTGGCATTCCCTTTCATGCATCAAAAATTTATATTGCCCGTCTGTTGCGTCTTGGTAAAAAGATTGCAATCTGCGAGCAAGTTTCTGTTCCCCAAAACTCACGTACCTTGGCAGAGCGAAAGGTGGTGGAAGTTATCACTCCAGGAACTGCAGTGGAAGAGGAGTATCTGGATCAAACAAGCCATAATTACCTTGCATCTCTATCTTGCAGTAGAGGAAAGGCTGGTTTTGCCTTTATCGATGTAAGTACGGGTGCTTTTTCTGCCACTAGCTGGAACCTCAGTGACATGGCCCAAGAGTTTTCCAAGGAGTTGGGGCGCTGTTGCCCTCGGGAAATGGTTTTACCCCTATCGCTAAAGGAACAAAAGGTTGTGCAGGAGGTACTGTCAAGTTATCCTGCTATTTCCATTTCCTATTATCCTGACTGGCATTTTGCCCCAGACTTGGCCTACAAACGACTAACCGAACAATTTAGAACGGCAAATCTTAGATCCTTTTCCTTGACAGAAACTTCTCCAGAGGTACCACCAGCAGGATTTTTGCTAGATTATCTATCAAAGAATTTTAACTCAAACTTGCCTCATATTTCAGGAATTCAGCTGTATAAAGATAGCGACTTTGTTATTATCGATGATTCTTCTCGGCGGAATCTGGAGTTGGTGGCAAACCTCCGTGATGGCTCAGTCCACAGCACTTTGTTGGAAACCTTAAACTTCGGTGTTACTGCCATGGGAAAGCGTCTCATTCGCAGTTGGCTCCTTTCTCCCTTGAGGGATGGCAGTAAAATCATGGCTCGGCAAAAACTTGTGGCAGAGCTGGTGTCACAAAGAAGCTTGCTGAAGGAGGTGAGGGACGGTCTCAGTTCCATTTTAGACTTAGAGCGTTTGGCTGGACGTGTGGCTATGGATAGAGCCCACGGAAAAAATCTTCAGGCCTTAAAATTGAGCCTCTACGCTTGGCTTCAAGTGTATCAACTTGTCCAACACTTAAATTGTAGTAGTACTGACATTGCAGAGGTACAAAAGATTGCAGACTTGATCCAAGCTAGTATCGTTGATGATCCTTCAATCCTTTTGACAGAGGGAAATCTCATTAAGTCAGGCTGGTCCCAAGAGCTTGATCACCTGAAATCGGTGCGTGACAACTTTGGACAGATTCTTGATGAATACGTGGAAGAAGAGCGTCGTTGTACTGGTATTTCAACCTTAAAGGTGCGGTATAACCGTGTTTCTGGTTATTATATTGAGGTTTCCATCGGTAAAATTGACACAGTGCCAGCCCATTTTATTCTCCGCCGTTCCATGGTCAATGGCAATCGCTATACTACTGCCAGATTACAGGAGTTGGAGCAGGAGCTGAATTCAGCTGACACTGGGATTGTGGAACTGGAACGTAGCCTCTTTTTGGAGGTACGGGATAAGGTAAAAGAGTTTACTGGTTATCTTTTTCAGGTAGCTAAAGAAATTGCTTATACCGATTGTATCGCTTCCCTTGCACAGGCTGCAGTAATTAACCAGTGGGTTCCCCCAGAAATTTCAGAGGAAGGGCCTTTGGAGATTGTAGCTGGTCGCCACCCTGTGGTGGAGCAGCATCTTCCCTCTGGGGAATTTGTTCCCAACGACGGATATTTTTCTCGAGATAAATATTTTGCCCTTATTACAGGTCCCAATATGGCAGGAAAAAGTACCTATCTGAGACAGATAGCTTTAATAACCCTGCTGGCTCAAACTGGTTCTTTTATACCTGCTCGTTCCGCCCGTATTCCCTTGGTGGACAAGATTTTTTGCCGAGTTGGTGCTTCTGACAACCTTGCCCGTGGCGAGTCTACTTTTTTGGTGGAAATGACAGAAACAGCTCATATTTTGCGGTCTGCCACAGAAAAAAGCTTGGTGATTATGGATGAGGTGGGGCGAGGAACCTCTACGGAGGACGGCCTTTCCATTGCCTGGGCAGTTTCTGAGTATTTGTTGAACAATATTCGCTGCATCACTCTGTTTGCTACTCATTATCATGAGTTAACTCGCTTAGTGCATCCCTCCCTTCTTCCCTTATGTCTTGAGGTTTTGGAACAGGAGGGTGAAATTACCTTCCTGAAAAAAATCAAGGAAGGTTCTGTTGCTAATTCCTACGGAATCCATGTGGCCCAGCTGGCAGGTGTTCCCCAGACGGTAATTCAGCGGGCGGAAGTACTTTTACAGGAAATTACTCAAAAGGTGAAGGGGAGCCTGTTAATTCCAGATTCCGTTGTTGAAGCTGTTGCACCCGTAGAGTCTCCTGTGGTTCTGGAAAGTCAGAAGAATCAGCCAATGTTCCAATCACCTGGCCTGTTTTCCGATGAGGAGTTGATTCTAGATGAAATCCTTTCCACCGACACAGATAACTTATCTCCCATAGAAGCCCTGCTACGGATTGCTCGCTGGAAAAAAGCTTTGTCTGGAAAATAATTTTTCAAAAATTTTCTTAATTTTTGTCAAATTTTACCACCTGTAACTCTATAATATGTATATGAAGATGTTTCAGATGGTTTCCCATTTTCTTTCTTCCTGCTTGTCCCTTATGACAGGTGGACAGACTTGTTTGTGCTGCGGTAATCTTTCCCTCTGGTCTCCCCTGTGCCCTGAATGCCAGCAAGAAAAGCTTTTTACGTGGACAGAAAAATCACAGCGTTGTATCTGTTGCGGTAAGGAATTAGTTTCAGAAATTGAAGTTTGTACCCTGTGCCGAAATCAGAGTCTTTTGACTCACACCCAGCAGGTACTTCCTATTCATAGCTACCGCCTGTGGAAAAAAGATCTGCTTTTTTCTTGGAAAACTGCTGGAATGCGACAGCTTTCTCCAGTACTTGCTCAGCTTATGGCTGATTTTTTAAAGAAGGAGTTGGGAGATTTAGGGAATATTTCTTTGGTACCAGTTCCTCCACGGAAGGGTAAGATACGGCAGCAAGGCTGGGATCAGGTGCAGGAATTGTGCCAGTATTTGAAACATTACCATGGATTTCAAGTGCTTCCTTTGCTGGAGCGACAGTCGGTGGAACAACAAAAAAAGCTAGACAGGCAGGGCCGCTTGGATAAGCTTGGTAAATCTTATTCCTTGGCAAAGAAGTTTACTAAGGAGTTAGCAAAAAAAGAGATTCTGCTTCCAAAAAAAGTCATTTTGATAGATGATATTCTCACCACTGGTGTTACGCTGGAAACCTGTGCCCGTGCTTTACGTGAGGCTGGGGTAGAGGAGGTGTATGGCTGCACTTTATTTTATGTTACGTAAAAGTACAGGCTATAGCTTATTTTGTTACAGTTTTAAAGATACAGCCTATACCTTAAGGTTTATATCTTACTCTTCGATTTGTGGTGCCACCAGCTTTCCCTTGTACAAGACCTTAGGATATACCACAATGTGAAGCTTCTTTTCTGCTTGTGCCAGCTGACGCATTTCGTAGCCGTCACCAATAACGATATTTGTTCCAGACCTACCGTTTCTTCCTGTTCGTCCAGAGCGGTGAACAAAGAAATCGATGTTGGAAGGCATGTCCATCTGGATAATGTGAGTTACATTTGGAATGTCTAAGCCTCGGGCAGCCAAATCGCTGGTGATGAGAATGGAACAGCTTCCCCTTCGGAATTGATCCAGAGCCTGCTTGCGCTTTACCTTGTCTTGTTTTGCATGAAGACAGCTACACTGTATTTTTTTATAGCTTAGTTTTGATTGCAAAATCTCCACGTCGGCAGGACGAGCGGTAAAGATAATAGCCTTCATGGGTAAGGATGATGCTTGTAAGTTGGAGGTTTTAGTAGCTTCTTGTTCGGCCACCAGCAACTTTCGCAAGATATCTACCTTGTCACGACTTTCGCTGTAAATGGCAATATGAGTGATTTTTTGCTGCAATACATCCTCTGGTGGTAGAAGCATTTTTTCCACAGTCTTTGGTGTAGAAGCTTCTGTATTTTCACTTTGTACAAAGGACTGAAGGAGCTTTTCTGTTTTAGGAGTGATTGTGGCAGAACAGGCTACAATCTGGATGTTAGCAGGAAGGGCCTGACAAAAGGCGGAGGTTTCATCTCGCAACTCTGGAGACAAGAGCCGATCTACCTCATCTAGTACAATGGCCTTCACCTGATGTACCTTCAATTTTTTCAGATACACCAACTCCATTAATCGGGCTGGACCACCCACCACAATCAAGGGTTTTTTCTTCAGCATTTCCACTTGCCGCTTAATGGGAGCCCCACCAATCAACAGCACTGCAGGTATGTCCGTCACCAGCTGAATTTGGGACTTGATTTGAGAAGCCAGCTCATGGGTGGGAGCCACAATCACGAGCTGAGTTTGATTGATATTTTCGTCGATTTTCTGTAACAAGGGTAACAAATAGGCAAAGGTCTTGCCAGTACCAGTTTCCGATTGAAAGATGAGAGACTTACCCTGATTCAAGGTAGGAATAGTTTGGGCCTGTACCTTGGTGGGCGTGGTGATTGCTAGGGCATTCAATTTTTCAAGCAGTTGTTCTCGAATTCCCAAGTCTTGGAATTGGGCTTCTGTGTTGGTGGTTTCATTCATGAAGGTACTATAGCATATTTTTTTTTGATGTGCTACAATTATATATATGAAGATAGGTATAGACACCTTTGGCTGTGGCCATGGTCAATCAGGAGTGGGGTTATATCTCATGTCTTTGATTGCAAATTTTCCCAAGGATGATAATTTATACTTTCATCTTTTCGGTTCTAAAATCGATAAATACACATATATCTCCAAAACTGGAAATTTCTCCTATACTACTGTTTCTATTCCTGATAGTGCAGTGGCAGAGTTTTTGTGGCATTCTTCCCGTTGTGCCAGTTTTGTTGCAAAACAAGGGTATGACGTTACCTTCTATGCAGGTGGTCCTCGCTTTGCTCCCACGAGCTACAAAAAGCCAGGGATTATAATGGTAAATGAGGTGGTGTCCGAGCTACCAGAGTTCAAGAATGCATTACAAAGTTTTCAGATTAAAACCGCTTTGAATAAATGTACCAGAATTATTGCTGCCAGTCAGTTCATCAAAAAGGATATGGTTCATCTTGGAGTTTCTGCAGATAAAATTGATGTAGTGCATAACGGCATCAACCATAGCCTATTTTATCCTCATACTGACTTTGAAGGGGACATCATCGACATAAAGCCCTTTGCCATCAAAAAGCCCTATTTTATTTACGCTTCTCGCTTGCAAAATCACTTGAAAAAACATATTGAGTTGATTCGATCCTTCTCCCTGTTCAAGGAAAAAACAGGCTTACCTCATCGGTTGGTACTAGCAGGTAGTGCCGACTCCTATTCCCAGCATGTTCATGAGGAAACTGCAGCTTCTCCCTATGCTTCAGATATTTTCCTTACTGGCTATTTTCCCCACGAGAATCTTCCCCAGTTGTATTCCAATGCAGAAGCATGCATTGTTCCGTCGGTAAATGAGGGGGTAGGCTTGCCTATTCTGGAAGCAATGGCCTGCGGTATTCCTGTGGCCTGTTCTAGGGAAGGTGCCTTACCAGAGATTGCTGGTTCCCATGCTCTGTATTTTGACCCAGACAATGTGGAAGAGTCAGCTGCTACCCTTGAACGAATTGTCACTGATAAGGAGCTGAGAATCAAGCTCGTAGAAGGTGGTTTAGATTGGACTCGCCGTTTTTCATGGGAAAGAACTGCCACCAGAACTTTGGAGGTGCTTCTTTCTGTCGCGAAAAGTTCGTGATACAGTTACTGACACAAATCTGAATCGTTAAATAAAAAAAGCCATGAAAAGCTTGATTCATTGGAATCCTTGCTCCTTCATGGCTTTCTTTTTGCCTATATTTTTTAGGCTGTCTTTTGATCTTCTAGCAACAATGTTGCATCAACCTTATTGTTTTCTACCATTTCCTTTGTAATGGTAAGCTTTCTATTTCCAGGAATAGAAGGAATTTCGAACATCACGTCTAAGAGCATTTTCTCTACAATGGCACGCAATCCTCGAGCACCAGTTTTATGGCGAATGGCAGTTTCTGCAATGGCATCAATAGCACCATCACTAAACTCCAATTCCACATTATCCATGGCAAAGGAAGTTTGATATTGCTTTGTAATGGCATTCTTTGGTTCTGTAAGAATCATCTTAAGATCATCCTTAGTAAGCTCTTTCAAAGCAACAGAAATTGGCATACGACCAATGATTTCTGGAATCAAACCGAATTTTACCAAGTCATCGGGGATAACCTTGTTCAAAAGCTCTGCCTTAGCATCCTCGTTCATATCTTTTGAGCTACTTCCGAAGCCCATAGTTCGTTCAGCAATACGTGTTTCAATAATGCTGTCCAAGCCCACAAAGGCTCCACCACAAATGAACAGGATATTGGTAGTGTCAATCTCAATCATTTCCTGATTGGGATGTTTTCTTCCACCCTGGGGAGGAACGCTAGCCTTAGTTCCCTCGATAATCTTCAATAATGCTTGCTGAACACCCTCTCCAGAAACATCTCGTGTAATGGAGGTATTTTCAGACTTACGAGCAATTTTGTCGATTTCGTCAATGAAGATAATACCACGCTGGGCTGCTGCCACATTGCCATCTGCTGCATTAATCAGCTTTAATAATACGTTCTCAACATCTTCACCTACGTAACCAGCTTCTGTCAATGTAGTGGCATCGGCAATTGCAAAGGGCACCTTCAGACGCTGAGCCAAGGTTTTTGCTAACAATGTCTTTCCAGAACCTGTAGGTCCAATCAACAGGATATTTGATTTTTCCAGCTGTACACTAGAATCAGCAGACTTAGGTATGGCCATTCGCTTGTAGTGATTGTACACAGCCACTGCCAAAGCCTTCTTTGCGTAATCCTGACCAATAACATACTGGTCAAGATACTCTTTGAATTGCTTTGGTGTAGGTACATCATCAAGTTCAATGGGCTCCAAGTCCATTTCTTCATCTTCCAGAATACTCTGGCAAACAGCTACACATTGATTACAGATGTAAATATCGTTGGGGCCAGACACCATACGACGACTCTGTTCAGCAGGTTTACCGCAAAATGAACAGAATTGCCCGTTATTTCTTCGTGCCATGTTCCCTCCGTGGAAGAATCTGGTCTACAATTCCGTATTCCAGTGCATCTTGGGCTGACATATAGTAGTCACGCTCCATATCTGCCTCTACCACATCGGCAGCCTTACCTGTATGAGATGCAAAATAATCGATAGTGAGCCGCTTCAGACGTTTGATTTCCTTTGCTTGAATGGAAATATCAGAGGCCTGCCCCTGAACTCCTCCCCAAGGCTGATGAATCATTACTCGGGAAGAGGGCAGGGCAAAACGTTTTCCTGGTGTTCCACTAGCCAAAAGGATGGCAGCCATACTAGCAGCTTGGCCAAGACAAATGGTCTGAGTATCGCATTTAATTGACTGAATTGTGTCGTAAATGGCCAATCCAGCTGTTACAGAACCACCAGGAGAATTGATATAAAGACTAATATCCTTGTCTGAATTCTGAGAATCCAAGAAAAGTATCTGTGCTACTATCAAATCGGCACTCATATCATGAATTTCACCATCAATAAAGATAATTCTATCTTTTAACAGGCGAGAATAAATGTCATAGGAGCGCTCATGCCCACCTGTTTGTTCAACAACGATGGGCACCATAGTATTCATTCGTTCAATCATTACTTGTCCTTAATACCAAGACAGATTATCTTTTGAACAGATCGGCAAAAGCAATCTTGTCACCCTTTGTAACCTTTACTTCTGCAAACAGCTGACTGTACAATTTTTGTTCCTTGGTATCATCTATAAGATACTCTTTTGAACGGGGGTCCGCATAGTGTTTTTTCACTTCTTCTACAGAAACTCCTGATTTTTCTGCAATATTTTCCATTTCTTTTTCAATTTCTTCAGGAGTTACAGTGATATTTCTATCCTTCAGCAAAGATTCTACTACAATGCGGCTCTTGAGCATTTTTTCTGCATCTCCAGTCCATTCGGTGAGCATTGTTTCCTTGCTCTGGCCAGAAGATGCAACCAGCTTATCCAGCTGTTCTGTAGTTGTACCGAACTGCTGAGCCATCATTCTCCAACGATGATCCAATTCAGCACGTATCATGGATTTAGGCAAATCAAACTGGTTCTTTTCTACCAACTGCTCCAACAAGGCATTGGACTTGATTTCGTTTACTCTTCTTTCCTTGATGGCTTCCATATTGCGCTTGATATCGGTCTTCATGTCCTCAAGGGTATTGTACTTTTCGTTTACATCCTGAGCTAACTCGTCGTCCAAGTCGGGGAGGTTGCGAATCTTGAGAGCGGTAACAGTAACCTTAATTTTCTTTGTTGTACCAGCCAAATCCTTGTCTTCAAAGTCAGCATCGTAGGTTTTGGTGATTTCCTTTGTTTCGTTCTTCTTCATGCCAACAACATCGTCATCAAACTTGAAGATATTCTGTCCGCTACCAATGGTGAATACAAAGTCTTGGCGCTGTGTTCCTTCTAATTCAGAACCATCATCAGCCAATTCACAGTAATTTACTGTTGCAATGTCATCCTTTGCTGCAACTTCATCGTCTTTCTTATCTACAACCATGGCATTGCGCTCACGAATCTGCTGAAGTTCAGTGTTCAATTCCTCTTCACCGATCTCCACTACTGGCTCTTCAATGGCAATTCCATCAAGTTTTTCAATCTTAACAGTGGGGAATACATCATAAGTAACGGTGAATGTTAAATCTTTTGTAATGTCTAAAACAGGTGCTTCTTCCATGGAAGGCTGTGCGTAGGGCAGTGGTTTTTCATCGATTGATTCAAAAATCTCTCCCAAAGCCTTTTCAATCAACTCTCCAGCTGCATCAGCCTTGAGCATTTCTCCGTACTTTCTTTCCAAAACGGAAGCAGGTACCTTACCCTTGCGGAATCCAGGGATCTGAATGTTTTTTGCATACTTTGCAACTGACTCATTATATTCGGCAGCTACATCTTTCTGTGGGATTGTTACAGTCAACTTGACTGCTGAATTTTCCAGTTTAGTAATTTCTTTAGTTACTTCCATGACTGATTCCTTATAACAAAAATTTAGCAGTCTCAACAATCACCGCTGGCTGCCTATGTTCATACAAGCTTAAAGTCTGCCTGTAAGAATCTGAATAAAAAAAAGGCGATTCAGATTACTCCGAATCGCCTTAGAGCGGGAAACGGGAGTCGGACCCGCGACATCGACCTTGGCAAGGTCGCGCTCTACCACTGAGCTATTCCCGCAAAATTCGTTGGGCTAAAGCACTCATCCCTGAATCGCTACCTGTTAGGTATGCGAGAGAAGGGACTTGAACCCTTACGCCTAGGGCACCAGATCCTAAGTCTGGCGTGTCTGCCAATTTCACCACTCTCGCCCGTATCGGGTATCGGTGTTTAACCTCTCGACATGTATGACTATATCATTTCCAGTTTTTTTTGTCAACAGATTTTATTCTTTTTTTTAATTTTTTTTGATTTTATTTTTTTTATGTTGAATGTATTTCATTTTAGTGTTATTACTAGCGTGTATGAGTTCCGTATCAAAATCCTATCAGATAGACATGACCAATGGTCCAATTCTAATGAAGTTGTTGGGATTTTCCATTCCATTGATTTTTTCTAGTACCTTGCAGCTGTTGTTTAATGCGGCAGATGTGATTGTGGTGGGACGATTTGCTGGAGAGAATTCCTTAGCGGCAGTTGGTGCCACAGGTGCTTTGATCAATCTCATGGTTAATCTTTTTGTGGGACTTTCCGTGGGAACAACTGTAGTAACGGCCCATTTCTTTGGAGCGGGGAAAGGGGCTGCGGTGGAGCAGTCTGTTCACACTGGTGTTTTGATGAGTTTATATAGTGGAATTATTCTTACAGTGGTGGGAATAATCGGAACTCGCTTTATCCTTCAGTTTATGCAGGTGCCAGTTGAGATATTTGGTTTGGCCAGTCTTTATTTAAAGGTATATTTTGCTGGAATTACTGCTTCTATGGTGTATAACTTTGGGAGTGCCTTGTTGCGAGCCAAGGGTGATACACGTCGGCCTATGTATTACTTGCTTTTTGCTGGCATTATCAATGTTATCTTGAATTTGATTTTTGTTATTGTGTTCAAGATGGATGTGGCAGGAGTTGCCCTTGCCACTATTATTTCACAATGTGTTTCCGCTTTTTTGGTAATTCGTGCCTTGATGAAGGAAGAGGGGGAGTTTCATCTCGATTTACGCCGGCTACGGATTGAACGGGAGATTTTGATTCGTGTTATAAAGATTGGTGTTCCTGCTGGATTCCAAGGAATGGTATTTTCTCTTTCAAATATTGTAATTCAATCTGCAATAAATGGCTTTGGTGCTCAGGTTGTAGCTGGAAGTTCTGCTGCAGGTAATATTGAAGGATTTATCTATACTGCCATGAATGGCTTTGCTCAGGGGGCTTTGACCTTTTCTTCCCAAAACCTTGGAGCAGGGTGCCTAGATAGAGTCCGTCGTTCTGTGGTGGTATCTGAACTTTCGGTATTGGTGACAGGGCTTTTGCTGGGAGGATCGGTATTCTTGTTCCGCAATTTTTTCTTAGGCTTGTACTCTGATAATCCTGCCGTCATTGCAGCTGGTGCCACTCGTATTTCTATAATTTGTCTTTTGTATGCTTTGTGTGGCATGATGGAAACCACTGCTAACATGGTGAGAGGTTTAGGACATTCACTGTTGCCTATGGTGGTGAGTATTGCAGGTGTTTGTGGAATGCGTATTTTGTGGATTGCCACCATCTTTCAGGTGCCAAGATTCCATACCTTTGAAGTTCTATTCTACTCTTATCCAGTGACTTGGACCATTACCCTGTTGAGTCATGCTGTGTGCTTGATGATAATTTTCCGAAAACATGGAGTTTTAGGACAGGGAGGAATTTCTAAATCGCTGTGAAAGCGGAAATGTAGAAAGAAAAGCTGAAATGAAAAAAAACAGTTGCTTTTTATAGAAAAAATTCGCATATTTATTATGAGGTATTACCATGTCACAAGAAGATAATTATCAGGATGATTCCATCGTTATAGATACTGTTACAAATAATGAGTCTCAAGAGGAAAGGACCGAAGTCCCGATTCCAGAAGCGGAGGAGGTAGCGGAGGTTGTTTCTGAAGGTGAAGAAGCAATTTCTGAAGCAGCTGTTTCCCAAGAAAAGACTGAGGAAAAAGCTGATTCTACTACATCTAAAGAATCTCCCATGGTGCCTGCCGAACAGGCTCTTTCCAATAAGCTGTATCTGATTCCTGTGTCTGGCCGCCCCATTTTCCCAGGAATTTTTACTCCACTGATGATTACCGCCAATGAGGATGCCCGTGTGGCAGAAGAAGCCTACAGTGGAGATGGCCTCATCGGTATTGTAATGCTTAAAAATGATGGAGACGCTCCTACAGCCCAGGACCTACACAAGGTAGGTACGGTGGCCCGCATTATCAAGAAGATAAATCTGCCAGATGGCGGTGTAAATATTTTCATTTCCACCATTAAGCGATTCCGTATTCGCAAGGTGCTGAGTCAGCGGGAGCCTATGGTGGCAGTGGTTGAGTATTTGGAGGATCAGGAGGATGACACCTTTGAAGTAAAGGCCCTGACCCGTGCCCTTCTGAGTGAAATGAAGGAAATTTCCGACAACAATCCCTTGTTCTCCGAGGAAATGCGGCTGAACATGGTGAACATTGACCATCCGGGAAAGATTGCAGATTTTATCACCTCAATCTTGAACATTGAGCGAAATCAACAGCAAAAGATTTTGGAAACCATCAATGTGCGGGAACGAATGGAGCAGGTGCTGGTGTTCATTAAAAAGGAACAGGAGCTACTGCGGATTCAAAAGAAGATTCAAAACGAGCTAAACGACCGCATTGAAACTCAGCAACGAGAATATTTTTTGAAAGAAGAGCTGAAGGCCATTAAAGAAGAGCTGGGCATTACCACTGACGCCCACAATTCTGACTACCAAAAGATAAAAGAAAAGCTGGATGCCTTTCAGTTTGAGGGTGAAATTAAGGAAGCCGTGGAAAACGAGCTGGAAAAATTTCAGCTAATGGAATCAGGTTCTTCAGAATACAATGTGGTTCGCAATTATTTGGAAACTATTGCCGCCTTGCCTTGGCCCCAGGGAGATAAAAAAGATGCTCCTGCAGTTACCTATGACATGGAGGAGGCCAAAAAGGTGCTCCAACAGGATCATTATGGGCTGGAGGATGTGAAAAAACGCATTCTGGAATATCTTGCCGTTCGCAAATTAAAGCAGGACAACAAGGGCTCCATCATTATTTTGGTGGGGCCTCCAGGTGTGGGTAAAACTAGCGTTGGTCATTCCATTGCCCGTGCCATGAACAAGCCCTTCTTCCGTTTTTCTGTAGGTGGAATGCGAGATGAGGCTGAAATCAAGGGACACCGTAGAACCTACGTGGGAGCTATGCCAGGTAAAATCATACAGGGATTGAAGATAGTTAAAAGCAGAAGTCCCGTGTTCCTGATTGACGAGGTGGATAAAATGGGCATGAGCCATCAGGGAGACCCAGCCAGCGCCCTGTTGGAGGTGCTGGATCCGGAGCAGAATGTGTCCTTCCGGGATAATTACCTAGACCTGCCCTTTGATGTGTCTGACATCTTCTTCATTCTCACTGCCAATACTCTGGACACCATTCCAGAGCCTCTTTTGGACAGGGCTGAAATTATCACCTTGTCTGGCTATATTGATCAGGAGAAAATGGAGATTGCAAAAAAATACCTGATTCCCAAGACCCTTACTAAAAATGGTTTAAAAAAGACTCAGGTAAAGTTTGACAAGACTGCCTTGAATCTCATTGCCCAAAGCTATGCTCGGGAGTCTGGAGTGCGTCACTTTGAAAAATGCCTGGACAAGATTGCCCGAAAAATTGCCATGGACTTGATTTCTCAACCAGAGGCAGTGGAGCTAGAAGCACGGATTCATGACTTGGAAGCCAAGCTCAAAGCTCTTGCTGAGGGAGAAAAGGCTCCAACAGAACAACAAGAAGAAGTTCAAGAACAGCTGGAAGTGCAGGAAGAAGTTCCACAGACACAGCAGGATGTGCAGGAACAGCAGGATGTGCAGGCTGATCACGTTGATCAGGTTGATCCCCCTGAGCAGGTTGATCAGGATAATCAGCAAGAGCAACCTAATCAGAAGGAGCTTCAGCAAGAATTGACCAATGCTCAAAAGGAATTGAAGGCAGTTTTAGCAAAGAGTTACACCGTAGACCAAGAAACTGCAAAGAAATATCTTGGAACTCCTCTCTTTGATGAGGAGGATATTAAAACTGCCTCTGTGGCGGGAACTGCCATCGGTTTGGCCTGGACCAGCATGGGGGGCGATACCCTTTTGATTGAAACTGCCGCCATTCCTGGCAAGGAGGGCTTTAGCTTAACTGGTCAGTTGGGAGACGTAATGAAGGAGTCTGCTGCCATTGCCATGAGCTGGGTTCGTTCCCACGCCTTGGAAAAGGGCATTAAGGATAGCGGCTGGTTCGATTCAAACACCATCCACATCCACGTGCCAGAGGGAGCCACCCCCAAGGATGGACCTTCTGCTGGTATCACCATGAC
>JAGBXW010000093.1 GCA_017629095.1 Treponema sp. | reverse complement strand
TGTTTGATTGATTGATTGATTATGTGAATATTAACAATATTGTCAAGTACTTTGATGAAGTTTTTTGTAAAAAAACAGAAAAAAATGATGAGAGAATGCAGGTTAGCAAAAGTATTTTTCATCTTTTCCATATAGCATCTCCTCCGTAAAGTTTTATACCTAAAAGGCCTCTTAAACTTAATCTCAAACCAACTGTTTTCCATTATTACAGGAAATACAAATTTGTCAAGCATAAAATTATCGTACTTTTGCAACTGATTTGCAATATCACATTGACAAATTTTTGCACTTCATTATATCACAAACTATATATCAACAAATGATACTCTATAAAAAATTTATTTTTTCATCACTAAAAAACGGAGGCTACAAAAACCACAAGGTACAAACCATTGAACCTATCAACAAGCCTAACCAGTTCCTCAAGTAGCTTACAGAAGGTACCGCAGAGATTGCAGTAGGTGGAGCAGCCTGTTACAGAGTTGAAAAAGACTGGGTTCCCTGCTAAGATGGGGGCATGAAAGTTCTTGTAATTGGTTCTGGCGGGCGGGAGCACGCCATTTGTTGGGCTCTAGCTAAGAGTCCCTCTGTGACGGAAATCCTTTGTGTACCAGGAAATGGCGGTACCGCCCTTGAGTCAAAGTGTCGCAACATCGATCCGAACTCTCATCCAAATACACAGCAGATGAGTTTTGAAAATGCCTGTGTTACCATTGCACTTACTGAGAAATGTGACATGGCTGTAATCGGACCAGAAGATCCCTTGGCAAATGGAGTTGCAGACTTGTTGTGGAATGCAGGTATTCCTACCGTTGGTCCAAAATCCCAGGGTGCAGCCCTAGAAGCAAGTAAAGATTTAGCCAAGGAATTCATGCAAAAACATGGAGTTGCCTGTGGTGCAAGTAAAACCTTCACTGATGAATTGGAGGCACGTTCCTATGTTCAAGCAACAGGAGCCCCAATTGTAGTTAAGGCCGACGGTTTAGCTGCAGGAAAGGGAGTTGTGGTTGCTGCCACAGAGTCTCAGGCCACCGATGCCATCCACAAATTCATGAATCAAAAAACTTTGGGCCAAGCAGGAACAAAACTTGTGCTGGAAGAATATCTCCAAGGTGTGGAAATTTCCATTCTGGCAGCTGTTTCTGTAAGCCCCGAACTAGCTCAGGCTGGCAAGGCTACCATCGTACCCTTTGTTACTGCCCGTGACCACAAGCGTCTCCTTGACGGAGCCCAGGGACCCAACACTGGTGGAATGGGAGCCATTGCTCCAGTAGCAGATGTAACCCCAGAGCAGTTGGATGCCTTCCACAAGACTATTCTTCAGCCCACCTTGCAGGGAATGATTGCAGAAGGCATGGATTACCGTGGCTTTATCTTCTTTGGCATCATGCTCACCCCCCAAGGCCCCAAGTTGTTGGAATACAATGTTCGTTTGGGAGATCCTGAAACCCAGGCCGTCCTTCCCCTCATGGATTTTGATTTTGCCCAAATGTGTCAGGCTATCACCGCTGGTACCCTCAAAGACTTTGACTTTAAGTGGAAACCAGGTTTTATCTGTGCTCCCGTTGCTGTTTCTGGTGGATATCCAGAGTCCTACAAAAAGGGAATGGCCATCACCCTTCCTCAGCAACTTCCAGAAGGTAGCAAAGTCTTCTTGGCAGGTGCAACCTTAGACAGAAGAGCAATTAACGGCAAAAATCAACTGGTAACAAGTGGAGGCCGTGTTCTGGCAACCTCTGCCTATGGAGCCACCTTCCAAGAAGCTTGGGATTCAGCCTATGCCATGATGAAGCAAGTCAGCTTTGACGGTATGTTCTACCGACAGGATATTGGTTTGCCAGGAGCAGCTGAATCAGGTAATTTGTAAGATATAGAGTCTGTTCTATGGAGCCAAGGCTACAAGTTCTTCGGGAGTCACCACGGTAATGCGTGACTGAAAGAAATCTTTCTTATTCCGAGTAACGATGTAATCTGCCTTGGCTGAGCAGGCACATTCTTCCTGTAAGGAAGCTCGTTTTGCCAAAAAATCTATAAGTACATTGGTATCAATGAAGAGAACCATATTTTTCCTCCAATGCCTTACACAATTCCTCTTTATCATCAAAGTCAGCAGCAAGAGAAAGGCTTCCTCTATATTTTAAAATTGTTTCTAATGCATTCTTTTTTCTTTCAGTTTCATCATCATCACCGATTTCTACTAACACAAACTGCTGACCGACAGGAAAAATCTCGTCAGTAAGAATACGTACACAAGTTCCGTCAAAATAACCTCTGTAGGTTTTCGGCTTTCGTCTTGAAGCCTGCTTCATCTCCTTTTTACTGGCAGAATATACTCCTACATACCCTGAATCTGCCACCATGCATTGACCAAAATCCTGTTCAATGTGATACAGTGTTTTTTCATCATGAGTATGAAGGTCTGATTTCTGACAAAACGACGCTTTGGGTAATTGGGGAAGCTGGTTGTTACGGATAAAATCTTCTGTCACTCCATAAAGCTGGGCAAGCTGGCTCACCACCTTGTCTGAAGGAACAATTAAACCTTTTTCATACTTAATATAAGACTGACGAGAAAGGTTCAGGTGAGAGGCAACTTCTTCTTGTGTAAGGGAATGGAGTTGTCTCAAATATTTCAATATTTCCTTCATTGTAAGCCTCTTAATACCACAGGTTTCATGTATAGTATACAATAAAGTTTACAAAAAGTAAATATAAAATTTACAATAAGACAACTCTATTCTATCTTATGTCATGACAAAGCCAGCCACCGTAAACAAAATCATGGCAATCCCTGCCCCAAGGAAGCCGTAGGGCATTTGAGAAAGTCCATGTTCAAAGTTATCGCAGCCACAGGCGGCAGAGCTGATGATGGTGGCATCAGAATAAAAGCAGATGTGACTTCCGAATACACCAGCGGACAGCACGGCACTAATGGCCAGTACGGTGTTCCCGCCCACAGCTTGGGACAGGGGAATGACAATGGGAAGGGCAATAATATACAAACCCCAGTTGGTTCCCGTAATGAATTCTGTAGCCCCAAGAATGATAAAAATAATCAGTGGCATAAGTTGAGGCATTTTTTCCATGGTGGGCAACACACCGTTAATGATGGTTTCTGTAAACTGAATGGAGCTACTGGCATCGCTAAAGAGGAAGGCCAGCACCATCAGCATGAGGGGAAGTAACATATTTTTGATTCCTTCCACACAGCAATCTGTAAATTCCTGAGCAGAAATTAAACCTCGTCCAACATAGAATACAAACATAAATCCCAGGGTAATAATGACACCCTTTTGCATGTTCACGTCAGCTACAATGGTAGAAATCACCAGACAAGCAACTGGCAGCAGGAAATCAATCATTTTCCCCTGATTTTCATCTTCTTCTTCATGATGACCGCCACGAATATCCATCTTTTCTGAGCCTGGAGGAGCCAAGGGCCCACCGCTTTTTACTCTCTCATCAGCCTTTTTCATACGGCCAAGGGGCGGAATGACTCGAAAAATCAGCAACAAAACTACAAGTAAGGCAGCCCAAGCATAGAAGTTATAGGGAATGGTTTTTACAAAATAAGCTATGGCTTTATCTTGGGAAACAAGGCCATTATCCACCAAAAGACGAGAGGCAAACACAGCCCAGGTAGAAATGGGAAGCAGAACGCACACTGGGGCTGCCGTAGAATCCACAATATAAGTTAATTCTTCTCGAGAAACTCGATGCTTGTCGGTAATAGGTGCCATACAGGAGCCCACAGTGAGGCTGTTCAGATAATCGTCAATAAAAATGATGATGCCCAAAAGGTAGGTCCACAAAAGGGTTCCCACTCGACTTTTGGCATGGTTCGCCACAAATCGGCCAAAGGCAAGACTGCCACCAGTTCGTTCAATGAGCTTGATAATGCTTCCCATGAGGCCACACACAATAATGAGCCAACCGGTATCCTCATCCATCATGACGGTGGTAAGGCCATCACTAAAGGCCGAAAGGAAATCCCACTTGTAGGCAAAAATAAAGCACATGAGGGAGGCAAGAATCAGTGCTTCTAGGATTCGTTTTGTAACAAAGATATATACTACCAAAAAAAGAGCTGGAATCAAGGCAAAAAAACCGATGGACACACTTTCAGCCCCTGCTTCCATTTCTGGCAAAAAGGAAGCGATCAGCATAGTACAACCTACCAACACAAGAACACTGAGAAAAAATCGTAAGATGGCCTTTCTTCTACTCATAGCCCACGACCTCCGTAACTCTCATTTATCATACTATTTAAAAGTACCACCTTTTTTTCAATCCCGCAAGAAAAACTGACTTGTACTCCATGATTACTGACAAAAAAAAGCCTCCAAGAGCATCTTGGAGGCCACAATCAACTATCACATTGAATGGATTTTGCAGAAAGCTTACCACTTGCCAGAGGCACCACCTCCGCCAAAGCTACCGCCACCGCCAGAAAATCCACCGCCACCAAAGCCACCACTAAAACTGCTTCTGCTAGAAAAACTTGAGCCAGAACTACTGAAACTGCTTCCAAAGGTGGAGGTAGGCATTCTCACGGTTCCTGTTGAAGATGAACCGTTTCGTTTTGCTTTAACAGACTTGGAAATGGCAAAGGTAAGAATTGCAAAGTACAGGCTAAAAAAGATAATGGCCACAACCAAGGACTGACCGTCAAACCCCTCTTCCTCTTCTGTCATATCAGCAGAAATAAGCTGGGCATCCTCAGTGGCAACTCCTACCATGTTTTTTATACCTTCCACAATACCGGTACCATAGTCACCATTGCGGAAATGGGGAGTGATGATGTTTCTGATAATGAGCCCTGACTTTGCATCTGTTAAAAGACCTTCTAAGCCATAGCCTACTTCGATTCGCAGCTCTCGGTCCCCTTCGGAAACCACCAATAAGGCTCCGTTATCTTCCTTTTCCTGACCAAGTTTCCATGCACTGGCTGTTCTGAAGGAAAAATCCTCGATGGAATCACCTTCTAGGCTAGGAATTGTAAGGACAGCCATTTGGATTCCCGTCTGATTGTTCAAGTTGGTAAGATAGTCGGTTAATTCCTGTCGCTGCTGAGCCGTCATTACCTGAGCTAGGTCATTCACAGGGCCTGTCCAAGCTGGCACCTCCAAGGAAAAGGCAGAAGTCACAAACACAACCAACAACAAAGCCAGCACGATAGATTTTTTGAAAATCACTGTTCCCTTCATTCTTCTCCCTCCTCATCGTCAAGAATTACCAAGCCGTCAGGTAGCTCGTTAGGATTATCTTCTGTTGCAGCAGGAGCAGGAAAATGCTCTGCTAAAAGCTCGCCACATCGTTCCACTGCCCGCACAAAGGCTCCCGTAGCATCGGCGGTTCCCAAGCCCTCTGCCAAGTCCACGGCAATTAAGTTCCACAAAGCAGGGTCTATCTTGGCACTAATTCCAGTATCTGCCAGAATCCGTACCTCTCGCTCCATGTAAGATACAAAAATCAAGATGCCAGAGCGGTTTTCTGTTGCGTAGACACCGCTTTCTACAAAGTGACGCAAGGCTCGATTGTAAACGGTACGACGGCGCACAGACTGAGGAATAATCAGTCTATCCACCGCAGGTACATTGGCCACCCAAAATAAGATGGCGGTAATACCAAAGCAAGAAATGCCAAAGAAGGCAGGCAAATGCCACACCGCTGCACCCCACATAATCTTGTCCAGAAATTGCTGAATCACACCAGAGAAGGGCAATAGCACTGCAAAGGCAAAAACTCCCACACAGAGGGCTGCCATAAGTTCATACACTGAGTAGCGGGCACTTTCTGCCGTTAAAGCCAAGGCAATTTCCCCGGTAGTCTTTGTTTCTGCCTGAGCCACCGCTGTTTTAATGGTGTCAAAGGTATTGGCCTCCAATTTGAGCCGTCGCAACATACTTGCTTTCGTCATATAATCAAACCTCCCAAAAGAAAACCTTTATGTGATTAGAAGGATACTTTTGGTGCTGTTTGGGCGGCGGCATCAGCGGTGAATTTTTCCTTCTGGCGGAATCCGCTCATGTTGGCAATAATGTTCTGAGGGAACTTGCGGATGAATGTGTTGTAGGCAGTAACGGTTTCGTTAAATCGACCTCGTTCCACAGTGATTCTATTTTCTGTTCCCTCCAGCTGATCCTGCAGGGCCAAGAAATTCTGGTCAGCCTTAAGCTGGGGATAATTTTCTGTTACAGAAAGCAACCGCTGCAATGCACCAGCAAGGTTATTCTGAGCCTCTTGAAACTGCTGCAGCTTTGCGGGATCTTCCAAATCAGCGGCAGAAATCTGAACAACGCCACCAACCTTAGAGCGGGCTTCTGCAATATCGGAATACACCTGAGATTCGTGGGCTGCATAGCCTTTTACTGTTTCTACCAAGTTGGGAATTAAATCCATACGACGCTGGTACACGTTCTGCACCTGAGCCCAGGCACCAGATACCTGCTCATCCAGCTCAACCATCTTGTTGTAATTGCCACTATAAAACTGACAACCACCCACACCAATCAAAACAATAATTCCCACTACAATCAGCAGAACTTTCAATCCAGTTTTCATATAAACCTCCCAGGAAAATCATCTCCACACAAGCTACAAGTTTTGTGTTTATATCTAATATACAAAGATTTAAGATGAAACGACAAGATGGCGCCTCAAACATCATCCCGGGAGAC
>JAGBXW010000092.1 GCA_017629095.1 Treponema sp. | reverse complement strand
TATGGCCTTGAGTCTTCTTTTATTTATGTAGCCAAGAAGGGATGACGATATAAAGATATGGACAAGATTGTATATATTTCCGATGGCTCCAAGCTGGGAGTTGATATTAGGGAGCAGTTAACCCAAAGTTTTGAGGTAACAAATTGTGGCTTTGATCTTGATAAGGTTGTAGCTTCCATCCAACAGGTACACCCCCTGCTGGTGGTGGTGTTTATAAAGAATCTTCCCTACGAAGCTGAACATCAGCTTCATCTTTTGTTAGGTTCACAAACTGTGGCCTTTGTGCTTATCGGAAGTCGTGCTGAATGTCATGATTTTTTTGGTGAAGGTAATATCAAAAAATATATTATTACACCGCTTTTGTTAAAAGATTTAGTAATGCAGGTGGAGGATGCAGCAGATTTAGAAGCTCAAAGGCCCTTGCGAAACCGTGATATCATACAGGAGGAGGAAGTTATGGCGGAGCAAAAGCATATTTTGTTGGTGGACGATGATGTGGTTGCACTTCGGACTATTACCAATTACATCAAGGATTATTTTAGGGTTTCTGTGGCTAAATCAGGAACTGCTGCCATCAGTTTTTTGGCAAAGGAAATACCCGACTTGATTTTGCTGGACTATGAAATGCCAGTGTGTAATGGTGTACAAACCCTGCAGATGATTCGAGCTGAAGAGGCCTACAAAAATATTCCTGTGTTCTTTTTAACGGGAGTTTCAGATGCTCAAATGGTAAAAGCTGCGGTAGATTTGAAGCCAGAAGGGTATATCCTGAAGTCAATTTCACAGGGAGCCCTTATTTCGAAAATTCGGGAGTTTTTTGAATAATACCACAGCAGGTGTACAATGGAACAATGGCGAAAATTGCTTGATAAGGTAAAGCTACGAGATGGGGCGGAAAAAGAAGCGTATCGTCGTTTAACCGCCTCTAAAAATTATGGGCGAATGCTGATAATTTTCTTTATCACCTTTTGCTTTGAAATTTATTTTTTAATTACCGATAGCTCCGTTACTGGGGAAGATGCCCTGTGGATTCGTTACTATAGTCTGCTGAGCTGGATTTCCATAAGCATGCTCACCATTGTTTTTGTGGTTTTCTTTTTGTATCGCAAAAATCGAGAGAAATTTTACCGTCAATTTAACTTTGTCATTACCGCCTATTGTTTTATTCAGCTGTTTTCTAGTGTCGCAGAAAATTTTATTTCCTATGCAGCCTATCAAGAATACGATATCAGTCTCTTTTTTCTTGCGGTTACTCTAATAAATTGCTTTTTTTTCATTGGTGTTATCCTGCCTAACATTGCAGTGGTGGGAGGGGTGGTGGTGCTCCAATATTTTCTGGTATACAGTGAGAAATCCTTTCTTCAGCCCTATCTTCCCTACATTATCATGTATGTTGTGGTAACAGGTGTTATCTGTTTGACGCGCCACATTCAGCTACTAGATGATTTACGGAACACTAAGCTCATTCAAGCCATGCAGCAGGAAGCTGAACGGCAAAATCAACAAAAATCAACTTTTTTGGCAAATATGAGTCATGAAATTAGAACTCCTATGAACGCAATTATAGGCATGTCGGAGTTGGCCTTAGATTTTGACTGTGAGCCACGACAAAAGGATTATATCAACCAGATTCACACTGCTGGTGTGGGCTTGCTTTCCATCATCAATGATATTCTTGATATGTCAAAGGTGGAATCTGGCAAGATGGAAATTGTTCCTAGCAACTACAGCCTTATGAACCTGCTGCGGGATGTGGCCAATGTGGTGCAGGTAAAGCTTGAATCAAAGCCCGTAGATTTGGTGATACAGATGAATCCTCAGTTGCCAGACAATCTGTTTGGTGATGATGTGAGAATTCGACAGGTAATTTTGAATCTGGCGGGTAATGCAGTGAAATTCACGGAGGAAGGTTCCATCACCATTAAAGTGGATTTCTTGCATGGTGAAGGGGAGACTGGAAGTCAGGGCTTTGCAGGATTACAAATTCTTGTTTCTGACACGGGAATCGGTATAAAGCCTGAGGATTTGGAAAAATTGTTCAATGCCTTTCAGCAGGTGGACATGCAGGTTACCCGAAAAAAGGGTGGAACGGGGCTGGGGCTTTTCATTTCTCGTCAATTAGTTCGTGGAATGGGAGGTGAGCTTTCTGTTTCCAGTGTCTATGGAGAAGGAACAACCTTTGCAATCACCTTGCCCCAGACCTTGGATAGTACAAAGCTTCAAGAGGATGGTGGGTATCTGGCCCTAGAAAAAATCTATTCCCAAATGTTTACCGCCTTGCCTCGGGTAAAAAATCAGCCAGAGCTTGTGGAAATTTCTGTAAAGAAGGTTTTGAATCATCCTGAATTTGCCCATTATTTTGCCAAGCAGGTAGAAAATAGTGATTTCATCGCACCAAAAGCCCGCATTATGGTGGTGGACGATAATCTTGTGAATTTGCAGGTGGCAGAGGGACTTCTTTCTCGATTCAAGGTGAATATTACCACCTGTAGCAGTGCGAGGGCTTGTCTGGCTCAGCTTTTCCCAGAAAATGGTGAAAAGTCTGCTGCTGATTTTGATATTATTTTTATGGATCACATGATGCCAGAAATGGATGGCATAGAAGCGGTAAAGATTATTCGAGAAAAAGAAGGTTCTACCCATCATGTGGTGGTGGCTCTTACTTCTAATGCAGTAAAGGGGGCTGCGGAAATGTTCCTGTCCCATGGCTTTGATGATTTTGTGTCAAAACCTGTTCAGGGAAAGGATTTTGCAAAGTGTCTTTCTAAATGGCTTCCTGGGGATATGCGACAGCCCCTTGAAAGCAAAGATGCGGTTAGGGCAAGCTCTCTCCCCGCAGGACAAAGTCCTGCAGGACTTGAACAACTGCTGGCGACTCCAGAAATGGCTTCCCTCGACATAGAAGCTGCGGTAAAAAATATTGGTGGCTTTGAAGCCTACCAGCGGATTGCAAAGACCTTTTGTGCCACCTTGGAAAAAAATGCCCAAGACATAGAAAATTTTGCTGCCACAGGTGATATTCATGCCTACACCATTGCAGTTCACGCTTTAAAAAGTGCTGCACGGATTGTAGGGGCCACTGAGGTGTCTTCCCAAGCTGAATACCTCGAAAAATGCGGTAAGGCTTCTTTGGTAGATGAAATTGAAAAAAAAACACCTGAATTGCTGGCGTCATACCGAAATTTGGCTCCTGTGTTGGAATCCCTTCTGCACTTTGGAAAAGAGGAAGCCAAGGTTCAGGAATCTGCTGAAGGCCTTGATTCAAAAGCTGTCAAAAATCTCGCAGACCAGCTCCTTGCTGCCTGTGAAGCTTGCGATTTACCTGCCCTTGATAGTTTGGTGGAAAAAATGGAGCAGCTTCCTTTGCCAAAGGAATTACTGGAGCGGCTGGCCTCGGCTGTGGAAAACATTGACTTTGATGCAGTTCAGGATCTTGCGTGGAGTATGGAAAAAGAAAATTCATAAGACTTTGAGTTTGTAGTAAAAGTTAAAATTTAGTAAAAAATATTAAAGTTTGTTATAAAATATCTCAAAAATACTTCATTTTCTTGGGTGAATTAGTATACTTATTTCATATTAATTTACTAGGAGTTGTCATGTCCACCACCTTGATTTTGATTTTCGGTCTGCTGATTGTGGCAGGAACCTTTGCCTCTAAGCTCAGCAACAAATTTGGTGTTCCCGTACTGTTGGTGTTCTTGCTTATCGGAATGCTTGCTGGAACTGACGGTTTGAATCTCATTCAACTTGATGATTATGGACTGACACGGGATGTGGCCAACATCGCCCTGCTGTTTATCTTGTTTGACAGTGGCTTTAATACAAAAAAGGAAAGCCTAAAAAAATACGCTGGTCCTTCCATTACCTTGGCCACCGCTGGTGTAGCTGTTACCGCCATTGCTTTGGGATTTTTGCTTCACCTCCTGCTCAAGCTGGATCTGCTTTACTCCCTGTTAATTGGTGCCATCATATCCTCCACCGATGCCGCCGCCGTTATGAACATTATGCGAGAGCGGCCAGTAAAGGAGCGGGTTTCCTCCACCTTGGAAATTGAGTCTGCTGCCAACGACCCCATGGCCATCTTGCTTACAACCTTTATGGTGAACATGGTGTTACAGGGCGGCCTGCCTTCTCCTGCAGAATTTGGCCTTTTAGTGCTACAGCTGTTGTGGCAGTTTGGTGGTGGTATTCTTGTTGCCGCTGTGTTAAGCCGCGTGGCTCTGTGGCTTTTCAACCGATTCCGCAGTGCCAACCAGTCCATGTACTATGTGCTGTATGTGGGTACCGTGCTTTCCATCTTTGGTGTGGCTGACTTGATTAAGGCCAACGGAACCATCGCTGTGTTCTTTGCTGGCTTCTGGATGGGAAATAGCAAGTTTGTGTTTAAGCGTGGATTATCCCACTTTATTTCAGGTATTTCCACCTTTGCCAACATGGTGGTGTTCTTGATGCTTGGTTTGCTGGTGTTCCCCAAATCCATGGTGACAGTGTGGAGCTCAGGCTTGATTTTGGCGGCTGTCCTGATTTTTGTGGCTCGTCCGCTGACGGTGTGGCTCAGCACATTGCCCTTCCATCTTTCCAACAAGGATAGATTGTTTATTTCCTGGGGTGGCCTGAAGGGCGCTGTTCCCATTATCTTGGCCACCTATCCTGCTGCCCAAGGCCTTGATGAAGATGGCATGATTTTTAACATTGTCTTCTTTGTGGTAGCTCTTTCTTGCCTTTTGCAGGGAAGCACCCTGTCATTTTTGGCAAAGAAGCTCAAGTTGGCCATTCCACCTCAAATCCACTCTCCCTATTCACTGGAACTTTTTGCCCTGGATCACACGGACATTGACGTGGTGGACACCTTGATTCATGAAGAAAGTCCCTTGGTAGGAAAGCGGCTCATGGATTTAAAGCTTCCTCACTCCATGGTAATTTCCTCCATTGTGCGGGGGGGGAAGCTGGTGTCTCCACGAGGGGCAACTGTGCTGGAAAACAACGACATAGTGTTTTTCATGGGAAACAGAAAGGAGGTAGAACAGGTGATTGCCTCTGGTGGAGCAGAAATCTTTGTGGAAGGTGATGTCTGCGTCCTGCCCATAGAACACGAGGCAAATCCTGTGGAGTGGCTCAGCGAAGGTTAGTATTCCTTCAATTCTGCAAGCTCTTCCCACCGTAGGTAGGCAGCTTCTAGCCGTGATGAAAGGTTGTTGTATTCCTCTGTTAAGGCTCCCAGCTTGCTGAAATCTGTTTCACCGCCAGAAAGGAGGGATTCTAGCTCCTCCTTTCGCTCCTCGTCCGCCATAATTTGCTCCTCTAGAGCCTGATATTCTTGTTGCTCCTTGTAGGTGCGGCGACGTACCGTGGAGGTGGTGGCGGAGGTGGGAGCCTTTGTATCAGCAGTGTCTTCCTTGGATGAAGGGGCTTTGGGGGAAGGGACTTCCTTGGTAAGGCTCTTTTTTTCTTCCTGCTTTAAAAAATCAAGGTATTCGCTACAGGTTCCCACAAAGCCAGACACCATTCCAGTTCCATCAAGAATCAGCATGGTGTCCACCGTCTTGTCCATAAAGCAGCGGTCGTGGCTTACCACCACAAGACAACCACCGTAGCCTTCCAAAAAGGATTCCAAAATAGACAGTGTAAAAATGTCAAAGTCGTTGGTGGGCTCATCCAGCACTAAAAAGTTGGGATTTCCCATTAAAAGCCGCACTAGATATAGTCGCTTCATTTCCCCACCAGACAGGTTTGTTACAGTTGAATACTGGATTCGGCCTTCAAAGCCAAACTGCTCCAAAAGGCGGGTGGCAGAAAGAGTTTTACCGTTGTTTAAGGTGATAACCTCTGCTGCTTCTTGAATATATTCCAGCACCGTGGGAATGTGGCAGCCTTCCTTGGCCATTTCCATCTGAGGATTTTGCTGGTAGTAGCCAAAAACCGTGTTTACGCCAGTTTTAATGGTTCCACTGTCTGGCTCTAGGCTGCCGGTAAGGAGGTTCAGCAGAGTGGACTTGCCGGTGCCGTTTCCTCCGAAAATTCCCAGTCGCTCTCCCTTTCGGAAGATATAGGAAAAATCCTTCAAAATAGTTTTTTTACTTCCATCGGGGCGGGGCCAGTCCTTAGAAACATTTTCCAGCTCTAAAATAGTGCCACCAAGTCTGCGACCAGCTACCTCAAAGGTAAAGCCCTTGTCAGCAGCAAATTTTTCTCGGTTAATCATGCGATGGATGGCATCCACCCGAGCCCGTGCCTTGGTGCCTCGAGCCTGTGGGCCCCGCAAAAGCCATTCCCGCTCTGTCCGTAGCACTGATTCAATACGCTTTTCCGTGTTGGCTTCGATCTCAGCTTCTGTGGCTTTTTTTTCAAGATATTGGGAATAGTTTCCCGTGTACAGCTTGATGCGCTTTCGGGCCAGCTCGTAGATGGAGGAACACACATTGTCAAGAAAGTAGCGGTCGTGGGTTACCATCAGCACGGCTCGCTCTGTGGTGCGTAAATATTCTTCCAGCCAAGCGATGGACTGAACGTCCAGCTGGTTGGTGGGCTCGTCCAAAAGTAAAAGACCAGTGTCATCAATAAGGACTTGTGCTAGAGCCACCTTTTTTATCATGCCACCAGAAAGACTGCCCATAGTTGGAGCTAGGTCAGTAATTCCCAGTGTGGTAAGGATTTGTTTGATTTGTGATTCGTAGTTCCACAGGTCTCGCTGGGTCATTTCCTCTGAAAGCTGATCCAGCTGATCTTGCAGCTGGGAGGAAGCCTTAGAATCTAGCTTGTCTGAGGCAGAAAGCTTTTGGCACACCTCCTCGTATTGCTGAATTACCTTCAGCTTGCTACTTTCTGATTTAAAGATGTGATCTCGGATGGTATCCTGCTGATTGTAGGCAGGATTTTGTGGAAGAAAGGAAATGCCACATTCCTTTGCGGTAACGATGGAACCTTCCTCGCTGGTGAGGGTGCCAGCAATACAGGCCAGCAAAGTACTTTTTCCGCAGCCGTTTCGTCCAATAAGGGCAGCCTTTTCTCCGCTGTTGAGACCAAAGGTCACCCCAGAAAAAAGGGGCTCATCCCGTCCAATCTTACCTAAATCCTTGATAGAAAGCACATTCATGACTCAAGAGTATAGCAGAAAGGACGGGAATTGTCATGGTAGGGAGGATTAACCTACCACGCCGTTTTTGTACACTGATGCAGTAAGGAATTTACCCTCAGCACCAATTTTCTTTCCTTCCAGCTCCACAAAGCCGTCTTTTGTAACCAAGGGGAAGGAAAAGAATTTGTCAGGCTTTACGTAGCACAATTTTTCCTGAGGTGGCTCCAATCCCTCTGGCTCCAGCTGTGTTCCCACGGCAAATTCTGGGGCAAAAAGCACCTCGCAGGTTTCATGCTCTTCGTCAGCGGCCTCTGATGCTGCCAGCAACATACCATTGCTTCGAACTCCACGGAAATTGGCGGGCTTTAAGTTGTACACCAATACAATGTGCTTGTCCTGCAATTCCTCCGGCTTATAAAAGGGCACGATGGAGCTCACAATCTGCCGTGGCTCCTCATCGCCACAATCCAAGGTCAGGATGTAGAGCATGGTTCCCCCAGGATGCTGCTCCACATTGATAATTTTTGATACCTTCAGCACTACCTTGTCTCGGAACTGCTTTGGAAGGTTATCTTGCAGTTCGAACTGCTCTGGAAGGCTATCTTGCAGTTCGGACAGCTCTGGAATGTTGGTTGTTTCTGCCATGATGTATGTCTCCTAAAATTAAAAAATTGATAGATTGAAACATCATTATAGTAATTAGAAAAAAAATATCCACGATTTTTAAAATTTTTTTTGAAAAAACGCATTTTTTTTAAAGTTCACGCTAATAATAAATATAGAAGGATGCTTGGTTTCACAGTCCCGAATACTTTCCCCCCTTGGTGACTGAAATCCTCCTTTTCTTTGCCAAGCATGCCTTCTAATTTTTTTCCAAGGACAAGATATAATGCAGATTTTCAGTTTTTCACCCTTTGGCTATGAAGGTGCTATTGTTACCGTTGAGGTGGATTTACGCCGTGGTATTCCCGGTGTAGACATGGTGGGTTTGGCAGACGGAGCGGTGCGGGAATCTCGGGAGCGGATGCGGTCCGCCTTGCTGAACTCAGGCTTTCAGTTTCCTCCAGAGCGAATTATCATTAGCCTTTCTCCCGCAGACTTGAAGAAGGAAGGTGCTGGCTTTGACTTGGCCATTGCCTTGGCGGTGCTGGCGGAGGCGGCGGAAGCAGGTTCTGTGCCAGAGGGGCGCTGTTTGATTATGGGAGAGCTGGAGCTTTCTGGCAGGGTGCGGGCTGTTCGTGGTGTAAATGCCGCCGCCGCTACTGCTCGAGAGCAGGGGATTAGCTGTTGCATTGTGCCTGCTGACAATGCCCAAGAAGCTCGTTCTGTGGCTGGTATGAAGGTTTTTGCTGCCACTGACTTAAAGCAGGCTTTTGCAGGTCTTTTGTCTTATTCTGCTTGGGAGAAGGAGGCCTCCTACGTGGTAGAATCTCAGTGGCAGGATGAGGTAGAGTTTCTTGATATAAGGCCTGAGTTTGAGCTGGCAGATGTTTGTGGGCAACCACAATTGGTGCGGGGCCTGCAAATTGCTGCTGCAGGAGGCCTCAACCTTTTGGCCTTTGGTCCTCCTGGTTGTGGAAAAACCCTTGCTCTGCAAAAAATCCCTGGTCTCCTTCCGCTCCTTACTTGGGGAGAAGCTCAGCCTGTGACCCGAATTTACAGCTTGACAGGGCTTTTGCCCCAGAACCAGTCCTTGCTGCGGGAGCCTCCCTTCCGAATGCCTCACCAAAGTGCCAGCTTGGAAGGCATGGTGGGAGGAGGTTACCACTGCAGACCAGGAGAGATTTCCTTGGCTCATAATGGGGTGCTTTTCCTAGATGAAGCCTCTGAGTTCAAAACCTCCGTCTTGCAGGCTCTGCGAGTGCCCTTGGAAACAGGTCAAGTTACCTTAACAAGGGCTGGTCGTAGTACCTGCTATCCCTGTCGTTTTCAGCTGTTAGTGGCCACAAATCCTTGTCCCTGCGGTAACTTTGGGGTACCGGGAAAAATGTGTCTGTGTAGCATTAAGTCCGTGGAGCAATTCTGGCGAAAATTTTCTGCTCCCTTGCTGGATCGAATGGATATCCGTGTCCCTGTGTTTGTGCCAGAGGAGGGAAGTAGGGCAAGTTCAACTACGGCGGAGTTGCGGCCTGCTATTAAACAGGCAGTGAAAATCCAGCGGCAACGACAGGGAAAGCCCAACGCCCAGCTTTTGCCAGAGGAAATCACAGAAATATGCCAATATACTGCCGCCGCCCAGCAGGTTCTTGGTAGGGCTGTGCAACAGGAAGGCTTTTCTCCCCGAGCTGTTGCCAGTTGTCTCAAGATAGCACGCACCATTGCAGACATGGCCTCCACCCCAGTGATTGGAGCAGAGGCCATGGAAGAAGCAGTACAATTCCGTCGTAACGAAGGCGGAATGAGTATGTGTTTTTAGAAAGAAGGATTTCTTGGGCTATTCAGTGAATAGGGGAGTGGAAAGATACCGCTCTCCTGTGTCGGGCAACAGCACCACAATGGTCTTGCCCTTGTTTTCAGCACGGCGAGCAAGTTGAATGGCTGCCCACAAGGCTGCCCCAGAGGAAATGCCCACCAGTACTCCTTCGCTCTTACCTAACAAGCGGCCTGTTTCAAAGGCATCCTCGTTGGCTACTGGAAGGATTTCATCGTAGACCTTTGTATCTAGCACCTGGGGAACAAAGCCTGCTCCAATGCCCTGGATTTTGTGGGCTCCTGCCACTCCCTTGGAAAGCACTGGTGAATCAGTGGGTTCCACCGCCACTACCTGCACTCCCGGAATCTTTTCTTTCAGGTACTGGCCTACACCAGTAATGGTTCCACCTGTTCCTATTCCTGCTACAAAGAAATCCACAGCCCCATCTGTGTCTTGGAGGATTTCAGGGCCGGTGGTTTCACGGTGCACCTGAGGATTGGCAGGGTTTTCGAACTGGCCGGGAATAAAGCTATTGGGGATTTGTTGTGCCAATTCCTTTGCTCGTTCAATGGCACCCTTCATGCCCTTTGCCCCTTCGGTAAGCTCCAGCTGAGCACCATAGGCCTGAGCTAGAAGGCGACGTTCTACAGACATGGTTTCTGGCATAACGAGAATCAGCTTGTAGCCACGGGCTGCAGCCACAGCGGCTAGGCCAATGCCAGTGTTGCCAGAAGTGGGTTCAATGATGGTGGCCCCAGGCTGTAGTGTTCCTGCTGCTTCTGCAGCATCAATCATAGCCTTGCCAATTCTGTCTTTTACGGAACCCGCTGGATTAAAAAGCTCCAGCTTTGCAAGAATACGAGCCTCCAGCCCCAGTTGCTTTTGGAGTCGGGTAAGTTCCAGTAGAGGGGTTCGCCCAATAAGCTGATCTGCAGATGTATAAATCTTTGCCATGGTGGTCTCCTATCAGTGTGATTGTGGCTGTGATTGTACTTTTCTTTTCCTACTAAGTCAATAGGAATAAAAGAGACCTCCATGAGTAAATGGAGAGAAAAAGTCATTTGAACAAAAAAAAGGAGTTGCTTTTGCAACTCCTTGTGTATACCGGCGAAGAGACTTGAACTCTTACGCAGTCGCCCGCAATAGATTTTGAGTCTATCGTGTCTACCATTCCACCACGCCGGCTCGGTTTGAATACAATAGCATATGAAAAAGATTTAATCAAGGGGGAAATAAAAAAAATTAACAAAAAAAGATTTTTTTTTAAGGCTAAACAAAGTTGCTATACCGTGGTATAGTAAAAAACATGGAAGGGCAGCGTTTTATTTCGATTGAAAGGTGTAGTGTGTGGACAGGGGATCGGCAGATGGTTCAGCCATTTTCTTGGAATTTGCAGGAAGGTCAGGTGTGGTTGATTACAGGTCCCAGTGGTGGAGGAAAGGATCAGTTTATTCAGGCTTTGGTGAATCATCGGGATGAGTCTCGAAAACCGGTGTTTCATCCTGAGTCAGTGAACCAAGATGTAGAGAACTGCGCTGGGGTGCAGTATTTTAATAGATTTTCTGACAGGACTCAGCTGGTGTCCTTGGAAACAGCGGCGGCCTTGATTCAGGAGGAACGGGATAGGGACGAAGGGGATTTTATCGAAGGAGGAATCGATATTGGCCGTACTGCCGCCAGTTTTATGTGCGAGGTGTTACCTGAACCTGTGGAGGTGGCCGCCTTGGAGCAGTTGCCCCAGGTACAGCTGTGTGGTGTGGCTTCGGTATTGCATCGTGGGGTAAAATATCTTTCCACGGGAGAGGTGCGGCGGGTGCTTTTGTGTCGCAGTCTCCTTTCCTCCTGCCAGCTCTTGATTTTGTCTGAGCCTTTTGCGGGGCTTGATGTGCAGTCTTGCAGTATCCTAAAGAATTTCTTTTCTGAAAGAATGAAGTCTCATGAAGCTCCTATCATCATGCTTGTTATGGAGTCGGTGGATTTAAAAAGATTTCAAGAAATTCCTTCTGGCATTACCCACGTGGCAGAATTTTCAGCGGGAAGACTTTCTTTTCAAGGGGAAATCCAAGATTATAAAAATCTGCTGGCTATTCGGGGAAAAGAAGCTGGCGGTGAGGATCAGCAACAAGAGCTCCGTCATCAGACCGAATCAACCTTCCGTGAACTTCATGCCCAGCAAACTCATTTTGTAAGGAGCCTGACAACAGGAGGCCCTGCAGAGGGCAACAAGGCCCCAGAGGTCTTGGTAGATATGCAGGATGTGCGGGTGGCTTGGGGTGACAAGGTTGTACTGAACAAGTTAACCTGGCAAGTCCGTGCTGGAGAACATTGGCTGGTGCGTGGGCCCAACGGTTCGGGAAAAACCACTCTTCTGGAGCTGATTACTGGAGACAATATGCAGGTATTTTGCAACAATGTCTCCATCTTTGGCCGTCGTCGTGGCACGGGAGAAACCATCTGGGAGCTAAAGGAAAAGATGGGTATCGTCTCCTATCGCTTGCATCTGGAATATCGCATGGTGGGGGGCACCGATATAGAAGCTGTATTGCTTTCTGGCTTTCACGACAGCATCGGTCTGTACCAGCAGCGTTCTCAGGTGGAGCAGATGGCAGTGGAGCGGTGGCTGGAAATCGGCGGCTTTCAGGGGCGGGGACATGAGGCCTTCCGTTCCCTGTCCTATGGTGAGCAGCGTGCCATTTTGATTTTACGAGCTGCAGTAAAATGTCCCCCACTCCTGATTCTTGACGAGCCTTGTCACGGTCTGGACGGAAATCAGCGTAGTCGCATCCTTCATTTGCTAGAAACGATCGCCACCACAGGTACCACCACCTTGCTTCATGTAACCCATGACGTTACTGAGGTGTTGCCTTGTGAGAAGCATATTCTGGAACTGGAGAGTCGTCTTTCTCCAGTTGATGATGAAAAATCTTGTTATCGAATTGTAACTGTAGATGGAGTGTAACGTGATAAGAAAAAACTATTGTCGGTATAGAAAACTGGTATGTCTTGCACTATTCAGTTGTTTTGTGGTGCATTTTGCAGTGGCTGGTTCTCGTCGTCCTGCAGCTCTGGAAGCTCCAGAAAAGATGGGAGAAGAACAACCGAGTGGTGATAAAATTGGGGAGCATTACATCATAGAAGCTCCCAATGTGGAGCCTCGATCTGCCAATTTCTTTGAGGTCTGGGCCTATTTAGTTGCCGACAGCGAGGAATATTTAAAACCAGAATATCCCATTACTGATGTGGGCTATTTCAGTGCAGAATTGAATACTTACGGTGAACTGGTGGGAGTGCCTAATCCAAAAAAATTGGCTGGATATGAGGGCCGTGTTCACCTTGTTGTGGCTTGTAATAGTACCTCGCTTTCTCATTTTGCTTTGGCACCTGAAGGTACGGTTCGTAGTAAACTTATTGATGACCTTGTAGCAGCCACAGAACCGTTTGATGGTTTGCAAATCGATTTCGAGCTGGTGCCTAAGCGTGATGTAGACACCTTCTATTCTTTTATCAAAGAATTACGGGAACGTCTGCCTCATAAGCTTTTTTCTATTGCCCTTCCTGCTAGAATACGAACTCTGGAAAATGACGTCTATGATTACAAACGACTGAGCCAGTGGGTAGATAAGGTATTTGTCATGGCCTACGATGAACATTGGTCTAGCAGTAAACCTGGTCCTGTTGCCTCTATCGAATGGTGTAACATGATTGTTAAACATTCTTTGGAAACCATCGGTAGAGATAAGTTGGTTATGGGGCTGCCATTTTATGGGCGTACTTGGGATGATGTTTCCATGGATCGTGCCTTTTATTTTTCTGGCATTCAACGGATTCTGAGAGAAAATGAAGTTACCTCAGATCAAATCACTCGAGAAAATCATATTCCCACCTTTAGTTATACCGTTCCAGAGGTTACTGTAACTGGGTATTATGATGATATTCATTCTCTTACCCTTCGGTTGGACAATTATTTTGACGCTGGTATAAAAGCCGTTGGATTTTGGTGTCTTGGACAGGAAGACCCTCGAATTTGGAGCTATCTTTCTATCTCTCAGCGGGAACATGTTTCTCCATGAAAAAGGAATTTTCACTAAAGACTTTTGCACGTAAAAAAAACTTTGCAATTTCCAATTCTGGGTGTATACTATAAAGGTAGTGTAGGTGATACCGTCTGTCCACAGTGCTGGAGTGACGGTATCGCACCATCAATTTATTCTCCAGGAGGTTTTCTATGACAACATCAGTAAACGCAGTTGGATTCGACTTTGAACAGGATCAACTCGATCTCATTAACAAGAAGATTGAGAGAATAAAGTATGCAGAAGACTTGATTGTGGATTTTATTCTTCGGGTAAAAGAGGACAAGAAGTTCATCTTTGACTGTTCTGTTAATTTCCGCTGGGGAACGGTTGCTCACGTTTCTGCAGATGATTATGACTTTGCCGCAGCACTTAACAAGATGATGGATATTCTTGACCAGAAGGTTCACAAAGAAAAGGAAAAGATTCAGGAAAAGAAATAATTCCATATATACAGTAGCGTGAAAGCATGGTGTATATTTTGCTTTCTGCTTTAATTAGGGGGAGGGTACTATCCAGGGGTGTTTATGACGGCTTGTGGATAGGTACCCTTTTTTTATAACCTTACCTTGCAAAAATGTATGGTAGTGTGTATAGTAAGGTAACCATGGCTGATAGAAAATTTACGGTGCTAGATCTTTTAGATTTAGACTTAAAAGCCCACAATTCTCTTCATCTCAACTGTCTGTGTGGCCGAAAAGGATTGGTTCGTGCTATTACCGTTCCTGACTTTAATCGCCCAGGATTGGCACTTACTGGTTTCTATGATTCTTTTGCCTATGATCGAGTGCAGTTATTTGGCCGTGGAGAAATAGCCTATCTGAATAAACTTTCTGCAGAGGGAAATACCACCACAATAGAGAAATTGTTCGAGTATGAGCTTCCTTGTTGCGTATTTACCCGAAGTTTGGAGCCACCCCAAAAGTTTTTAGACATTGCAGATGCAGCCTGTTGTTCAGTTCTTCAGACAAGTCTCAATTCTACGGAGTTCTCAACTCGACTTTTGCGAGTTTTTTCTGATATTTTTGCCTCACGAAAAAGTATTCACGGAGTTTTGGTGGAGGTTTTTGGTGTTGGCATTATTCTTACCGGTAGCTCCGGTGTTGGAAAAAGTGAAACTGCTCTGGAGCTCATAGAGCGAGGCCATCGTCTTGTGGCTGATGACGTTGTGGAGTTGCGTTGTGTAAACGGAAACACCTTGCTGGGGCGAGGTGCCAATCAGATGATAAGCCACCACATGGAGATTCGTGGGTTGGGCATCATCAATATATCCCAGCTTTATGGTGTTGGCTCCATTAGGGAGCAAAAAGAAGTGCAGCTGGTGGTAAAACTGGAAGAATGGAAGGCAGACAAGGTATACGACCGCCTTGGTACAGAGCAGCATACCCAGGAACTCCTCGGTGTCCAAATTCCTTTTTTGGAAATTCCCGTTAAACCTGGTCGAAACTTGCCCATCATCATTGAGACAGCCGCTATGAATGAGCGTCTCAAGTCCATGGGGTATTATTCTGCCAAGGAATTTAATCAAAATATCCTTAAGTGGATAGAAACTGGTGCGGCTCAGGCTGCGTATTATGGTAGTGACGATTCTTACTAAACAATATAATTTTTCATCAGGGGGTTTTTATGGTAGAGAAAATTTTGACAGTTCGCAATCGTGCAGGGATTCATGCACGTCCCGCCTCTTTGATTGCCCAGACTGCAAACAAATTTTCTTCTGAAATTTTGCTGGAAAATAACGACACCACGGTAAATGCTAAGTCAATTATGGGTGTTATTACCATGGCTGCTGGGTATAATACAAATCTTGTATTGAAGGCTGACGGAAGTGACGCTGCCGACGCTGTAGCTGCGATTGCCGCTCTTTTTGAAAACAAATTTGAGGAAGAATAGCTTATGAAGGCGCTTACCGGCCGGCAACTGGAAATTCTGAATTTTGTTCGTACCTACTCCATGGAAAATGGTTGTCCTCCCACTATTCGTGAGTGTGCTAGTCATTTTAACATTTCGTTAGGTGCCATTCAGTGTCATTTTGCTGCTCTTCAAAAAAAAGGATATCTTTCTCAATCAGATAAGCGTTCTCGTTCTGTTCGAGTTATTATGGATGAGGAAGGCTATGAACCACCTCCATCTGTTACTCGTGTACCACTTTTAGGCTCTGTAGCTGCAGGAAAACCCTTGCTTTCCGAAGAAAACTATGACGGATACGTGAATTTGGCAGAACCCTTCGTTAAAAATGACGGTACGTATTTTGCACTCAAGGTTAAGGGTTCTTCCATGATCAATGCAGGAATCCTCGATGGAGACATTGCCGTTATTCACCAGTGTAACATGGCTGACAATGGACAGATTGTGGTGGCAGTGTTGGATGATGCCATTACTCTCAAGCGGTTTTATCGCGAATCTAATCGGGTGCGCTTGGAGCCAGAAAATGATGCGTTTAAGCCCATCTATTGTCAGGACGTTCATATCGTAGGTATTCTTTCTAGCATCATCAGGAATTATTGATGGGCCAAGCACCAGTGTATTTGTTTACAGGGCCAGAAGTTGGAGATCGGAATGAAGCCATTCTCCAACTTCGTGTGGCTGCCAGAAAGCAGTCAGGACTCCTGGACGAACATTCTTTTTACGCATCAGAAACAAAATTTCCTCAAATAATGAATCTTCTGCTTAGCGATTCCCTTTTTTCGGCAGCACGTTTTGTGGTTTTCCACGGAGCTGAGCTTCTTAAAAAAAAGGAAGATTTGGAGTTGCTGTCTTCTTGGATAGCGTCAGCTTCAGAAAGTCAGACGATTCTTGTTTTGGTTTCTGATGAAATTAGCTGTGACAAAAAACTAGAAGCCCTGATTCCCAAGGCCAACAAGCAGATTTTCTGGGAGATGTTCGAAAACCGCAAGGAACAATGGCTGGTAAATTATTTCAAAAAAAATGGTTTTTCCCTTTCTTCCGATGCCATTGAGTTAATTCTCGATATGGTGGAAAACAATACAGAGGCTCTTAAATCGGAATGCTCCCGTTTTTTCCTCTGCTTCCAACCGGGCTACAAGGTTACTGGGGAGGATGTGGAACAAATTCTGGCCCACAATCGGGAAGAAACGGCCTTTACCCTCTTTAATGCCCTGTGCGAAGGTAGCCGCTCTCCCTCTGTACGCCTAGATACAGCTTTGGGAATTTTGCAAAAATTACGCCTTTCCAAAGATTCCTCTGGCATTCAACTCATTGCTGGTCTTACTTATTGCTTCCGTCGGTTGCAAGTTTGGCACCTGTTGCTACGAGAAAATCCCTCTCCCTCGGAAGGAGACTATCGTGGAAAGGGTTTTGTGTCAAAAAAATCCCGTAGTCAATACCAAAGTGCAGGGCGATTGTGGAGTTTTTCCCAAGTAAGCCAAATTTTAGCCCTGCTGGCACGAAGCGACATGGAAATACGAACTGGGGGGACAGCCCTAGAAGAAACAATTCTTCAGACAATCCTTTATTCCATTGTTATAAAAAATGGTGGCCCTCTGGAGTCCTACCAAGAAATTCCCTTTTAGTTTTCCATGGAATTGATGATTTGTGCTAGGGTGTTAAGTTCTTCCTTGGTCATGGTAATTCCCTTGCCCATTTTTTGATGGTCTGGAGACCAACTGCGGATATCGTATTTTGCTTCTCGTCCACCCCAAGAAACGAGGTTCAATTCAACCTGCCATCCTCCCCTTCCGTGGGAAATTACACCAATTTGTTTTTCGATAGAAAAAGAAAAATCCTCTGCCATTTTTACTCCTCATTGACACATAAATTCTGTCTAAACGATTATGGGCATACATACCTACTATAATTATAGCATGGAATTGAGAAAAAAACGCTTTTTGTAACTTTATATCTCATTTTTTTTTTCATTTAGTTTTGTTTTTGCTTGCTTGAATGAAGCATGTACTGTATCTTTGTTATAATTCTATAATTTTACTTATGTGGATTGCAGTGATAAATGGTTTCGCAATTCACACCGCTGAAATTCAGTGGGTATTGAGAAAGTCCATTTGAGGAGGGTTGTGTGATAAGGCAGGTACGGCTTTTATTTCTTATTGTTTCCGTGTCCCTACTACTGTTGATTACGGGATGTAGTTCTACCCCAGAAGCTGAACCAGAGGTGGTAGCTCCTGTTACTGAAGAAATTGCAGATGCTATTGTGGAAGAGTCTGGAATTGACGAAGAGGCTGCAGCTCAGGCTGCTCTTCTTGCTGCTGATACGGCACGTCTTATGGCTGAGTTGTCAGCTGCTCGTGAAGCTGCAGAAGCTGTTGGTGCCGATACTCGGTTCCCCGATGAATTTGCAAAAATTGCTGCTGAATACGAGGCCTTGTTACAAGCCCAGCAGGAAAATCCTCACGAAGATTATCGCAACCAAATTGAAACCTTACGGGATTCTTATTTAGCAATGGCAAAACTTACCCAAGCAATGGATATGCGAGAAAGAATTGTTGAAGCAGGCTTACAGGATGTTGATCCAGAAAATTTCCAAAAGGGTGATGCAGCCTTAGAGCAGGCTCAAAAATTGAATGCAGAAGGTGTTGCTGGTAATCAGCTCAATGAACAGGCAACCATTGCTTATGATGCATATTTTTCTATTCTTGCTGCTAATTATGAAACATTGTGTCAGTCCCAGCGGGAACGAGCCTTGGCTGCCAAAGAAAAAGCTGATTCCATTAAATCTGCCATGGCTGCCAAAGATGCATATGCTGCTGCCACAGCAGTCCTTGCTAGTGCTGAATCTGCTTTCACGCTCAAAAATTACGAAAGCGCCTATGATGATTTTATAAAGGCTACAAATGATTTTACCGCCATTTACGATGAGGTTTTTGTACGAAGAGCGGCTGCTGAAGAGGCTATTCGTCGTGCCCAAAAGAAGGTGGATGCCTCTGCTGCCCTTGCTGCGGAAGCCGATGAAATTGCTCCTTTGCAAGAAGAAGAAGTTACAACTTCTGAGGATGCAGCCGTTCCAGATGCTATTTCCGCAGAAGCATTACCTGTTCAAGAAACACTTCCTTCAGAAGAGACTTCCTCAGAAGAAGTTACCGCAGATGTCGCTCCTACAGAAGAGTTTCCCGTTCAAGAAACTGGTGCTGCAGAAGGCCTTCCTGTTGAAGAAGCTGCAACTGTGGGAGGTGAACGATGAAAAAGCTTCTTGTTGTTGTAGCACTTTTCTTTGTGCCTTTTGTAGTTGCCGCTGTTAGTTATGCAGATAACCAGTATCAAAAGCTGGCAGAAGCCTACGCTGTTCGGGCCCAGAATGCCTTTGATTCCGGTGAATATGATTTGGCCGTGGAATATACTATCAAAGCAGAAGAAAATGCTGAGCTATCTCGTCAGTATGTGGAAATGATGTTGCTCCGTTCCGAGGCTGACACTCAAATTCGCGTTGCTCGGAATCGTTTGGTTTGGGCCCGTAGCCTGAAGGCTGATGAGCACTTTCCCGAAATGTACAACGAAAGCATGGCCCTTGTTGAACAGGCTCAGGTAGCCTTCTCTTCCGAAAAATATGTTGAAGCAAAGCAACTGGCCCTTCAATCTATGGATGCTCTGGCTGGCTTGCAAGAGCTAGATGATGAAAGAAAACGCCTTGCCCAAGAAGAGGAGGCTGAACGACTCCGTCTCCAAGAGGAAGAACGTTTGCGTCTTGAAGAAGAAGAACGGCAGCGACGCTTGGCCGAAGAGGAAGCTGAGCGATTGCGTCTGGAACAAGAAGCTCTGGCCGCCGCTAAAAACAAAGGAACCTACCCTGAGTACTACATCATCCACGACTGGAAAAAAACAAAGGATTGTTTCTGGAATATTGCTGCAAAACCCTTTGTGTACAATGATCCTTTTAAGTGGGAGATTTTGTATAATGCAAACAAAGGTGTATTGGATAATGTCTCAAATCCCGATGTAATCCAGCCAGAAATCAAGATTCGTATTCCAAGCATTGACGGTGAGGTTCGAGAAGGCATCTACGACCCCCAAAAAGAGTATAGTGTGTTTGGAAAAAAATAATTTGAGTTATTCACTCAAAACTTAAGCAAAAGGCTGTCTGAGAGGTTTTTAAAACTTCATTCAAGACGGCCTCTTTTTTTATTTCTTGTTCAGGTAATTTCGATACAAATCCATTGCAGCAGTCATCAGTGCATGAGGAAATTCGGAGGTTCCCATCATGGCATAGACCTCATCTTCAGGAAGGGTAAAATATTCTACAAATTCATCTTTATCCAAGTCCTGTGTCCCTGTAGGAACTAGGTCTTCTGCTACATAACAATGTACTTGATTTGAAAAAATTGCCGGATTGGGACTCATGCTTCCAAGATGAGTCAGTTTCCCTGCCTTATATCCTGTTTCTTCCAACAGTTCTCGTTCCGCTGCCTGTGGAGGTGTTTCTCCCTGGTCAATTACTCCTCCTGGAAACTCCGTACTCAAAGACAGGGAGCCATGTCTCCATTGCCGCACCAAGACAAACCTCCTAGGATTTTCCAACACAGGAATAACAATCACCCAGTCAGGGGCATCTATTACGATATAATTTCCTTTTGAACCATCTGGAGCAGTGCTTGTCTGCTGTTGAACAGTGAGAATGGGAGCAGAATAAAGTAATTTCTTTTCCCCTGCCTGCCACTGTAATTTAGAATCATCCATGCCAAAATCCTCATATACGAATATCAAAATATAAATTCTTTGACATTCTGGTAGTTTGCGATTATCCTATGATTATAGTTTTCATAAAAAAACGCAAGGGCTTTTGTAAAAAGGGGGGTCTCTGTGGAAAAAAGAGCCCTTTTTGCCTTGTTTTTTTATAGATTTGGAGGTTTTCTATGGCTATTATTACCATTTCCCGTCAAGTTGCTGCTCTTGGAGATGAAATTGCCACTGCTTTGGCTCAACGAATGGATTATGTATTCATTGGTCGGCAGGCAATTGAACAAAAAATCATAGATTTGGGGTTCCCTGCAGAAAAACTGAAGAAATATGATGAACGAAAACCTAGTTTTTTTGCTTCTCTCACAAAGGATAGAGATGAGTATCTCGATTATTTGCAAACTGCTGTTTTAGAAGCAGCTTCACAGCAAAATTGTATTTTAATCGGACGAGGTGCTTTTGCCATTTTGGAGGATTTGCCTAACCTTCTGTCTGTACGTTTTGTAGCCAAAGATACTATTCGCCGTCAACGTCTTATGAATGAATTTTCTTGGGACGAAAAACAGGCAACTCAACGTATTACCGAAAGTGATGCAAACCGATCAGGGTTTCACAAGAGTTTTTTTAACCTTGATCACGAAAATCCTGCTCACTATCATCTTGTAATCAACACGGGTTTGTTGGATATCGATTCCGCTACGGAAACAATTATCAACACTTGTCATCATCTTGTTACAAACGAAAAAGAAAATGCGGGCAAGAAAAAAATTGAAGAGCTGGTAAAAGCTCAACATTTGGTGAACAAGCTCATTTTTGAGCATAAGGTAAATATTAGCTTCCTTAAGGCTATTGTGACTGATAAGCAAGTTATTCTTCAAGGTGTGGCTGATTCTATGGCCGCTGTTGAAAAAGCTGTTGTAATTTCATCTGAAATTATGCAAGGATATGAGGTGGAGTCTGCTATAAGCGTCGTCCAGGATTTTAAGGCCTATCCATAAAATGGGTAGGTGTACTTTACAGAATAAAGAGCAAACAGGTATACTAATTCTATGAAAATTGCAGATAAATTTACGTTGTCACGGATTGTTTTGTCCCCTGTATTTTACTTGTTGTATTTTTTACCAGTTTGGACAAAGTTTTCTCCAACCATTTCTGTGTGGATTTTGCTTCCATTACTTGCCTTCATGGAGTTTACTGATTTTCTTGATGGTTTTTATGCAAGAAAAACGAATGCAGTGAGTGATTTTGGAAAACTTTTCGATCCATTTGCAGATGTATTGGTACATCTGACAACATTTTGCTGTCTCGTGATTTCTGGTTACATGCCCGGAATAATTTTCATATTAATTTTATATCGCGAATTTTGCATGAACTTTATTCGTATGATGGCAATTCAAAAGGGTGTTGCAATTGGTGCTCGTAAAGGAGGTAAATTCAAAACAGTACTTTACGTCATTACTACCTTCTACTGCCTTGTAATTGAGTCATGTGCAAGATTAGGGATAAATATTAACATGCTTATGGAGAGTCTGAGTATTGGTAGAATTATCCTAATTGCATTATGTTTAATAGCTGCATATGCTTCGTTTACCGATTATTTAGTACATTTCTGGGGCTTATTGAAAAATTCAGAAAAAAAATAAAAAAAAATGCAAAAATAAAAATAAAACACTTGACAATCTGAAGTGAGTGTGATATAGTCTTCATCGTTGACGCAACGAAAGACGCTAACGCGACTGACTGAGCGAAAACGAAAAAAAAACTTGAAAAAGTTTTTGAGAAGTGCTTGACAAAGTGAAACGATGTGTGATAAACTAGCTTTACTTGCGAAAGAAAAGCGATGTAAATCGCAGTGTTCTTAAACATTATGAGGGAAGGGAAGAAAAAAAACGACGAACTTCTTGAAAGAGAAGTAAGAAGTCAGCAATAAGGTGGCGTATATCGAGAAATCGATAAAGTCAGCCATACGAAAGTGTGGCAGATACCTTTAATATTGATAAAAGAGAAGTAATCAAACTGAAATGGAATCACTAGCCCTTGAGGCTAATGAATAAATCATGGAGAGATTGATCCTGGCTCAGAACGAACGCTGGCGGCGCGTCTTAAGC
>JAGBXW010000091.1 GCA_017629095.1 Treponema sp. | reverse complement strand
CCATTACCTCTCCATAGTTCAGGTCATAGGAAATTCCTCCTACAGCCTTTACCTCTCCGGCGGGAGTAAAGAAGGAAATTCTCAAATCCTCTACTTCCAACAATTTATTTTCTGCCATAATTCGCTCCTTCTCCTTTGAACGGCATTTTTAGCCGTACCTATTTCTTCAGCCGTGGGTCCAAAGCATCCCGCAGACCATCTCCAAACAGATTGAAGGAGAGAATCATAATACTCAGCACAAAGGCTGGGAACAAAAGTCGATAAGGATAGGTGTACATTCCCTGAGTAGCCTCCGCAGCCATGGAACCAAGACTGGTCATGGGAGCAGAAATTCCTACACCAAGGTAGGACAGAAAAGACTCCAAGAAAATAGCAGAAGGAATCTGCAAACAGGTGGTAACTACCAGCTGACCGATACAGTTTGGTAACAGGTGACGGCGGATAATCCGAGCGTGAGAAGCTCCCAATGCCTTAGCCGCAGTAACATACTCCTGCTGTTTTACCTGCAAAACCTGTCCACGAATAATGCGGCTCATACCAACCCAGTACAGCATACCAAAGGCCATAAACATGGAAATTAGGTTTGCACCCATTTTGCTCACCAAGTCAGCACCAAAACCACCAGAACTGGCGTAGGCCTTCATGGCTTCTCCCAGCATAGCAGACAATAGCAGAATAACAAGAACCTCTGGCACAGAATAAATCACCTCTACGATTCGCTGCATTACCACGTCCACCTTGCCACCAAAGTAGCCGGAAATGGAACCATACAGTGAGCCGATAACAAGCACCAGCAGGGCGGCGGCCACACCAACAATCATGGAAACTCGAGTTCCAATCATTACACGAACCATAATATCACGGCCGAATTTGTCGGTACCAAAAACGTGGGGGAATACAGATTCTCCCGCCGCCTTTCGCTCCAGCTCAGCACGAGAATAACCAAAGGCTTTGTTGCTGATTCTCAGTTCCTTCCGTAAATGCTTTTCCAAGGCAGCACCAGACAGCACATTACCTGCTTCATCCTTGTATTGTTGCTTTGCACGAGCCTTTGCTCGAATCTGAGCTAATTCCACGGAAGATAAGGTTTTACCCTGAGCAGCAGCTTCAGCCTGGGCCACAGCAACGGCTTCTTCAGGGCTTTTTACTTCCATGGCCTCTGCCAATTTTTTCTGGTCTTCCAAGGAGGTATGCCAGGGGTGCAGGTTTTCTGCTCCACGATTAAATTCTTCGTAGCCATAGGGCACAATCACAGGTCCCAAAAAGGCAAAGAGGGAAATGAAAACAAGCACCCCTAAGGCCACCATGGCTACGGTATTTTTTCTCAGTCGTCGCCAAGCATCTGCCCAATAGGAAACACTGGCACGCAAAGGAATAAAATCTTCTTTTTCAGAATCCTGAGCCTTTTCAAAATCATTGGCATCAAAATCATTCCACTTTAGAATATCTTCAATGTCTGGCTGCAAAGAGCCAATAACAATCTTCTTTTCACTCATAATCAGCTTGCTCCCTGGGTCAAATTGATGCGGGGATCTACCACTTTATACATGATGTCCACTAAAAGATTCATCACCACAATGAAGGTTGCCAAAAAGATGGCAGTTCCCATAATCATGGGATAGTCTAGGGCGGTGATGGACTGAACAAAGGCCTTTCCCAAGCCTGGAATACCAAAAACATTTTCTACTACAAATCCTCCACACAGGGTAAAGGCGGTGAGAGGGCCAATGTAGGTAATAACGGGAATTAAGGCATTTCTCAGAGCGTGTTTAAAAACAATGGGCACTACGGAAAGTCCCTTAGCATAGGCTGTTTTGATGTATTCTTGATTAATAGCATCCAGCATGGAAGAGCGGGTCAGTCTGGCAATATAACACATGGGATACAAACCAAGACAGAAGCAAGGCAACACGTAGCCTCGAATTCCGTTAGCTGCAGAAAAGGTATTGGGAAAGAAATGGAGAGAAGGAATACCTCCACAAAACAAGACCATCAATGTGGTAGCCACAACAAAGCTCGGAAGAGAAACTCCCAAGGTGGTAACAACACGTAAGACACTGTCCACCAATTTTCCTCGGCGATAGGCAGCAAGACAACCCAAGGGTATGCCGATTAAAGCAGCCCAAGCAACGGCAACAATACCAAGGCTAGCAGAAATGGGAAACTTTTCCGTAATCATCTCTAGCACAGGTCGATTTTTAGACATCTTAATAGAAGCACCAAAGTCACCCTGCAATAAATTCCCCATGTAACGAAGATATTGCTCTGGAAGGGGCTTATCCAGACCATACTTTGCATTCAATGCATCAATAACGCTTTGGGGTGGTGTTTTGTCACTGAGCCAAGGATTTCCTGGCACAGCATTCATCAGGAAGAAGGTGACGGTAGCCACTAAAAAAACTGTAAATAGAGCCATCAACACCCGCTTAATCAAGTATTTTCCCATCTTTTACATCCTGTTCGATAAATATTCGCATAATTCTATAGGATTTACCCCATATCTTCAATATAGAAAATTGATAAATAAATATTTTTTTCTCTTAAATGAGCATAATTTTCCTCGCATGAAGATACTGACTGATTAAGCAGACTTTGAGGCACCAGTTACCGTAGCAACAAGTTTAAAAGCTTACTGTACAAGCCTCTGTTGTAGGGCTGGTAGCGAACAGGTAGGTCTATCCAAGTTTTTTTATCCACAATGCTCTTTGTGTGGCTAAAGGCCTCAAAGCCAGCCTTACCGTGATACCCACCCATGCCACTTTCTCCCACACCGCCAAAGGCCATTTCACTGGTGGCCAAATGAATAATGGTATCGTTAATACAACCACCACCGTAGGAAATCCTACTGGTAACCGCTTTGATAGTCTTTTTATTTTCTGAAAAAATATAAAAAGCAAGAGGCTTGGGCCAGTTTTGTAGCTTTGCTATCATCTGGTCAAGATTGTCGTAAGTTAAAATCGGCATAATGGGCCCAAAGATTTCCTCCTGCATTACAGGATCTTCCCATGTCACCCTGTCCATTACTGTAGGCTCAATCTGGCAAGTAGCCTCATTGACGGAACCGCCCACCACAACTTTTTCTTGTTGAATAAGTCCCCGAACCCGCTGGAAATGTTTTTCATTGATAATCTTTCCATAATCAGGACTATTCAAAGGTGCTGCTCCATATTGAGCCTTGATTTCATCTTTTACTGCAGCCACGAACTTGTCTTTCACACTGGAATGACACAGGATAAAGTCTGGAGCTACACAGGTTTGGCCACAGTTCAGGTATTTCCCAAAAACAATTCGTTTTGCTGCCAGCTTAATTTTTGCTGTTTCATCCACAATGCAGGGACTCTTTCCCCCCAGCTCCAATACAGCAGGGGTCAAATGCTCCGCAGCGGCACGTAAAACTTCTTTTCCCACACTTTGACTTCCAGTAAAGAAAATCATATCGAATTTTTGCTGAAGTAAGGTCGCATTTTCCTGCCGTCCACCGGTTACCACTGCCACATATTCAGGAGGAAAGTTTTTTTCTATCAACTGGGCAATAAGAGAGCTAGTGGCAGGAGAATAAGCACTGGGCTTTACAATCACCGTATTTCCTGCCGCAATGGCATTGGCTAAAGGCTCTATAGTCAGTAAAAATGGATAGTTCCAAGGACTCATAATCAGTACATTGCCGTAGGGCACGCTTTTTTTGTAGCTCCGAGAAGCAAACTGAGCCAAGGGAGTTTTCACCACCTGTTCCTTGGCGAATTTTTTCACATGAGTCATCATGTAGGAAATTTCTGTAAGGCTCAAACCTACCTCACACATAAATCCCTCGTAGTCACTTTTTCCCAAATCAGCAGTAAGGGCTGCAAGAATCTCTTCCTTGTGTCCCTGAACAATATCATAAAGCTTTTTCAGCATGGCGATTCTAAAGAACACAGGTAAGGTAGCCCCAGTGTTAAAATATTTTCGCTGGGCATCAAGTACTTGATTAATTTCCGCTGGATTCATGGTTACTCCTTCTGCAACAACAGATTGTCCCCAAACAAAGTAAAACAAGGACATCTGCACTAATAATATCACAGTTCAAATGAGATTTCAATTTCTGGGGAGCGGATGGAAATCAGTTCAAATACCTCTCCTCACACTCTCCCCTCCCATACAAATCCCCAAAATATAAATTTTATTCATTGTGTTATTTACTAAAACCCGTGGTATAATATAAAGAAGAATTACTTGCACACAGGGAGGTAATCGCATGGCAATGTGTGAAAAACTTGCAAAGTGTCCTTTTTATCAGGGAAAGATGACTATGGATTCAGGTCTTGGTAGTATGTACAAGCAGAAATATTGCGAAGGTGATAAAACTATCTGTGCTCGATACATTGTTGCCACCACACTGGGACCAAATTTTGTTCCAGACACACTTTTCCCAAATATGAACGACAAAGCCAAAGCAATTTTGGCTGAACATGGAAAATAATACAAAAGGAATCCTGTCCAAGTATATTGAAGTGTACCTGTAAAAAGCATTATACCTTTGAGATACACCTCAACCTGGACAGGCTTTTTTTTATGACTTGGACATTACTGCTCGATAAAAGTATTCCAATTCCTCCTTATCCATCAGTACTGGCACTGGATACAGGGGATTTGCCTCTTTTTCTGCATAAGACACCATGTGAGGAATATCTTCCTCTCGAATAGCATCAAAGGATTCAGGAATATTCATGTACTTGTTCAAATCTCGAATGGCCTGAATAAATTTCTTGGCAGCCACCTCATCACTATCTGAATCAAGACAAATCCCTCCAGCCACCGCCATGTCATGAAGCTTTTTATACACAGCACTACCATATTTTTCCAGCACCACAGGCATCAACACTGAATTTGCCAAGCCGTGGGGAATCCCATATTGGCCACCTAAGGTATGGGCCACTGCATGGACATATCCCACGTAGGACTGAGTAAAGGCAACTCCCGCCTTAAAGGCAGCCTCAAGCATAGCCTCACGGGCAGCATGATTATTACCATCATCGTAGGCAGCCTTAATATTTCCAAAAATCAATCTTGTGGCATCCAATGCCATTTGACGTGTTTCTTTTGTAGTAGACCCACCGATATATGCTTCCACTGCATGAGCCAAGGCATCCATTCCCGTAGTGGAAGTAAGATGGGCTGGCAAACTATATGTTACCTCGGGAGCCAAGACAGCGTAACGAGGAATCATGGTGAAATTGTTCATGGTGTACTTGTGTTTTTCCACTGGATCAGTGATAACGGCAGTAACGGTGGTTTCACTGCCAGTGCCAGCTGTGGTGGGAATTGCCACCAGGGGAGGAAGTTTTCGTAATACCCGCAATAATCCTCGCATCTGAGCCAGCTTTTTTTTAGGATACACTACACAGGCTCCCGTGGCCTTAGCACAGTCCATAGAAGAGCCGCCACCAAAGGCAATTAAAGCCTGACAACCATTGGCTCGATACATCGCTGTAGATTCTTCCACGTTCTGCACCGTGGGATTTGGCTTTGTCCCGTCATACACATGACAAGCAATCCCTGATTCCTGCAACAAGGCTTCTAACCCAGCAGTAACCCCAGATTTCCGCAAAAAAGAATCTGTTACCAAAAGCAATGAAGTAATCCCTAGAGACTTCAACTCTGTTACGCAGTCACTAAAAGTAGAAAAAATCTGAGGCTTACGATAGGGCATTAGGGGAATTGCCACCCGAAAGGCAAACTGAAAGCAGCGACAATATATCTTCTTCACCGGATTCATGATTACATCCCCTCCCTCAAAACATCTCCCTCATCTTGTAACCGACGCTCCACTGCATCAATTACCTCATCTGGGGTAGAAGCACCAGCACTCAGACCTACTCGCTGCAACTGGAAGAATTCAGGAGGAATTTCATCTGCTGTTTCAATCAAAGCTGCCTTGTCAAAGTACCGCAAAGCAGAAGTCAAAAGTCGCTGAGTATTGGCAGAATTCTTCCCTCCAATAATCAACACACCATCTACCTTGCCCTCCAAATCAGCCAAAGCATCTTGACGTTCTGTGGTAGCAGGACAAATGGTGTCAAAAACCTCCAAATTGGGCAAAGCTGGCTTTAATACCTCTACAACAGTATCATACTCAGATCGACTAATAGTTGTTTGACAAATGAGAATGGCTTTTTCTGGTTCAGGCTCCTGTTCATTCTGAATTTGAGCTACATAATCTTGGGCATCTTGCTTATTTCCCACCAAAATACAACGACTATTTCCAGTAGCTGCTGCTTCAGCACAACCAGCAATGCCAGTAACCTCACCGTGATTTTTATCTCCTGCAATAATCACCGTGTATCCCTTAGCAGCATAATCTGCCACTCGTTTCTGACTCAGCATTACCCTGGGGCAAGTGGCATCCACCACAGATTTACTGCGAGCCGTGATGTCTTGCTTCATAAAAGGAGTTACACCGTGGGCACGAATCACCACCACATCTTCACTGCCAATCTTAGAAAAATCTTCTTCTTTGAGGATTTGAACTCCTTCAGAAGCAAGCATATCCAAGGCTGTCTTGTTATGAATCAGCGGTCCCAAGGTCCAGACTTTTCCAGTAGAATTATTTATAGCCGCCTTATGGGCACCTTCCATGGCCCTGCGTACTCCCATACAATATCCCAGCACCTTAGCCCGTACAACGGTAGGTACAACTTTCTTGTTCGTTTCAGTAATCATATCATGAGTGTACAAAAAAAAACCGTTTCTGTCATGCAGAAACGGTTTTCTTCATACGCTATCCTTTAGACGCGACTTCCGTCAGAAAAAGCCACTACGTTACTTTTCTGTTTGACTCCATCTTTTAATTCATCCTCAGGCTTCCAGTTCTTTCTTGTCTTAGCCAAGAAGGCACTGGTAATCATGATGGTAGAATAAGCACTGGATATAATACCGATAATCAAAGCCAGAGCAAAGTCATGGATGCTACCAGAGGTAAAGATACACAGAGCAGTTACTGCCAGCAAGGTTGTAACAGTAGTGATTACTGTACGGCCAAAACAATCAGACTGTGATTGATTGATAATATCCATAAAGTTCTTTGTCTTCATGAGACGAGTATTCTCGCGAACACGGTCAAGAACAACAACTGTATCGTTAATACCATAACCAATAATGGTCAAGATTGCTGCCAAAGTTACTGTGTTGAACTCCATCTGGCTCCAAGCAATAAAGGAAATAATCACCAAGGCATCGTGAGTAATGGCCAAGACAGAAGCCAAGGCAAAGTCCCACTTAAAGCGGATGGTGGCATAAATCCAAATCAGGAAAAGAGCTGCAATGACCAACAATACAGACTGCAACACCAAGGAACCAGAGAACTGGGCACCAATAAAGTCAGTCTTGATGATGGCAACATTGTCGGCACCAAAGGTAGAAGCCAAGGCATCAGTTACAGAAAGCTGCAAGTCCATGCTGGTCTTTCCATCTCCACTGTCTCCAATACGAATCTGGAACACCTCAGCAGCACCAGAACCTGCAACCTTTACAGACACATCATCTAAACCTGCCAATGCAGCACGAACAGTCTCTGCATCAGCCAACTGTCCCTCTCCACTGTAATACAAATCGTAGGGGGTGGAAGAAAGCACAGCTGCTACAGCTGAATTGGCAAATAAGCCCTCAGCAGGGGTAGCTGCACTCAAGGCATTGGCAGTCACACCAGGCACCTGAGCCATGGCAGCAGCCATTTCGCCAACAGTGGCATACTCAGCAAAGGGATACACACGAGTTTCATTGTCGGCTCCAACACCGCTGACAACTAAAGTTACATCCCAAGGATTGATTTCCACTGCCACAGAAGCAGCCCCACTGTAGGAAAGCTCCAACACGGGCTCCACCAAGCGAACCTCAGCCATAAGACCAGGCTTAAAGTCAATTCCAAAGTTGATACCCTTGGTAAACAGAGGAATCAAACCACTGAGAATCACCACAGTACTGAAAATCACTGCTGGAACGATATATTTACTGAATTGAACTACCTTTTTCATTACTTGATCCTCCAGCTAATGCTTACCCGCTGTTTTTTCAGCACATCAGTTCCCACATCGAACATCAGACGAGAAACTACCAGAGCGGTAAATACAGAAGAAACAACACCGATGGAAAGGCTTACTGCAAATCCCTGAATAGGACCTGTTCCCAACTGGGACAAGAACATGGCAGCAATAAAGGTGGTGATGTTACCATCCATAATTGCCCAGAACGCATTATTAAATCCTGCGGCAATAGAAGCTGCACGACTCTTGCCCAATAACAACTCTTCCTTGATTCGCTCAAAGATAATTACGTTGGCGTCAACAGCCATACCGATGGTCAAGATCATACCAGCAATACTAGGCAGTGTCAGGGTCAAGTTAAAGGCAGACAACACACTGAACATGATGTACAGGTTCAAAACCTGGGCAACAATGGCATTGATACCAGCTCCCTTGTACCACAACAACATGAATACCATAACGGAAAGCAAACCGTACAGCAATGCATTTACACCCTGATTAATAGCCTGATCTCCCAAAGATGCTCCAACTACCTGCTGACTTTCTACTTCAAGGGGAACACTCAACCAAGCAGTCTGCAATACCTTGCGAATATTCTCAACTTCATCTATGCCAAACCCAGACAAAGCAACCTGGCCACCAGTAATAGGCTCGTTAATGCGGGCATAGGACTTGATTTTGTCATCGGAAACAATAGCCAAGCTTTCCTGAGCGTGAGCAGTAGTAAAGTCACCAAAGATAACCGTTCCCTCACCGTCCAGTGTAAAGTTTACCTGAGGACGTCCAGTATAATCAGAACCAACCTCAGCAGACTTAATATGCTTTCCATCCAAGGCAATTTCTTTCTTGACAACCAAATAGCCTACTCGCTCATCGAGACCATATTCATCCTTTTCATACAAGCCCAGAACCTCACAATCAGCAGGAATAATTCCAGGATTAATTAGTTCTCCTGCTGCATTGAAAGTATTTGCAGGATTAGCAGTATAGTAGGTCATGAAATTATTGGTAGCAACAGTGTCCACCAATCGGAAATTCAAGATTCCCTTACCCATAATAATGGAATTGATTCGGTCAGTTTCTGCTGCACCAGGCATTTCGATGTAGATTCTATCTTCACCTTGGCGACGAATCACAGGCTCAGTCAAACCAAAGCGGTCAATACGGCTGGTCAATGTCTCAATAGCCTGTGCCATGGCTTCTTCCCGGAATAACGCAGGATCAGAAACACTATCACCAGCCTGAGCCAAAGCTGCATCCAAGTCAGCCTTAACGATAATACTCATACCACCAGACAAGTCCAAGCCCAACTTTACAGAATTGTTGTACAGACGCTTGGCTTTTAGAATATCATCACGATAGTGGCCTTCAATAGCAGCCAACAAAGCTGCCTCAGAAGAATAACTTTCCAAAGCTCCCCGTACACTCATGGGAGAGGGAACGGGTAAACCATTTGTCTTGTAATTCTTGGCAGCCAATTTTTCTAACCAAACAAATTCTTGAGGTAAGGCTGCTGCAGGATTTGACTTTGCAAGAGCTTTTAACTCATTTACACCTGCACTAGCCTGTACATTTGAATAATCCTTGATTTTCTCCAGAGAACCTAATGCCAGATTTTGCACCTCTTTTGGTGTCCATAGATACCAACTCAGAGAGGGCCATAAAAAGGCAAAACATACTCCGAGAACAACAAGAATGAGAAGAAAACGACTTCTTTTGTTCATGGATTTTGCTCCGAATTATTTATTTTCCTCAGTGGGAGTTTCTGTAGTAGCCTCTGCTACAGGAGTCTCTTCAGTTTTATCAGCCTTCTTGTCATCTTTTGCTGACTTAGCTTCTTTTTCAACCTTGTCTACAACAACAGATGCAATGGCATTACGAGAGAATTCAATCTTAGTATTGTCATCAACTTTTACAATTACAGTTTTTTCTTTTGTAGAAGATACTACACCATGAATTCCACCAACAGTTATAACCTTGTCACCTTTTTTCAAGGCATTCAGCATTTTTTCTGTTTCTTTTTGCTTTTTGTTTTGTGGTCTGATAATGAAGAAATAGAAGATGAGAATAATCAAACCAAAAGGAAGTACAGACATCAGCATGGAACCAGAGCCTGCTGCAGCCTGAAGAAGAGAAATGAAAGACATAAAAATCCACCTTATATATAAGATTAAGTTCACTCAGAATATCATAGCACTAAACATGCGTCAAGTAAGACTATTTTCTAAATCTTTACACATGACACTTAACGTGATATATTTTGTGTTATTATAAACAGTAGCAGCATGATTTTAGGAGGAAACAATGGCCTTTAATTTAGAGATGTATCCCATCTCCTATATTGCCCGATATAACCCACAAACAAATTCATGGGACGAAGAATGGATTGAATCTGACACCATTCCCTACAATGAACTTCTTACAATGAAAGAAGCTGAGCGACAAAAAGTTTTTGCCCATCGTAATCAACTGGGAATTCCTGCAGTGTCCTACACTAGTCAATATGGTTATGGTTGTTTTGAGGGAATGAAGGCATATCCTCGCAAGGATGGTAAAATCAGCATCTTCCGTCCAGACCAAAATGCTCGACGATTCAAAAAATCTATGGAAGGCTTGTACTGTCCGGCCTTTCCAGAGGAAATGTATATCAAAGCTTCCTGTGAGTTTATTCGCCGGAATGCAGCCTTAGGCTATGTTCCAGCATACAATAGCCAGTGGGAAGAAAACAACTATGCTTCTGCCAGTGCTGTTTATATGCGTCCTTACATGAACAGTGAGGCAGCCATCGGTATTGGTATTTCAAAAGAGCCCTATGTGGTAATTTGTGCCACCAGCGTTTCCACTTATTTTAAAGGTGGTAATACAAAGGCCATCACTACTAACCGCATTCGGGCAACCCCCAATGGCACTGGATGGATAAAGTGTGCCTCAAACTATGTTATTTCCACCTTGGCAAAAAAAGAGGCCGAAGAAGCGGGATTTATGGAAGTTGTTTATTTGGATGCAGTTGAACGAAAATACATCCAAGAAGGCTCATCTTGCAATATCTTCTTCTTGATGCAGGACGGTACCTTGGTAACACCAGAGCTCGGAGACACAATCCTCCCTGGTATCACTCGTGCCAGCATCATCGATTTAGCTCGCCAACAGGGACAAAAGGTAGAAGAACGACCTATTTCTATAGAAGAAGTTATGGATTCTGGTATGGAGTGCTTTGTAACAGGAACTGCCGCAGGAATCACCCCCATCGAAAGCCTTACACACAATGGAGTTGAGCGAGTCTTCAACAACAGAAAGCCTGGCGAGTTGGGAGAAAGTCTCCAGAAGCAGCTCAAGAGCATTCAGTATGGTGCCCTTGAAGATACAAAAAATTGGAATTTAATTTTGTAATTTTCATATTTTGGTATAAAAAAAGACTGGAGAGTGAGTTTTCACTTTCCAGTCTTTTTTTTCGTTGTGCTTAACTAATAGATGACCGTAATTTAACTAAACAGTCAATTACTGCATTTGATTTTTCCAGCAAATCCTTGAATTTCTGTTCCTTCTCTTCCTCTGTCATCATTCGTAAACCTCTATATACCTGTTGAACGATGCTATGGAGGGCTTCATGCTCCTTCAGCAAAACCTGAAAAATTGGAGATGTAGTAATCCCTGCGGTAGAGGCCTCATTGTCAATCCATTTACCCAAATCACAGGAATGATGATCTCCCAGAGTTGCTCCTTCAGCAGATATTCTACCATCTAACAAGGCACGAACCTTTGTTACCCAAGACAGATGCTTAATAAGTATTACAGTAAAGGGAAAAGCATCTTTACTATATTTACAGGAACATTCGCAAAGATATTGTGCTTGCTGACGAGAATTATTGTCGATATCAAGATTGGAAACAAGCATCTCATTCATGTCATAGAAGTCTCCACCAAGCAAATCAAAGATATCGTTTTGTCGACCACGAATTTCATCAAAAATTTGACTTCCACCGTCAAGACCACTCATCATTTCCTTGATATTCGTAACAACATCACTGAAATAATCCTTAGTTCTCCGAGACAATTCTGACACCTGTCTTACAGATGAAGACACATCTCTACTGTTGAAAGAAAGGGTATCCATATCTCGAGCCACTTCTTGAAAAGAGTCCCTTGTTTCTTCAACCTTACCACCAATCCATTTCATGGCGGAACCAGCTTCGTCAGCAGTTTTGCGTACATCTGCCAAGCTGTCAATCATACTTTTCAAGGTTTTCTCAATATTTGCAGAGTTGGCCTTTGTTCCCTCGGAAAGCTTTCTGATTTCTCCTGCAACAACAGCAAAACCAAGCCCCGCTTTACCAGCATGGGCAGCCTCAATGGCAGCGTTCATTGCCAACAAATTGGTTCGCTCACTGATGTCATTAATAGCTAAAATAACATCCCTAATGGCATCTACATTTTGGCTCAAAACATTGATAACATCCAGTACCCGAGTAACCTTTCCGACACCTTCACCTGTAGCTACAGCAAGCTCGTCTATCGTTTGCACTTTGCTCGATACTTCCTCTGCCACATTTTTTACCGATGAACCAAATTGCTCAACCACAACACCTGATGACATAATCTCGTTATTTAGCTTCTGTAAAACACCATCTACTTCTTCCATCTTTGGTTCAAGTTTTGAAGTAACCCCAAAGATGGAGTCCATATTTGACCGAAGGGTTTTCATGGCTGCCCGCTGACTTAACATCTTGAATAAGATTCCAGCAACAGAATTAATACTGCGCCTTAATGCAAAAGTCAATTTTTCTGAAGCACCATAAACACCATCTAAATTGTTGGAGAACTTTGCATTGATTTCTTTACCAAATCCTGCAGTATCCCCACCTCTGTCCCGACTCATTACACTAACTCTATTCTTAGCAAACATACTACAATGATAAAGGATTATAGATAAATAATCAAATATTTATTCTTTTTCTTTTCAGGATATTAAGATAGAAAACTCAAAAGTTTAAATTTTTTTTATTTTTTTTCTAAAATTCCCAACATAAAACGGGGATAGGAAATAACCATATCCCCGTTTTTCAAAATATCAAGGAATTGAACCTTATTCTGTAATTTTATAATTGAAAAAAACTGGTTAATCTTTACACGCTCCAGTCTCTTTAGACGTTAGAATCAGATAATCGTTGTCCGTAATTTCACTAAACAGTCAATTACAGCGTTTGATTTTTCTAACAATTCCCGGTATTTTCTCTCTCGTTCTTCGACAGTCATTAAATTCTTGTTTCTAAATACATCCTTTACAATGCCATGTAACGCTTCATGCTCTCTCAACATGGTCTGAAAGGCTACAGACGAGGTAATACCAGTGGCAGCAGCCTCATTATCAATCCATTTACCTAAATCACAAGCATGATGATCGCCAAGGGTGACACCTTCACCTGATATCTTTCCATCCAACAAAGCTCGAACCCTTGTTACCCACGCCAAGTGCTTAAGCAAGATGGTTGTAAATGGAAATCTTTCGGTAACATATTTTGAAGAATGACTACAGTCACACTGAGAACGCTTTCTAACATTAGCATCGATGTCAAGTGTACATGCCAACATATTATTCATGTCAAAAAGATCTCCACTCATCATCTGGAAAATATCTTCAGATTGCTTCTTAAGCGAAGTCAAACTACTTCGCTCACTTGCCAATTCTGATACCATTCTATTTACGTTGGAAGCGATACCAGAGAAATACTCATCAGTTTGACTTGCAATATCTGAGACCTGCCTTACAGACTGAGAAATCTGGCGACTTCCAGAGGCAAGACTATCCATTTCTGAAGTGATCTCTTGAAAAGTAGAACGAGTTTCATCTACCTTCCCATCAATCCATTTCATGGCTGTACCTGCTTCATCAGCAGTGTGATGAGCATCTGCCAAGGTATCAATCATACTTTTGAGCGTTTTTTCTATATTAGCAGAGTTAGCCTTTGTACCTTCAGAAAGTTTTCTAATTTCTCCTGCAACAACGGCAAAACCAAGACCTGCCTTACCAGCATGAGCAGCCTCAATAGCAGCATTCATAGCCAACAAATTCGTTCGCTCACTAATATCGTTAATAGCAGAAATAACATCCTTAATGGCATCAACGTTTTGACTCAATACATTAATAACATCAAGAACTCGTGCAACCTTACTTGCACCTTCACCTGTTGCCGTGGCTAATTCATTTGTAATTTGAATTCTACTAGAAACAACACCGGCAATATTTAGAACTGAAGAGCCAAACTGTTCAAAAACAGCACCTGAAGATTGGATCTCCTGATTCAATCTCTTTAAGGTATGCTCCATTTCAGTCATCTTACTGTCTACATCATTGGTAGCACCAAAGATGGAGTCAATACTGCTGGCAAAAGAACCTAAATTCTCTTTTTGCTCATTCAAACAAAATAGAACATTAGATACTGATTTAATACTTGAGCGCAACAAGAAAGTTAACTTTTCTGACGCAGAATAAATATTATCCAAATCCTGACAACTTTTACCAACTTCACGTTGGCTTGTTGAACCTACAGAACCATTATCAGTGACATTAGCCTTACTCTTACCAAACATACGTTAAGTATATCATAGACATATTAGAAAAACAAGAATTATTTTATGTATTTTCTAGTTGATCTACTTATCGTTTTTCTTACTTCAAGCTTACAAGACTATAAAATCCTTTTTTTATTCGAGAGATTGACTCCACTCCCCCCTCTCCTGTTTCCAAATAGCCTCTTATACAATGAATATGACGATATATTTTTTTGATATTTTTTTCGTCTGGTGGTATCCCCAAGAGCTCGGCCATTTCGTATAAAGAGACCATTACATTTTTTTTTCTTCTGAATAAATCTAAAAGTAAAAAATCACTAAATGACAAATTATAATTTTTTTTGATTATTAAATAATCTTCAATTAATTTCCTTTCACTGGTATTTTGCTCTTCATATTGAAATGATGTATCAGAAAATAAATCTTGCTCACTTTCCAATATAATTTCATCATTTTCATAGTCACCAGATGTATCTATTATTGCAACTGTATTTTGAATTTGAAAAGGATTTTGTTTCTCACTTTCTTCTTTCAAAATTAGATTTTCTACTTTTTCAGATTCTATAACAGATTCTCCCATAAACGGTTGATTTAAAACAAGTCTAAGTAGCGTTTCCAACTCTTTTGACCATAAATCAGGACAATGTTCTGTTATCTTGTCTTCCCAATGAACAAATAAATTATTTTCTTGATTTGGTTCATTTAAAAACAGAAAAACGAATTTCCCCCCTTTAGATTTTATATGCTTATAAACATCGAATTTAGAAAAATCAATAAAATTGTAATCAGCAAACACCAGATCAAAGCTCATTCGATCAAGCATTACATGAAAATCATTCGTGGTATGAGCCGTCCAAAAGGGGACACCATGATTTTCCAGTCGAGCCGCATATTCCACATAAAACAAAGGTTCTTTTGCTAAAAATAATACATTCATTTTCACACCCCTCAAACAAATACCTCTGTATTTTTCTTACAGCTCTTGACCTAAAAAAGTTTTTATGTTCTAATATCCATCATATTTAGGGCGATTAGCTCAGTTGGTTAGAGTACAAGCATGACACGCTTGGGGTCACTGGTTCGATTCCAGTATCGCCCAGAAGACAGTTGGATGACAACTGTCTTTTTTTTATTTAGCGTAATTCTTTAAAGAAAAACCGCATCGTAGAACGATGCGGTTTTTAACATTAAACTATTTAATAGAAGCTCCGATGCGCTCCAAAACCTTCTTTCTATCCAATGGTTTAACGATATAGTTCTTTGCTCCAAGCATAAGAGACTTCTTTACCAGTTCTTCCTTACCCAAAGCACTTACCATTACAACCTTAGCATCCTTGTCAAAGGACATAATCTGCTCAAGAGCAGTAATACCATCCATACGTGGCATTGTAATATCCATTGTTACAACATCTACATTAGGATACAATTCTTTGTATTTATCAACGCCTTCTTTACCGTCACCAGCTGTAGCCACAACCTCATATCCCTCACTGGACAAAATCTGACCGAGCTGTTTTGCAACGAACATAGAATCATCAACAACAAGCACCTTTACTTTTGTTCCGTCAACTCGAACACCCTCAGGTGGTCTCTCGTTAATTGAAGGAAAATCTTGCTTCGTTTTCATATTTTCTCCTTTACATCCTTTCTCGAATAGCTACGTTTACTTCAACTTTACCCTGTTCTGTAATCATGGGAACAATCAAAGCTTCTACTTCATGATCTGAAATCTCCATCTTTTCTCCGGTAAAAAGAGCAGGAGGTGTCAAGTCAAACTTAAATCCAAGTTCGTGCAATTTAGTAACAGCCTGTGCAGTAATCAAGTTTGCCAATTCAGTGATAGTAGCCTTAGCCAATTCATCAAAAACAGGTAACTCTTCCATGTTCATACGAGAAGCGATCTTCAATGCAGTTTCCATGGACATATCAAAAAGAACACGGCCTTCTACGTCACCAGCCAGACCAACCAAGGCAGCAACACCCATTACAGGCATTGAGGTAGACTTCAAATACAAGTCTCCACGTCGGACTTCTCCCTGCAGAACTTCTTTTAGTATACTATAAGCCGTTTCTACAAACGGATTGATATACTCAACTCTCATAAAAATCCCCTTACCTCTTAATTATTTATTGTTTGCCGTATACAACGACAGAACCTACTAATGTTTCTGACCAATTAGAAAGATAGGCCAAACTCTCATTCTCTCCCAGAATAATCTTTCCATTTCCCTTAAGTTTTTCGTCAAAATCTTCCAACAAAGCTGCTTGAATATCAGGTTTTAAGAAAGAAATAAGATCTCTAGAGAAAATCATATCAATTGCAGGCATATTATTAGTATGCATACAATCATGATACTCAAATAGCACCATTTCCTTAATTTCGGGCTTAAAGGAATATGTTCCAGATACAGATTGTACTACAAAAGGAGCATACCAACTATTAGCCACCTCAGGAGGCACTACTAACAAAGGAGCATTTGATATACTTAATAAATCTACATCCTGTGCATATATCTTTATACGTGCATCGGGATATTTTTTACGAAGTATACATGCCAAAGAATATGCTTCATACCCCTTTCCACAACCAGGATTCCAAACACAAATCTGCTTAGAATTGTTTTCAGGCAAGGCTTTGTAAATATTCTCTGCATACTCTTTAGGCCAGAAAGCACCAGTATTAGAAGAATAAAATGAAGACAAAAAATCGTCAGCTTCTTGGGCATTCACCAACTGAGAATTATCACGTCCACGTTGACCAATCCACTCTTCATAACGACGCTTTGTCCAGATTTCATTCACAGAAGTAACATAAAATCCTTTGAGCTTCTGTAAACTATCCACGATGAAGGTATAATCAGAATCTTTTTCAACGAGAACATCAAGCTTTGGTTGAGCAACTTGAGGTTGAACATTAACCACAGGAGTAGCAGTTGTAGAGGTTAATTGCGCAGGAGCAGCTTCAACATATTCTTGCTCTACAATCTGCACTTTTTCTGCCAAAGTAGGAGCAGGGGTTCGTACCCCAAAAATTCTATCTACATCAAGCAGAACATACAACCGATCATGACTTTCTACTACACCGTAGATGTATTTGATGTTAATGTCACCAAAAAGAGGATGAGGAGGTTGAATAGAACTCTTCTGTATTCCCACCACCTTATCAATAACATCTACAACTACACCAAAAAGCTGATCTCCAACATTAACTACCAACATACTTTCCAAGGCATCCTTAGAACGAGTCGGAATCTCAATATTAAAGAAACGACGAAGATCAATAATTGAAATAATATCACCACGAAGGTTATGAACACCCAATACAAATGGCATTGTATTAGGGACATAAGTAAAATGACCTGCTTTCGCAATTTCTTTTACTTTCATGATATCTATGGCATAGTCTTTACCAGCAAGGGAAAAGGTAACCATTTTAAAATCCACTGCGGAGATTCTATCTTTTTGTTCCTCTCCAGTAGATTCAGAATTCTGTAACAAAGCTTCTTTGATATCTGCAATAGTTTCCATACACTCCCCTTATAACGAGAATCCAATCTCTTCCCGCTTTTCCCGGGCATCAATTTCTTGACGTACACCTAATTCAAGCAACTGGCTCACATCAATAATCAAGGAAACAGAACCATCACCAAGGATGGATGCTCCAGCTACACCGGGAGACTTTGTAAATTGGTCCCGCAAAGGCTTAATAACAACGTCCTCTTCTCCAATGAGAGAATCAACCATTACACCAATCTTCTTATCGGCACTACCAACGATAACGATAAAGTAGTGTTCTTTTTCTTCAGTTTGCTTGATATTGAACAGGCGATCAAGACGTAAAATACTAATAACCTCGTTACGAACATTCAAAACTTCGTAATTATCGATTGTGTTAATTTCATCCTGACGTACACGATGGCTTTCAATAACAGAAGTAATTGGAATTGAATAAACCTCATCTCCAACCCGAACCAAAAGACCCTGGATAATGGCCAAAGTCAGTGGCAGACGAATGCTAAACTTTGTTCCACACCCCCGCTCAGAAGTTACCACAACAGATCCCTTCAATTTTTCAATTTGAGCACGTACAACATCCAATCCAACACCTCGACCAGACACTGCAGAAATCTTGTCAGCGGTAGAGAAACCAGGCTCAAAAATCAACTGATATGCTTCTTGGTCACTGAGAATCTTATTGGGATGAATAAGTCCACGATCAATGGCCTTTTGGCGAACTTTATTTACATCAATACCAGCACCGTCATCAGCAATATCGATAACGATCAAGTTACCTTCATTACTTGCTTTTAGAATCAAGGTACCTTCTTCTGGTTTTCCAGCTTCGGCACGATCCGCCGGACGTTCGATACCATGATCTAAGGAGTTACGTACACAGTGCATGATTGGATCCAGCAAGTCCTCTGTAACAGACTTATCCAATTCGGTGTCTTCACCCTCAATTACAAGATTAATTTTTTTATTCAAATCACGGCTTAAATCACGAACAACACGAGGGAAACGAGAGAAAATCTGACTGATGGGAACCATTCGGATTTTCATTACACCTTCCTGCAATTCACCAGCAATACGGCCTAAGTTCTGGGTCGAAGAACGGAATTTTGTAGTAACAGATTTAAAGTTTGCTTCAAATGGATCGAATACAGAGAACAAATCACCAAATTCGTCATTTATAGCAGTTCTAATATCCTTAACAGAGGCACCGTTTTGAATTTCCTCAAGGAAACGTGGCATTTGCTCAAACAAGGCATGAACCTTATCTTTGTAACCAGAACCAACTGTCTGGAATTGAGCCAATAAATCTCCCACCTGAGTAGAAATCTGGTTAAAGGCAGCCTTTGTAATAACAGTTTCACTAACAAGATTCAAAAGATAGTCAATACGTTTTGCATCAACTCGCAATACACTACCAGCATTGCTATGATTCTGAGTTGACTTTTTAGCTGCATCTCCCTTAGGAGCAACAGACTTCTTTTCAGCTGCAATATCGATAGTTTTTTCAACTACAGGAGGAGTAACGCTTGGGACTTCTTCTTGGACAAAAGCAGTCTCTACGGCAACTTGCTCCACAACAGGTTGAACAGGAGCCATCACTGGTGTAGAAGCAGGTACTTCTGGAACAACACTACCACCAGAACTACCATCCAAACACTGGGCATCAGTACAAAGAGTAACATCAGGAATAAAAGCCACATCTTCCAATTCATCGCCAGTGGCAGTAGTGGCTATAAAGTATACAACCTTGGGATGGAATTCGTCTGAATATAGGGCATCAAAATCTGGAATGGTTTTTAGGATGAGTCCACGACCCTTAAGGGCAGCAAAAACCTGAATTCCTCCAACAGAGTTCATCAAGTTCCCTTCATCAAACATGACAGTAACGCCCCAAACCTTCTGCTTACCTTCACAAGCTTCTTTAAGTTCCAACAACTCATATTCAGAAAGTCCTTGGGCAGGAGAAGGAATAGAAGATGAAGAAACAGCAACAGGAGCACTTACTACAGGCTTAACTGGTGCCACAGGTGCAGCCACAGGCTTTTTACTTGTCTTACCCTCTTTAGCAGGGATGAATGACTTCAAAGTATTCTTAATGGGTTCTACATCAGCATCATAAATGCTACCATCTTGACGAGCCTCCAACATAGCTTTAATCACATCGATGGAAGAAAGCAGAATATCTACAACAGGTCCAGTTACATCAACTCGATCAGAACGAATCTCATCGAGCAAATCCTCTACCACATGGGTAAATCCAGACAATTCTGTCATTTCCACTGTAGCAGATCCACCTTTTAAAGTATGAGCCGCACGGAAAATTTCATCGATAGCTTCTCGATTGGATGGGTCGTTTTCTATGACAAGGATATTACTTTCGAGATTCTCAACTTGTTGTTCAGCCTCACTAAAAAAATCCTTGAGCAGTTCCTCGTTATTAATATCAAGATAGTCACTCATACTCATTATTTTATACGCAAAATAATATAAGTCAAGAGGAATATTTGTCAGAACTTATTTTTTTAGAGATTTCCCTTATACCATAAATCAAGTTTCTCAAAAACATAGGTAAATTAAAGATTTTAGTATTTATGACGATAATTGATGAGATATTTTATTCTTGGAGATATAAAGCCATGAATACTAACAAGTTTTTTTTACCTAAAAGTTTAGTTGTCAACACTATAGTGTTATTCCTTTTCCTTTCGACGGCTTTTGGGCAAATTCATTTTACGGGTTTTGCTGGATTAGCAGGAAACATTGGAACAGAAGATGGTGCTGATAAAGCACAACTAACAGCAAATACTTTTTTTGCAGGTCAGCTAGATTTATTCAATATTGTAATGCTCAGAGCAGGGGCTACGGTTCATACTGGAAATCTTTTTTCTGACCTTTTTGTTAATACTGTAGGTGCACAATTTACCCTTGATGAGTTATCTTTAACAGCACATTTACCTTGTTGTCATGTAACTCGGTATATTTCAGTGTTTGCCGGGGAATACGAGTCCATAGGTTCAGATGTATTTTTACGACGACATTTTGGCATTCTTCCCTTTGGCTCTCGCTTATCAGAAAATTTGGCAGGAACGATAGATACAAATATCTATCCATTTTCCAACCTCGGTGCCTCCTACATTTTGAAACTAAAGACTCCCCAGGCATTGGGACTCTATTTCTATGCGGGGAAAAGACAGATTCAAGATGCAAATGGAGAGAACCAGGTCCCATCCCCTGACACAACAGAAGATGGAAAAATCCTCCGTGGCAATGTGGATTTACGTTTTGCAGGAGTATTCTCATTTATAACTGTTGACTTTAGTGCCGGAGTCGGCTTTCCCATCGAAAAAGATGAGGGACAAGCCAGCATGAGCTTAAATCAACGACTTGAGTTTCACACTGGACTTTCATCTGTAATTGGAAATGCTCATACAGCGTCTTTATTTCTCCAGTTTGGAATTACAAAAATTATCCTTAACCCTCTTGATGATCAAAAATCATTAAGCTTATCAGATTTATATTTGTGGGTTGAGCCTAGATTCAGAGTTGAATTCATGAATTTCCACTTTACTCTATTTAATATTCCAAAAGAAACTATCCAAGATATGTTTTATCTCTCTGGTTCATTGGGAGCAAATCTGGCAGTTTTTGCGAACAATATCTATGCGGGTCCGTTTACGCTAACAACGGGAGCTCATCTCACTATTTCTACGCAAAATGTAGGTTTACCTGAAATTAATGGTGTTTCCAGTGATAATATGTCTTTTAGAGTTTCACCTTTCATTGAAATACCTTTCTTTGAAGGCATGTTCATGAGCCGTCTTTCCATCGATTTTATGAAGTTTGAAAAAATGCATACTTCAATTAAGTTTAGCCTTGGATATAAAACAAAGTTATGAAAAAAATCATCAGTACAGTACTTGCTCTTTACATCTGGACCTTTTCTCTTCATGCCTTTGATTTATCAGGAAGCCTTCATATAGATACCTATAACGGAAGTCCAACGGTAGGTTTTTCCTTTTTTGCAGAAGAAAATATCGTTCCCAGACTTGCAATGCGGGTTCAAACTGATTATCTGACAGCAAAGGAATATGATATTCAGATTCTCGGCGTGGCTAAGTTTTCTTCAATTTCCTTTGGAGGGGGCTTTGCACTGGAAATTACCAAGAATCCGCAAATTCCTATTTCGCCAGGAGTGGGAATGCTTTTTGATTGGCAAATAACAAAAAAACTTGCTTGGAAAACAGCAGGATTACTGACATTTACTCACAAAAATTTAGGGGTATTGCACGGTATTAATGTTAAAACGAATTTTCTTTATAATTCAGAAAACGTTAACGCAGACTTTAGATACAAAGTAAGAAAAGGGATTGCTGTCAATGATTTTGTCAATACCTTGACTTTACAAGCGGAAGCCTTTGAAAAGGGAATTCCCATAGGTTTAATAGTTGGAACTGGAATAGATTTTTTAACTATCGATACAGGCTTTGAATTACTCGCTTCTGTTACAGGTGGCTTAGGCATGTATGCAGGAAAATATGGAAGCTATTTTGCTAAAACCAAGATTGGAATTTTTTCCCTAAGAAACAGCAGTTCATTTCCATACGAAATTGCTTTTGGAGCTCGATTTAGTTTTTAAGCAAACTACTCTACAGCCCACTCATACCCAAAGATACATGAAGGCCCCCAGAAACCATCTGGGGGCTTTCATTTTAAACAGACTCTGAGCCTAGAGTTTTAAGTTTGCCAAGCGACGACAGGCTTCTTCCACCGCTTCTCTGTGACCAAAGGAGCTAAAACGGATAAAGCTTTCTCCCGCAGGACCAAAACCTGAGCCAGGTGTGGTTACAACATGACACTCGTCAAGAATCTTGTCGAACATGTCCCAGCTCTTCTTGCCAGGAAAGCGAACCCACAGGTAGGGAGCATTTCCCTGGCCGTAAACTTCTACACCAGCGGCACGGAAGTTTTCTCCTTCCAAGGCCTTTTTGATAAGGGCTGCATTTTCAAGATAAAAGTCAGTGAGCTGACGCATTTCTTGTACCCCCTCTGGATCCAAGGCAGCAAGACCACCAGCTTGAGCAATATTGGAAGCACCATTGAAGAAGGTATTGATAAGACGTGACCACAAAGCCTGAACGGGAGTACCATCAGCAAACTTGAGAGCCTTGGGAACGATGCTCCAGCCAAGACGCACACCAGTAAAACCAGCAGGCTTGGAGAAGGAGTTAATTTCGATAGAACATTCCTTGGCCCCTTCAATCTGAAAGATTGTCTTGGGAAGATTTTCGTCCCGGATAAAGGCTGAATAAGCTGAGTCAAAGATGATGATACAGCCATTTTTCTTGGCAAAGTCCACCAGCTGCTGAAGCTGCTCCTTGGTGGCCACTGCTCCCGTGGGATTATTGGGAGAGCAGAAATAGATGAGACTATTGGGCTTAACCACGGATAAATCTGGGAAGAAGTCGTTCTCAGGCAAACAGGGCATGTACACAATGTCCTGATAGCCAGCTTCGGTAGCAGGAGTTTTGCCTGCAGCTCCTACCATAACAGAGCCATCTACATACACAGGATAAGCGGGATCTTGCACTGCCACGGAAACATTGGCACCAAAAAGTTGCTGAATACGACCAACGTCACACTTGGCACCATCAGAAACAAATACTTCATCTGCTTCGATCATTCCATCGTACAGCACGGAAGCGATTTTTTCTCGCAAAGGAGGCTCTCCAGCACTGTCGTCACCATAGCCGCTATATCCAGCAACAGTTCCCAATCCCTTGGCATAATCTGCCATGGCAGCAGCAATGTGGGGAGTCAAGGGCTCTGTGGTGTTACCGATACCAAGGCTAATAATCTTGGCATCGGGGTGGGCTGCAGCATAAGCACGACGACGCTTACCAATTTCTGGGAAAAGATAGCCGGCAGCCAAGTTGTCAAAAGCAGGATTTCTTTCAATCATAATATTTTCTCCGTAAAATTAAACGTCCAGCAAAAGCTCATCAATGGGCTTGCCGGCGGGAACCATGGGCAGAACCATTTCATCAATACTCATGGAACAATCGATAATAGCAGCCTTACCAGATTCTACGGCTCGGTTAAAGGCAGCCTTAAATTCTTCTTCGTTAGTGGCACGCTCACCTATAATGCCGTAGGCTTGAGCCAACAGCACAAAATCAGGGCCAAAATCCAAGGTGGTTTCAGAATATCGCTTGTCATAGAACAAGTTTTGCCACTGACGCACCATACCCAAAGTACCGTTATTTACCAAAACAATGATTACAGGCACCTGATAATGACTGATGGTAGCCAACTCGTTACAGTTCATGCGGAAGGAACCGTCACCAGCAATATGTACGACCCGCTTATGAGGATTTGCTAGCTGAGCACCAATGGCAGCTCCCGTTCCGTAGCCCATGGTTCCTAGACCACCACTGGTAAGGAAGGTTCGTGGCTTAGAGAAGGGATAAAACTGAGCAGCCCACATTTGATGCTGGCCGACTTCAGTGGTGATGATGGTGTCATCCCCCAGTTTTTCGTGGATGTATTCAAAGGCAAACTTGGGATGAAGGCTTGTTTTCTTAGAATACATGGCAGGAATATGCTGCTTCCACTGGGCAATCTCCTGGTTCCAGCCAGACTCAGCTCGCTCTTCAATCAATGGAAGAAGACGAGTAAGCAATTCCTTCACAGAACCCACCAAGGAATAGTGAGTAGCAATATTTTTGTTGATTTCAGCAGGATCAATATCAATATGAAGAATCTTGCTATTGCGGGCAAATTTGGTGGAGTCGGAAATTACTCGGTCGGAGAAACGGGCTCCAATGGCAATCACCAAGTCGGATTTGTTGGCTCCCATGTTGGCAGCCTTTGTTCCATGCATACCAATCATGCCACAACACAAGGGATGCTTTGAAGGAAAGGCTGACTTTCCCATGAGACTTGTGGCAACAGGAATATTTCGCCGTTCAGCTAAGATTTTCAGCTCTTGGCAAGCATTGTCGATGACTACACCACCACCAACATAGAGGAATGGGCGCTGGGATTCATTGATAACAGCAGCAATATCTTGCACCTCTTTATCTGAGGGCGACATAATCTTTGTAACACGACGAATACTAGCTCGTGCCAAGGAGGTGTGATCCTCACAGAGCAAGTCAACTGAAGGAGGATTGTACTCAGCAATAGCTGCAGTAATATCCTTGGGAATATCCACCAAAACAGGACCAGGACGACCATTTTGAGCCACAAGAAAGGCTTCTCGGATGGTGTCTGCTAGTTCATTTACGCTACGGACAATATAATTATGCTTTGTTACTGGCATAGTGATACCAGTGATATCAATTTCCTGAAAGCTATCCTTACCTAAAAGCGGTGTGGTGACGTTACAGGTAATGGCCACCATAGGAATAGAATCCATGTAGGCGGTGGCGATACCTGTTACTAAGTTTGTAGCACCAGGTCCACTAGTAGCCATAACCACGCCAACCTTTCCTGTGGAACGGCTATATCCGTCAGCAGCGTGGGCCGCCCCCTGCTCGTGGGCGGTGAGGATGTGTCGGATTCGATCACTATTTTTGTACAGTTCGTCGTAGACATTCAAGATGGCACCGCCGGGGTAGCCAAAAACCATGTCTACCCCCTGCTCCACCAGACATTCTATAACGATTCTGGCACCTGTGTATTTCATTGCAATATAGCTCCTTGGTCAGCGGAGGAAACAAGTTTAGCATAGCGAGCAAGATAGCCATCCGTTACCTTGGGAGGAGGACAAACCCAAGCGGCACGACGAGCGGCAAGCTCTTCATCAGAAACCTCCAAGGTAATCTTGTAATTGTTGATATCCAAGGTAATCATGTCACCTTCCTGAACTAAGGCGATGGGACCACCGTCAGCAGCTTCAGGAGAACAGTGTCCAAGAGAAGCACCACGAGTTGCACCAGAGAAGCGACCGTCAGTAATGAGGGCCACATCCTTGTCCATCCCCTGTCCTGCCAAGGCGGCGGTAACAGAAAGCATTTCACGCATACCGGGGCCACCCTTTGGGCCTTCGTAGCGGACAACTACTACGTCACCTTTGTTGATTTTTCTCTCCTGTACAGCCTGGAAACATTCTTCTTCGGAGTTAAAGACACGGGCAGGACCAGTGTGATTCATAAGCTCTGGGGCACAGGCAGATCGCTTTACAACGGTTCCACGAGGAGCGATGTTTCCAAAGAGGATGGCAATTCCACCAGAGGTTGAATAAGGATTTTCAATAGGGCGCAACACCTCAGTATTTCTATTGCGAACACCTGCAATGTTCTCACCCACAGTCTTTCCTGTGACAGTCATTAAGTCAGTGTGAATCAGATTCTTCTTGGCCAGCTCTGCCAAAACAGCGGAAACACCACCAGCTTCGTCCAAGTCGCTCATAAAGCTGTGACCAGCAGGAGCAAGGTGACAGAGGTTGGGAGTCTTTTCAGAAATCTCGTTGATGAGGTGGAGGTCCATCTTGACTCCAGCCTCGTGGGCAATGGCAGGAAGGTGCAGCACAGTGTTGGAGCTACAACCAAGAGCCATGTCGGCAGCAAGGGCATTTTCAAAGGCCTTTTGGTTCATGATTTGGCGGGCAGTAATGCCTTTTTCCAGCATCTTCATAACAGCCATACCAGCGTGTTTGGCCAAGGCGATGCGAGCACCAGAAATAGCAGGAATTGTTCCATTACCAGGTAAGCCCATACCCAAAACCTCAGTAACACAGTTCATACTGTTGGCAGTAAACATACCAGAGCAAGAGCCACAACCAGGACAGGCATTATGCTCCAGCTCACACAGCTGTTCCTCAGTGATTTTTCCCGCAGTAACGGCACCAACAGCCTCGAACATATCAGAAAGACTTAAGTGGCGGCCACCGTAGGGATTTCCCTCGTGGCAACAGTCGGCACCAGGCAATTTACCAGGCATCATGGGGCCACCAGAAACAAGTACCGTGGGCAAATCCAAGCGACCAGCGGCCATCAACATACCGGGCACAACCTTGTCGCAGTTGGGAATCAGCACTAGGGCGTCGAACTGATGGCCACGGGCAACACACTCGATGGAGTCGGCGATAAGTTCTCGTGTTACCAAGGAATAGCGCATTCCCTCGTGACCCATGGCGATACCGTCGCACACACCAATGGCAGGAAATTCGATGGGAGTTCCACCAGCCATGCGGATTCCAGCCTTAACGGCCTCACCGATTTTATCAAGATAAATGTGGCCGGGAATAATTTCGTTCTGGGCACAGCACACACCAACTAATGGGCGTTCCAGTTCTTCGTCAGTATATCCCATGGCTCTAAACAAGGAGCGATGGGGGGCTCTTGCAATCCCTTTCTTTGCATTATCACTTCTCATGTCAGTAACCTCACTTAATTCTTTGAAGTATATTTGAAGATATTCTACTTGTATTAGGGCAAGTGGTCAAGTTTCTTTCACGAACATCACCCCTGAAGACTGAATCCCAATTCCATCACAACAGTCTCATCTACACTGACGGGGCTCACCAATAGCCCACCCTCGCCTTACGCTTCGCTTCGCTCAGAGGGCGGCGCTGGCAGGCCCCATTGGCGGCCCCTCCACTTTATCTGAGGCTACTGGGGTAGGCTTCAATTTCACGGTCTACTGTTCGTAGAGTGGGTAGATAGGGAGCGACAGCTGCAAGCCGGAAAATCGCAATACATTGAGCAATTTTAGCGAGTCTCGGTGCGTGCTTGCACGCCTTGCCCCGCAAAAGTACTTAGCTGGTTCTAGGGACTGGATACAAAGCCCCCCCCCGCCACAGATGGAGCTGAAACGAGGGAGCATGTTTGAAGCTATGTAAGTTTTGTTGCAAGTTTTGCAACGCAAAACTTGATGCCCCCCCCATGACAATGAAGTGTGCCTACTCTTTTACGCAACAAGTAGTTTTATTTAGAACTGGCACGTACCACACTTAATCAAGTATTTTCTCATCTTGTACATCTTTTTCAATAAATATTCCTATAGTTTTATGGGATTTAGTTTTATCTTCAATATGAAAAATTGATAAATAAATATTTTTTTCTTGATAAATAATTATAATTTCTTTATAGACGAAATAATTTATAATTATTATTTAATAATAAATATCAAATTATAATAGTTATAGTTTGATATTCGATAAGCATTTCTACTATACTTAAATTATTATTTGTAAAAGGAATAAATTGATGGTACATGAAACAAAATATACCATGCCTTTGCTGGAGGACTTAAAAGCAGTTCTCAAAGAAAAAGGGCTCAGCCTTTCTCACCAACGGCTTAAAGTGTTGGAATACCTTTCTTCCCATCATTGTCATCCCACAGTGGAACAAATTTACCTCAGCCTCGTGGAAGAAATTCCAACCCTTTCCAAGGCCACAGTCTACAACACTTTAAAAACTCTAGTAGAAATTGGGGTAGTAAAGGAATTACAAATAGAAAATAACGAGGCTCGCTATGACATCATTACGGATTTCCACGGCCATTTCAAATGTGAGCAGTGCGGAAAAATCTATAATTTTGACATAGATCTGAATAATGCTGGCTTCAGCGGTTTAAATCAGTTTCTAATCAAGCAAAAAGATGTGTATTTCAAAGGTGTCTGTCCAGACTGCCTTTGACATAAAATTACCCATAGGGAGGAATGATTTATGGAAGAGAAGAAGTGTCCTATAACGGGGATGAGTGCAAATCCCGCTGCAGGAATTCACCACAATCCTGTGGTATCTAATAGCGGAACCACCAACAAGGACTGGTGGCCCAACCAGCTGAATCTGGGAATTTTGCGGCAGAATTCAGAACTGAGCAATCCCATGGACAAGGACTTTAATTATGCACAGGAATTCAAGAAGCTTGACTTGGCTGCAGTAAAAAAGGACATTTTTGAACTTATGACCACCTCTCAGGACTGGTGGCCAGCAGACTATGGTCATTACGGTCCCCTATTCATCCGTATGGCCTGGCATAGTGCTGGAACCTACCGAGTCGGTGACGGCCGTGGTGGAGCCTGCGACGGAACCCAGCGTTTTGCCCCCCTCAACAGCTGGCCAGACAACGCCAACCTAGACAAGGCACGTCGCCTGCTATGGCCCATCAAGAAGAAGTACGGCAAGGCTCTTTCTTGGGCAGACTTGATGATTTTGGCGGGAAACTGTGCTTTGGAATCTATGGGATTCAAGACCTTTGGATTTGCTGGCGGACGTGAGGATGTATGGCAACCCCAAGAAGATGTGTACTGGGGTTCTGAAAAGAAGTGGCTTGATGATAATCGCTACACTGGCGACCGCAAGCTGGACAATCCCTTGGCAGCAGTGCAGATGGGTCTGATTTACGTAAATCCTGAAGGTCCCAACGGCATGCCTGATGCAGTGGCTTCTGGCCGTGACATCCGCACTACCTTTGGAAGAATGGGCATGAGTGATGAGGAAACCGTTGCCCTCATTGCTGGTGGTCATACCTTTGGTAAAACCCACGGAGCAGGAGATGCCGCTAATGTAGGACCAGAGCCAGAAGGAGCCTCCATTGAAGAAATGGGCTTGGGCTGGAACAATAAATTCGGTACTGGTAAAGGTAGTGACACCATCACCAGCGGTACTGAAGGAGCTTGGAAACCAAATCCCACCAAATGGGATATGGGCTATTTGGAGACGCTGTTCAAGTATGACTGGAATCTGGTCAAGAGTCCTGCAGGAGCATACCAGTGGGTTCCCACAGATCCTGAAGCTGCAAAAACTGTTGTGGATGCCCACGATCCTAGCAAGACCCATGCCCCCATCATGACCACAGCCGACTTGGCTCTGCGTTTTGATCCCATCTACCAGCCCATTGCCAGGGACTTTTTGAACAATCCTGAAAAATTCCAAGATGCCTTTGCACGGGCTTGGTTCAAGCTGACTCACCGTGACATGGGTCCCCGCTCCCGCTACCTTGGCCCAGAAGTTCCTGCAGAAGAGTTGATCTGGCAGGATCCTGTTCCCCCTGTTGACCACCAACTAGTGGATCAAGCCGATATAGCAGCTCTAAAGGCAAAGATTTTGGCCAGCGGTCTTACTGTTTCCCAGCTCGTATCCACAGCCTGGGCCTCAGCTTCAACCTTCCGTGGTTCCGATAAGCGCGGTGGTGCCAATGGAGCCCGCATTCGCCTTTCTCCCCAGAAGGATTGGGAGGTAAACCAGCCTAGTCAGTTGGCAAAGGTTTTGGAGACATTGGAAAAGATTCAGGCTGAGTTCAATGGAACTGCTGGAGACAAGAAGATTTCCTTGGCAGACTTGATTATACTTGGTGGAGCTGCTGGAATTGAAGAAGCTGCACGAAAGGCTGGCGCCACTGTAACCGTCCCCTTCACTCCCGGCCGCACCGATGCCAGCCAGGAACAGACTGATATTCGCTCCTTTGGTGTACTGGAGCCCAAGGCCGACGGATTCCGCAACTACCGCAAGTCAGGCACAAATCTCGATTCCGTATCCGACGAGGAATTATTGGTAGACAGAGCCCAGCTTCTAGGACTTACCGCTCCACAAATGACAGTATTGCTAGGTGGACTGAGAGTGCTGGATGTGAACTACAACCAAGCTCCAGAAGGTGTCTTTACTAACCGCCCCGGAGTCCTCACCAATGACTTCTTTGTGAATGTGCTGGACATTCGCTACGTATGGAAGCCTGTAGCAGGAAATCCCAGCCTCTTCCAAGCTACAGACCGTACTACTGGACAGAAGGCTTGGACAGCCCGTCGAGCAGACTTGATTTTTGGTTCCAATTCCGAACTGCGTTCCTATGGGGAGGTTTACGCCTGTGACGATTCCCAGGACAAGTTCCTAGCCGACTTTATCATCGCCTGGAACAAAGTAATGAACGCCGACCGATTCGACATAAAATAATTGTACTTCGGAGGTCGGCCCCGACCAATTTGATGTAAAATAATTGTAACGAAAAGGTGATGGCTGAGACATTTGCTAGTCATCACCTTTTTTAATCCTGCCCAAATAAAATCCTTTTAGTTGGACTTTGCAAAGAAACACCATATCGGTATACTATCTTCATATTTATATTTTGGAGGCATTATAATGCTTAAAAGAACATTGGCTATTCTCGCCACCCTTATGGTACTTTTCCCTGTTGTGGCTGGTGGAGCAAAGGATTCAAAGACTGAATCCTCATTGGAAAAAATCAAGGCATCAGGAAAGATTATCCTGGGAACTTCTGCCGACTATCCTCCCTATGAATTCCACGCCCTGGTTGATGGCAAAGACACCATTGTAGGTTTTGACATTGAATTGGCCAAGGAAATTGCCAAGGATTTGGGTGTTGAGCTAGAAATTAAAGACATGAGCTTTGACGGACTTTTGGCAGCTCTTGTTTCTGGTAACGTAGACATGGTTATTTCTGGAATGACTCCCACCGAGGAGCGCCGCCAGAACGTAGATTTCTCCGACATCTACTATCAGGCTGTACACGGTGCTGTTATCCGTGTTGCTGATGAAGCAAAATATGGTGCAGATGCAGCTTCCCTCAAGGATGTAGTTATCGGTGCCCAGCGCGGTGCAATTCAGGTTGGTATTGCCAAGGAACAGATTAAGGGTGTAACTGGAGCTGCCTTGGATGAAAACCATCCCCAGATTAAGGAATTGGGAGCATTGCCTGACTTGATTATGGAAGTAAAGAACAACAAGATTGAAGCTGTAATTGCTGAGCTTCCTGTAGCCGATGCCTACGTAAAGCGCAACCCCGACTTGGTTCTGGCTTCCTACTCCTTCTTGGACAACGAGGGTGGTTCCGCTGTTGCCGTTAAGAAGAACAGTGCAGACCTTGTAGCTGCCATCAATGCAACTATTGCCCGCTTGGTAGCAGAAGACAAGATCAACCAGTTCGTAGGTGAAGCAAACCTTCTCGCTGACTCACAGTAATTAAAGAGGTAGCCCTGAGTCACAGGAATTAGGCTAGCCCTACAATAAAACAAAAGCCAGCACCTTGATGAAGCACACTTCATGTGGAGTTTCCTCCACCTGGATGCTGGCTTTTCCGTTTTAAAGGGATTTATCTGCTATATTTTGCAGCTTCCTTTGTAGCTAGGGAATCGCATAAGTCATTGTACTTGTTGCCAGAATGGCCTTTTACCCACTTCCAGCTTACATTCAACTTTGTATTCAACTCGTCAAGGATTTCCCACAAATCACGATTTTTTACCGGCTGCTTTTCTGAGTTTTTCCAACCATTTTTCTTCCAAGAACGAATCCAAGAGGTAATGCCGTTTTTCACATACTGACTATCGATGTGAACGGTTATAGCCTGTTCTCGCCACTCTTGATTCTGGTCAATGGCAGAAAGGGCAGCAATGGCAGCACTAAGCTCCATGCGGTTATTGGTAGTTAAGGCTTCTCCACCAGAAACAGTGTATTCTACCTTATCAGCTAAAATCACACAGCCCCAACCACCAGGCCCAGGATTTCCAGAGCAACCACCGTCAGTATACACGGTAATTTCATTGGGCTTTGATCGCACTCCCTTGCTAGCAATTTCCACAGGACTTTGAGTTTCCTCCTTAATTACATAGCCACTGTTCTCAAAGGGATACACCAAACCAATTTTTCCACGAATGGCATCTAGCACCCGGATTACCCGTAAGCTCTGGTTATGGGTATGCAGCATAGATTCCTTTACCCAAAGCCCTGATTCTCGAGTTTTTATACAGTGGCAGAATTCCTCAATCTCGTATTCGTAGCCATTCACTGCAAAGGGATGGGAAAATTTCTCTACCACAACTTCTTGGTTAGAAATAAGCTGAGCTTCCTGAGCCATCCAGAAATAAGGCAGAATAATGGTTCCCTCTGTTCCCACAATACGAGCTTCCTTTAACACCGAGCCACATTCAGTGTCAATGGAACAGGTAAGGTTTGCTACAACATCACCAATTTTCAGCGAAATGCTGTCAAAGGCATCCACTCCAGTTTCTGTCATGCGAGCTACAGCCTCGATTTTATCGGGATACAGTGATTTCTCATCCTCAGGATTTTGGGCAGCAGCTTCTACCATAGAAAGAGCTGCGGTAACAGGATAGATTCCCACATCAAGCAAGGCTCCTCCTGCTAAGTTTATATCATAGAGCCGATTCATGGGATACTCAGGATCAGAATACACAGGATCAGCAGTTCGAGCAATACAAAAATCAGCGTAAATAGCCTTCAATTTTCCAACGCGACCTGTGGATACCCATTCCAAAGCTTTGCGAAAGGTGGGATTAAATTTTGTCCATAGGGCTTCTACGTAGAGGCCATTTGTTTCAGATACAACCTGATACACATCCTGTAATTCACGGGCGTTTACTGTAGCAGCCTTTTCGCAAAGCACCGCCTTTCCTGCCTTTAATGCGGCAATGGACAAGGCTGCATGATTCATGTGGGGAGTAGCAATATACACTGCATCCACATTTTCATCAGAAAACAAAGCATCGTAATCCTTGTATACCCGTTCAAAGCCCCATTTTTGAGCAAAATCTCTTCCTCGTTGATCATTACGAGAAGCCACTGCATAACATACTGAATCTGGGGAGGTTTTCAAGGCTTCAGCAAAAGAAGCTGCAATTCGACCAGCTCCCACAATACCCCAGTTTATTTTTTTCACAACTTACTCCACTTTACTTGCCATTCAGCAAAATATTTTATATCTTTAGGTTAAGATAACAACCATACTACCACAAAATTGGTACTATGACTATCAGAAGGAGATTTAGGAAAATGGCAAAACAGTTGCTTTTTAATGAAGAAGCCCGCAAAAAACTGCTGTCTGGCGTAGAGCAGATTTCTCAGGCTGTAAAGGTTACCTTGGGACCCAAGGGACGCAACGTGTTGTTGGACAAGAAATTCGGTGCTCCCACCGTTACAAAGGACGGAGTATCTGTTGCACGGGAAGTTGAACTGGAAGATCCCTACGAGAATATGGGAGCCCAGCTCCTGAAAGAAGTTGCCACAAAAACAAATGATGTTGCTGGTGACGGAACTACTACTGCCACTGTTTTGGCATACTCCATGGTTCGAGAAGGCTTGAAGGCTGTTGCAGCTGGAATGACCCCCATTGAATTGAAGAAGGGTATGGACAAGGCTGTTAAGTTGGCCGTAGACGAAATCAAGAAGAACTCCAAGGAAATCAAGGGAACTGACGAAGTTTCTCACGTTGCTTCTGTTTCTGCCAACAATGACGAAGAAATCGGTTCTATTTTGGCCAGTGCCATTGAACGAGTTGGAAAGGACGGTGTAATCACTGTAGAAGAGTCCAAGACTATGGAAACCACCACAGACTTTGTGGAAGGAATGCAGTTTGACCGTGGATACATTTCTCCCTACTTTGTTACCGACCGTGACCGCATGGAGACTGTATTCGACAATCCTCTCATCTTGATTCACGACAAGAAGATTTCCAGCATGAAGGATATGCTCCCCTTGTTGGAGAAGGTTGCCCAAGCTGGAAAACCCTTGGTTATTATTTGCGAAGACATGGACGGAGAGGCTCTTGCTACACTTATCGTAAATAATCTCCGTGGTGTACTGAAGACCTGTGCTGTAAAGGCTCCTGGATTTGGTGATCGTCGCAAGGCCATGCTGGAAGACATTGCAATCCTCACTGGTGGACAGGTTATTACTGAGGACTTGGGTCTGAAGCTGGAAACCACTGAGTTGTCTCAGTTGGGACAGGCTAAGAGTGTAAAGATTGACAAGGACAATACCACCATCGTAGACGGTGCTGGTAATGCAAAGGAAATTAAAGAGCGTGTTGGTCAAATCAAGCATCAGATTGAAGAGGCTACCAGCGAGTACGACAAGGAAAAGCTGAAGGAACGCTTGGCAAAGATTTCAGGCGGTGTTGCTGTAATCAACATTGGTGCTGTAACTGAAGTTGAAATGAAGGAAAAGAAGCACCGTGTAGAAGATGCCTTGTCTGCAACACGTGCAGCCTTGGAAGAAGGTATTGTAGCTGGTGGTGGATTGGCATTGATTCAGGCTGCAGAGTGCTTGGAAAAAGCCGATACTGCTGACCTCAGCGATGATGCTAAGGTTGGATTCAAGATTGTAAAGCGTGCTTTGGAAGAGCCTATTCGCCAGATTGCCGAAAATGCTGGTTTGGACGGAGCCGTTATTGCAGATAGAGCCAAGCACGAGAAGAAGGGTGTTGGCTTTGATGCCGCAAAGATGGAGTGGAAGGACATGGTTGCCGCTGGTATCATCGACCCAGCAAAGGTAACTCGTTCTGCATTGCAGAATGCCGCTTCTGTTGCAAGCCTCCTGCTGACTACAGAATGTGCCATTACCGATCTGCCTGAGAAGAATCCTCCCATGATGCCTCCCGCTGGTGGAATGGGTGGCATGGACGGAATGTATTAATTCCGTAAATAAATCATAATTAGATAACAGATAGACTGGGCTGCTCCACTGGGGCAGCCCATTTTTATTCCCCTTTTTCTAAACTCCATTTTTTAAAAATAAAAACTTTACAATTTTGGATGTCTGGTATAAAATTGAATGTCTGTTATCCTAATTGAATGCAGGCAATTGGGGGTTTCATGAAAATCAAAGCCAAATTAAGTTTCACCTTTCTTGCAATAGTACTCATTCCTTTGTTGTCTGGAATGGTATTCCTCTACCAGAGTATGGGTGTTTCAGTGAGAGAAATGCAAGAAGCATCGGGTCACCGGTATACCGACACCATTCGTGACAGACTCGTTGCTTATTTTGACAAGTGGAAAACAACTGTTGATGCCTTAAGCCGAATGCCTGCCGTACAAGAACAAGACTGGCTTACCATCAAAAAAGCCCTAGCTCCTGTTTCCCAAAAATATCCGGAAGCACGAGCCTTTGCCATGTCCACTGTTGACGGCCATTATTGGTATGAACCTATCGAAGGAAATCCAGCCTTAAATTACTTAGTTTCTGATGATGATACAGACCCCAATGCAAAGCCAAAAAACTTAAGTCACCTCGCTTGGCATAAAAATGTTGTTGTAGACAATCCCCACAATCAAGACAAACAAACAGTATCAGATATGTATATTGCCGTAGCAGAAAAAATCAAGCTTATGGCAATTTCATCAGCCATCAGAAAAAATGATACCGGCGAAGTTATCGGAGCATTTTGTATCAGTATGTCTACAGATACTTTGAACCATCAAGCAGATGTTATGTTATCCGATTTCCAAAGCCTCTTTGATATAAATAGCTTGCTCATTATTACCAGTAATGACAAAGATATCATGTATTTGTATCAATACGATGATAAACAGAAAGGGTATCGAAACTATTCCACAGATCCGCTAAAAATCGATGCCACAGCAGATCTTCCCACAGATGTTAAAAATATCATTCTGGATCTGCAAAAAACCAACAGCACCATGGACACCTTCAAGTGGAACAAAAAGTCAGCCTATATCTTTCATAGCAGTGCCGAAGGGACACCCTATGACGTGTATCTGTTGACACCAGAATCAACATTACTTGGTGTTATGTCTACAATTAAAATCATCACAGTGATGTTGACCCTGATTATTTCAATCATTGTAATTATAGCATCCATATATATCAGTGGCCAATTTACAAAGCCAATTCTTCAGATTGGAACTGCATTAAATCAACTGAGTTCTGGAACTGGAGACTTAGGCTTCCGGATGGACACTTCTCGCCAGGATGAAGTGGGAGAACTCGGAAAGAGCTTTAACAAATTCATGGAAGCTCGTTATGACTTGATTTCCAGTATTGCAAATGAATCCAACAAGATGGGAGCAACCTCTGCCACCCTTAAAACACGGGTAGATGATATTTCTGTAGATTTGCACTCCATCACCTCAGCTATTTCCCAGCTTCACCTGAAGGTAGAAGAACAATCTCATAGCTGCACAGAAACTATGGGAACCGTAGAGCAAATCACTAAAAACATAAACAATCTTACCAACCAAATTTCAAGCCAATCTTCTTCTGTAGAAGAATCATCTGCTGCCATTCACCAAATGGTAGCAAGTATCAACGCCATATCGACTAATTTGGAAAAGGCTAGTGCTAGCTACACAGAACTCCACACGGCTTCTACAGAAGGTAAAGATAGTATCAACACTGTTCAGGAGTTGGTACACAATGTATCTAATCAGTCTTCTCGTTTGCTGGCTACCAACAAGGTTATTGACACCATTGCTAGTCAAACAAATCTTTTGGCTATGAATGCCGCCATTGAAGCCGCACATGCGGGAGAATCTGGAAAGGGCTTCTCCGTAGTTGCTACAGAAATTAGAAAGCTCGCAGAAGATTCCGCCTCTCAGTCTAAAATTATTGCAAATGAATTGAAGGGCATTGTTGCTTCCATTGATTCTATCGTAATCGCAACAGCAAAGGCAGACTCACTCTTTGACTCAGTAGCCAACAAAATCGATGTGGCAAACAATTTGGTTCAGCAAGTAAGTCTTGCCATGAATGAGCAAAATGCTGGAAGTCGCCAAGTTCTAATTGCCTTGGAAAATATGCAGCAAATTACTCATAATATTCACAATAGTTCCCAAGAAATGAATACTGGCACTGATGTTATCTTGAATGAAATGAAGCATCTAAACAAATTGACTCAGGAAGTTCAAGGGAATTCCAGCAAAATCAGTCAGGCAGCAGGAACTATTAACGAATCTATCGGCATCATCAGCAATAATACCGTCCAAAACGATGAAGCTGTTCACGTTCTCCACGGATTAACAAAAAAGTATAAACTCTAGCGTCAAAAATTGCCCCAATGTTAGCAGTTTTTTTAATTTGGGGCAATTTTGTCAAATTTCTTATTGCTTGACTTTACCCTCTTTCTTCTCTAATATGGGAACTGTATATGGAGAACATTCACTTGACAAAAAAACAGCGTCTTCAAATTATTTTTATTTCAGGGATTCTGCTCATTGGTGGAGTTGGACAGGTTTTTTCACAAAACATTACTACTGCTGCCAAATTTTTTCAGTCTGTTTCTGAATTTTACGGAACAATTAAAGACTATGAAGCAACCATGAACATTACTGCTGGTCGTAGTCAAATGGCAGGACAAGTTTCTTTTAAGCGACCTAATCTTTTACGGATTGATTTTACCAATCCTAAAGAACAGGTCATTCTCTTTAACGGAGATACCTTGACCATTCATTTGCCTGGCATTTCATCAAATCTTAAACAATCAGTTTCTCCTTCCACAGATCAGGCTGGAATGAATTTAGCCACCCCTCAGGGCTTAGCTTTAATGAGTCGCTATTATTCAGTAGCCTACGAGGTGGGGCAAGATCCAGTTCCCCTCAGTGAAAGCAATCCTGAACAAGTAGTAAAACTTGTTCTCTATCCAAGAAACTCATCAGAAGGATTTCGTCGAATAAAATTGGCTATTGTGCCAGAAACGAAACTGATTCGTCAGGTAGAAGCCTTAACAACTCAGGGGCAAACCTTTGTGTTTTACTTCTACAACTATAACTTGAATCAAAATATCCCTGATCAAAGATTTGTATACGATGCTCCATCAGATGCAAATAACTTCAATAACTTTTTGTTTTCGGAATAAAAAATGGCAATGGAAAGCTTTGGAAAGCTCTTGAGAGAGGCTCGAGAGAAAAAAAATATTGACATAGAAACAGCTGCTAACGAGACCGTTATTTCCAAGACCTATCTACAGGCCTTGGAACAGGAGTCCCTTGATAAATTTCCCAGTGAAACATACTTAATGGGATTTCTCAAGAATTATGCAGAATATCTGGAAGTAGATGTGGGACGAATAACCTCCTTGTATCGAGCAAAAAAGATTCAAGAAGCCCCCATTCCTCCTTCTCTTTTGCAACGGTCAAAACCTAAATTCATTCTTCCCCTCATTATTACAGCCATTGTCCTCGTGGTGGTGGGAGCAGGTATTGCCCTTTGGTTTTTCTTCTTTAACAAGGAAGAAGTTATTGATGAAACTACAGTACTCTCTGCAACAATCGATAAAAATCGTTATGTCCTTACAGACAAGCCTTTTACAGAGCGTGTTTACAAGGGAGATATTCTTGCCATTCCTTCTCAAGAAGGAGAAATTGATTTGATTATTGGTCAAACCTTGAATGAACTACAAATCATTACTCCAGCTGGAACTCAAACACTGGAACTCAGTGAAGAACGAGAGTTGGATATTGACGGCCAAGGTGGAGCAGAAGTTATCGTGTATCTTTCTGATATTTCTCGCAATGATGCAAGCCGTGGAGCAGAAATTCGTGTTCTCCTGAAAGATGAAAGTCTTGCAGCAGCGGCTCAAACTGACTTGGAAAGCATTCCAGAAGCTTCCCAAGTAGCAAATCAGCGATACACCATTCATGAAGACAACAGAGCCTATCCCTTTACCACAACGATTACTGTTCGTGCAGCCTGTATGATTCGTTACAAAATAGACTCTCAGGAAGAAGTGGAAGATTATTACACAGCAGGTGATATGCTTACCATTCAGTCAAGTAATGGAGTGCGTTTGTGGTTGTCCAATATTAATGCTGCAAAAATTCAGGTGCAAGCAGGCTTAAAGCATTACGACCTTGAAATTGGTAAGGCAGGACAAGTTGTAGCTGAAGATATTAAATGGGTGCGTGAAGCCCCCGGAGCTTATAAATTGGTGGTGATTGGCCTTGACTAGTTTTTTTCTTGATCAGCATGGTTGTGCTAAAAATCAAATTGACGGAGAATTGATTCTCACTCGCCTCCTTCACAAAGGAATGAAGCGGGTGAATACCCCCGAAGAAGCAGATCTCATTATCGTAAATTCTTGTGGCTTTATTGAAAGTGCTAAACGAGAGTCCCTAGAAGCGGTAATTGATGCAAAAACAAGCTATCCTCATGCAAAGGTTTTACTTGCAGGTTGCTTGTCTGAACGTTATGCTGAAAGTTTGGCAGAGGATTTACCAGAAGCCGACGGAATTATCGGTAACGGAGACTTATCTGCAGTAGATGCCGTTGTAGATTCCATAATAGAAGGTCAGCGTCCTGTGGAAACCTACGACCAAGAAGGTGTTTGTTGTGGTGAACGAGAAGAATTACTTTCTTTCCCAGGGTCAGCCTACGTAAAAATTAGCGAAGGATGTGACAGTCGTTGTTCTTTCTGTGCCATTCCTGGCATTCGTGGAAACATGAGAAGTCGTCCTGCTCAGGATATTATTGACGAGATTCAATCCTTGCTGAACCGTGGCATTGTGGAAATTAATCTTGTGGGACAGGATTCTGCTTCCTATGGAATGGATGGAGCAAATCCAATCAAAAAGGAAATCTGGAGTCAATTTGATGGAACAGGAGATAAAAAAAGTCCCTTGTGCCAACTTTTGGAAGGAATTTCCAAACTAGAGGGAAAATTTTGGATTCGACTTTTATATATTCATCCAGATCACTTTCCCTTGGATATTCTTCCTGTTATGGTTGCAGATCCTCGCTTGTTGCCTTATTTTGACATTCCCTTTCAGAGTGGCTCAGATCCTATCATCAAGGCCATGAACAGAATTGGTACCGGTCAGGAATACACCGAGCTTGTGCAAAAACTGAAGGCTCAAACCTGGAATCCTTGTCTTGGCGAAGCAGCTGTACGTTCCACCTTTTTGGTAGGTTTCCCTGGTGAAACAGAAGAAAATGCCACTGACACATTGAATTTTATTACCGCCATTGAACCAGACTGGGCGGGAAGTTTTACCTACAGCAAGGAAGAGGATACCCCTGCTGGCAGAATGGAAAATCAAGTGCCAAAGAAAATTGCAGAAAAGCGTAATAAGGCACTACAAGCCCTGCAAGAGGAAATGACAGCAAAGCGATTGTCCCAGCGAACTGGTCGCACCTACGATGTGCTTATTGAAGAAGTAATTGAAGGTGGAGACGGCGAAGGAAATGGTTTGGCTATTGGTCGCTGTTGGTTCCAGGCTCCAGAGGTAGATGGAGCGGTAGTAGTAAGCTACGATCTAGAAGATCAAGCCCACCTTGTGGCCAGCGGTAACATGGTTTCTGTGCTGGTAACAGGAAGCAGCGGTGTTGATCTTACTGGAGCCATTGTATGAGCCAGGAATGGGACTCCATCCCAGAAGATGGAGCCCAGCTTCCTTCCCCCACAAAACAAAGGAACCAGCCTACCACCGGAAGTCGCAGTCATCCTACCTCAGAGGAATATCTTTCTGTTTTAAATGAGGAGCAACGACAAGCCGTTGTTCACCAAGGAAAGTCTCTGCTGATTTTAGCTGGGGCTGGTTCTGGAAAAACTCGTGTTATTACCACAAAAATTGCCTATCTCATTGGTGAAAAAAAGGTAGATCCCTACTCCATTCTTGCAGTTACCTTTACAAAAAAGGCTGCACAGGAAATGGCTGAACGAGCCCATTTTTTGGAGCCTCGTTCTATTCACGCTAACTTAAGAACTTTTCACTCCTTTGGTTCCTGGTTCCTCCGTCAATATACAGACAAGGCTGGAATCCACAAAAACTTTACCGTCTACGATGACGAAGATTCTGCCACCCTCATGCACAAGGCCATGCCACAACTGAATCGTCAGGAAGCAAAGGCTTTGGCAGGGAAAATTGCCCGTGCAAAGGATTATTGCTGGGAGCCAGATTCCCCAGAGCTGTACAATATCGATTCTTCTGAGATTTTTCCCCGAGCCTACGAAGCCTATCAGCAGCGATTGCGAGAAACAGGCAACATTGACTTTGGGGATTTGATTATGTTGCCTGTTAAATTGATGGAGCAGCATGAGCTCATTCGCCAGCACATGCATCGCCGATTCAGTGTCATTATGGTGGATGAGTATCAGGATTCCAATACAGCCCAATTCAAGCTGCTGCGTCATTTAGTGGGAGATGACACCTACGTGTGCGTGGTGGGAGACGATGACCAGTCAATCTACAGCTTCCGTGGGGCGGAAGTACAAAATATCTTGAATTTTCCCAAGCAATTTCAAGGTACAGATATTATCAAGCTGGAAAAAAATTATCGTTCCACTCCACAAATTCTTACCACTGCCAACGACTCCATCTGCAATAACACTGACCGCTTTGACAAAAGCCTAAAACCCACACGGCCTGCAGGAGCCTTGCCAGCCCTTACCTTTTTAGACAATTCTCAGGATGAAACAGCCTTTTGTGCCGATGTGATTCAAAAAGCCTACGAAAAGGGTATTCCCTACAGCGACTGGGCAGTACTGTATCGAACAAATGCTCAATCCCTGGGATTTGAGACGGAGTTTCTCCATAGAAAAATTCCCTACACCATTGTGGGAGCTTTGAAATTTTACGACCGAGAGGAAATTAAAGATGCACTGGCAATCCTGTCCTTGGTGGCAAATCCTCAGGATGAAATTGCCTTTCGTCGCATTATCAATAAACCCTCACGAGGTATTGGAGACAAAACCCAGGAAAAAATTGTGGAGCTGGCAAAATCCCAAACTGAGGGAAACTTTTTGGCAACCTGCAAGACGGAAATTCCTGGGGCTACAAAAAAAGCAAAGACAGGCTTGGCAGATTTTGTCTCCTTGCTAGAAAATCTTTCGGGCCTTTTAGATGAGGATTCTAACAAGAAGCAGCTGTTGCCAGTGGAAGAATTGGCAAACCAAGTAGACACCTTGTTTTATCAGGATGTGCAGAAAGGCCAGCCTTCTCCTGAATCAGAAAATCTGCCGGTAAAGAAAAGTCCCAAGAAAAAGCTGTCTTATTTTGTGGAACAGCTCAACGAGCTCAGTGGCCTTCTTGCCTATCACACCATGCAAGACGAGGTTGCCGGCACCCAGCGAGTGGCCAACCTTCAGGAATTAGCCAATAGTGCGGTGCTCTATCCCATGACCATGGCAGGCTTGCTGGACTTTCTTGACCATATTCAGCTAGATAGGACATTGGAAAATCGTGAGGATGAAAACCAAGATGCAGTCACCCTCATTACCGTTCACAACACCAAGGGCCTGGAATTTCCTAGAGTCATTTTAACGGGCTTGGAATTTGGGGTATTTCCTCGGCAGGATAAAAAAGAACAAGATTTGGAGGAAGAACGCAGGCTTTTTTACGTGGGAGTTACCCGAGCCCAGAATCAGCTTTTGCTTACCTCCTGCCGCAAGAGAATCCGCTACGGTCACCTAGAGGAAATGATGCCCAGCCCATTTTTACTGGAAATCAAGGAGCACCATCTTCGCCACCTAGGAGAAATTCCCTACAGCTACAAGGCCCTCCGTCGGGAGCAAAGTCAGCAAAAGGCAAAGCCATCGGTAGAAAGCCATCCCTTAGCTGCAAAATGGAAGGTCGGACGCACAGTGTATCACGACGATTACGGCTACGGTGGCATTGTGCGAACCCGTGTGGAAGAAGAGGAATTTGTGGTGGTGGTGAAATTTGAAACTGGAGCAGAAAAGCAATTTATGCCAGAATACCAAAGCCAGCTGATGATTACGGATAGATAGCCATGTACGAAGTTGAAGAAGAAGCCAAGAAAAAAGTTCGATGTCTTTTAGTGCTGCCCCAGTGGGTGCATCCCCAAGAACTGAAAAATCTTGTAGAAACCCTAGACATGGAAGTGGCAGACATTGTACCCCTTCCTGAAAAAAGCTCCTCCGCCTCCATTGCTCGCTTTGGTATTGGAAGTGGCAAGGCGCAAGAAATTGCCCAGCTGGCAGAAGCTCAGGAAGCAGATTGCATTATCTTTGACACAGAAATTACCCCCACTCGTCAACGCAACTGGGAAACCTTGGCGGGAATCCCTGTTTTTGACCGTCAGGAAGTGATTTTACGCATCTTTGCCCAACGAGCTAGAACAAAGGAAGCCGTTCTGCAAGTAGAATTAGCCCAGCTTACCTATTCACTGCCACGACTAGCCCATTCCTACGGCGACATGGCACGGCAGCGAGGCGGAAGCTACGGTTCCAAAGGAGCGGGAGAAACAAAGCTGGAGCTAGACAGACGAACCATCCAAAATCGCATTGTGCAGGTAAAGCGGGAGCTAGAAAAGGTAGTGCAGGAACGACAAACCCAACGAAAGCGCCGAGAAAAAATTCCCCTGCCAACCTGTGCCTTGGTGGGCTACACCAATGCAGGAAAATCAAGCCTCCTCAATGCCCTCACAGGCTCTCAAGTGCTGGCTCAAGACAAGCTCTTTGCCACACTGGATCCCACCACTCGCCGCCTTTCCATTGCAGGTGGTACGGGATTGCTTTTAACCGACACCGTTGGCTTTATCAGCAACCTGCCTCACAGCCTGGTGGATGCCTTTAAATCCACTCTGGAAGAAGCGGTACAGGCTCAATTATTGCTGGTGGTGGTAGATGCCTCAGATAGAGCTGCTATAGAACAATACGAAACCGTCTGTCAGGTTTTGGAAGAAATTGGAGCCACCGACAACAAGCGTCTCATTGTACTGAATAAAATTGACCAGTTGGAAAAACTAGATATACGTCGCACCACCCTACAAAACAGCTTCCCTAATGCCATAGAAGTCAGTGCCATTACAGGGGCGGGCTTTCCCCAGCTGATGGAAGCCATTGCCCAAGAGCTTGCAGGACCAGTTGCCACCTACAAAATTCCCTTGACACAAGTAAAGCTCCTAGAACAAATCCGCCAACAAGGTGTCATCTTAGAAGAACAGTGGCTCGACAATCACATCCACCTCACCGCCCGCCCCGGCTCATCTAAAGGCCTCCAAGCCCAACTAGAAAATTACCTGTGGGAGGAGTTTATTTAGGAGACGCTGCCCTCTGAGCGTAGCGAATCGTAAGGAAGCGTAAGGCGGCGGTGGGCTACTGGAATCCTCCACCACTTTTACATTTAATTGAACCTATGCTATACTGCATCCCATGAAAATCACCCTCAACAAAATCCTTGGTGGAATTTGTATCCTTATAATCTTAGTCATCATCATTGGAACAGGAATAGCCTTAAAGCCTAAAAAACAACAGGAGCAAGCGACCTTTCGCCCTGCCCAGCCAATTCCCACCCCAGAAGAACAAATTCAGCAAGCACAAAAAGAACAATTAGCACAGCAAGAAGAGAAATCGACTAAAAAACAAGAACAGGAAGAAAGTTCCAAAAATGTTGATTCCTACCTCAATCTTGGAGAGCTCCGTATATCAACAAAAATAGATGAAGAAACCCAAACTACTGCCCTCATAATTTTGGAACCTTGGTTTTCCTATACCAGCACAGATCCAGCCTTTCAGGAAGAAATAACTACAAAAAAAGCAAACTTTAAAACCATTGTGTTGGATTTTTTTGCCAATCGTACAGCAAATCAAGTTAAAGCCATGGGAGAAGACTTGCTGAAAAGTCAGTTATTGGAATTAGCCAACAAAGAACTAGTATTGGGAAAGTTTTCCTCAGTTTTCTTTGATGACTATCTTTTCTTTGAATAAACTTGCAACTTTTTTTGAGTTTACGTGTCAAATAATAAGCAGACACATGGAGGTATAATGGAAACTGCCGTAGTTTCACCTGCAGCACAACTGATTATTGCCGCAATCATTCCTATTGTAGGCATTGTTATTGGTGGCGTGCTTATCTTTTTTTATCTTTTGTGGCGACACAGAGAAATTTCTTTGCAGATAAAATTAGGTTCCTATCGGCCAAGACAATTCAATTTGAAACTATTCTCGCTTTTGACTGGGCTTTTGCTCACAGGAATCGGTTTAGTCCTCACCCTTCTCCTCTGGATTGTACAAGGTTTTTCCTATCCCCTTTTGGGAGGTTTCTTGCCCTTTATCATTGGAGTCAGTTTCCTAGTCTTCTTCAAGTTCTGCCCCACAAACAATAAAACTGATGGAGAAACGTAGCAGTTTTAGTCTGTCAGAAACCATTGCTGAAAAAGCCCAGAAATTCATTCTGCGGTCATCGGAAGAAAAGACAGAAGCAATTCTTGTTCGCTCTGCCGCAGGAGGAAATTCTGCAGCCTTTGAAGAACTCGTAAAGCGATACCATCGGCGAGTTACTGCACTTGGAATGAGTTTTTTCAGGAATATAGCTGACACGGAAGACTTTGTTCAAGATGTATTCATCAAGGCCTACACAAAGCTCAGGGATTTTCGTGGTGAGTCACGATTTTCCACATGGTTGTTTCGTATTGCCTACACCACGGCAGTCAACTCCATCAAACGGCGAAAGGAATATTTACCTTTGGCAGACGAAAATCTCTTGTGGGACAGGGATTACACCCCAGAGGAGTTGCAAATTCGCCGTCTCACCATAGAAACGGTGCGGGACTCCATCAAGGAATTGCCCCAGCGATTCGCCCTCTGTCTTGATATGTATTTTTTTTACGATATGGCCTACGGAGAAATCTGTGAAGTTACGGGCTTACCCTTGAACACGGTTAAGTCTCACATTTTTAGGGCAAAGAAGCTACTAAAAGAAAAACTAGAGCAGCGATTGTAGCCCACACAAGGAGCAAAAATGAGCAAAACATGTAATGAAATAATGAACCAGTTTTTGGAGCTTGATAAAAATCAAATTCTTCCTCTCCGCACCACTTTTCATCTTTTGACTTGTAAAAAATGTCGAAGCCAAGTCCGCTTTATGACTATGGCAGAAAAGCATTGCAAGGAACCACTGACAATACCTGCAGAAGAGAGCTCCCAAGCCATCATCAGCTTAATGCAAAAGATTGATCCCGAATATTTTGCAAAAACTTCTGTTGCACCTATTTCCATGCGACGATGGATTGTGTGTGGAATTGCAATGATTCTTGGGATGCTCTTTTTTATGTTCTATTCCAAGTACGTAGACAGCATTGCATTAAATGTGACTTTCTACTGTTTCTTTGCCTGTGCAATTTCTGCTTATTGTGCAATTTTTGTTGGAAGTAATCTTGATTTTTTTGTTAAGAAAATTGAAATTTTGCACGAACATAATTTAGCGATGAGACAGTGAATTTATTTCCTTAGGATTGCGGAGATGTTGTATTCAACAAGTTTGAAAATCCCCTTGATTCAAAGACATTTTCACCGTATCATGAAAACGCAAATCTACAGAACTTATATTTCAGGACACTTACATGCAAGCTTTAGCCAAAACATCCTTTATGCCCTCCTTTAACCCTATTCGTGGATTGTCTTCCGACACTCTTCCTAGCCAGAAAATAGGGCGTCCTTTTAGTTTTACTTTTTTTAATGCTCCACCTCCAGTTGTTGCTGTGGCTGAATCGGCTCGTGTCATTGTGGAACAAAACGGCATCTACTGCATTGCCGACAACTTTGAACCTTCACCAATTGACTTGGACTTGAATTTCAAGCAATTGGTAGATTCCGTCATGAGAAGATAATCTTTTTTAGATACGCCCAGCTTTTTGCTGGGTCTTTTTTTATCAGCTCACAGACAAAATCCTGACCGTGTGGTATCATGTAACAACGAAAATTCTAAGGAGGAAGATATGGATTTACAGCAAGTGATGGCTCAAAAATCCTTTGTGGTGGTGGGAGATACCTTGAATCCAGAAAAATTTGCCTGCAAGATTAAGATAGCCATGATGGAAGCAGGCTACAAGGTGCAATGCGTGGGAAAAGAACTAACATCAATCAACCAGACAGAAGGTGATATTGATGTGCTAGACCTGTGTATTAATCCCAAAAAAGGCTTGGAGCTTCTGAAGGAATGTACAAAGGATTTCAAATCCGTAGTGTTGCAGCCTGGTGCCTTTGATGATGAGCTAGTGGCATATTTACAGGAACATAAAATTCCTTACATTGAAGGCTGCCTTTTGGTGGGCTTACGACTCTACAAGGCATAAAACTGAAGAAAGCCAGAGACCACTGCCTCTAGCTTCCTTGACCTAAGCCTCATCCAAGAACTTCACCAACTGAGAGGCCCACAGTTCATAGCTTGCTTCACATAAATGGAGTCTGGCAGCATTCCACTCAGCCTTGTTGTAAAACTCAGCAATGGTGGAACCATCAGCAGTGGTCATTTTTGCTGCCATGTCTAAATAGATAAAGCCTAGCTTTTCAGCCTGAAGTGACACTAGATAATTGGCATATTCCAACTTGCTGCGTGTAAGATCGTAGGGAATACGGGTGGGAAGCACACCTGTTACCACAATCTTTGCATCTGGACAATAGCGTTTTACATCCAAAATTACCTGAACAATACCCTGAGCCAGCTGACGAGAATTGTCTGGCCCACCAAACTCCTTTTGGAGGTTTGGATTACCAATGTTGTTTGTGCCGATGAGAATGGAAATCATTTTCGGATTAAAGGTTTTAGGATCTACTCCCAAAGCCCCTTCTCGGATGCGCAACAAAACATCGGCGGTGGTGTCGCTGGCCTGCCCTAGATTTAACGTGGTATTTTCGTAGGCTCCAAAGAACTTGTGAAAGGCATTCTTTCCAGCGGCTGTGTAGGTATCATCAATGTGGGATTGATTTGTCCACCAGTGGGTAATGCTGTCTCCCACAAAAATAAGCTCACAATCCTTCCCCAGCTTTGCACCGGTATCCAGCTGTGTTTTCCACCAGCCTTCTGGTAGGTCGCGGATAAGCCCTTGGTTTGGGTCACAGGAAGGAGGCAAGCCTTCTGTACGAGCCTTGGGGCTTACTGCAATCACAGTGCCAGAGCTAGTGGGAGCCTTATCGGGATAAATCAACTGCTCGGCATCCTCAAAGAAGCCAAACAAAAGACCTTGAGCCAGCTTCCACTGGTAGCTTCCTAGGTTTGCCTCAGTCCTGGCTAGAACCGAAGTTCCAGACAAGAGAGTGAGCCATTCAGCTTCATCTAAGGTGGCCAACAAATCAATGTAGCTCAATTTTGGGCCAGAAGCTGTTTCCACAGCTTCCTTCAAAGCGATGTTAAAACTCGCTGCCATTTCACAACTTCGCTCCACCACAGGGCCACATTTTGGAATCCCTGCTGGTAGCGGACTTATCACGTACAGCCTACATTCAGGAAGCTGTTGCTGAATTGCGGAAATCACCTGGAGCATCAGCTGGACATAGACTTCTGGCTGGGAATCCAAGTGGGGATTCACTTGTAGTAAGAGGATACTAGGCTTCCATTCCAAAGCTGGAGCAAGCGCCTCCATGGTGGATTCAAGCTTTCCGTCGGGGGCTGTAGTCAAACCTGCTACAGAAAAATCTTGAAAGCAAAATCCGTCAGAAGGTTCCCAGTTTTCGTTGTACAGGGCACCACCTAAAAATCCTCGTTGGCTGTGGTTTCCTGCAGAATCAATTACCTTGTTACAGAATCGAGAACCATCAGTGAGCTGGTTATAAGTACTGGAACCTACATATCCAATGCGAATCTTTTCTTTAGCGTCCATTCTTATCTCTCCTATGGATATCCGTTTTTCCTACAGCAATCAGTCTGCAGGGATTGAAAGTTTTTTTCCGTCATATACCTGAGGTGCAGCTTGAGCTACTGCCTGTAGCACAAAGTTTGCAATGGAAGTCATGCCCCCTACTGGCGGATGAAGGTTGGCAGCAGTCAAGCCCTGTCCCAACCAATTTCCGTTTTCCTCGGTAACCCCCTGCTCTGCCCAATGGAGGTTTTTCACTCCCGCTGCCACTAGCTCCAAGTAAGCCTTCAGCAAGAGAAAACCTTCCCGAGAATACACATATCCGTGGGGATTTTTCCACTGAGCTGGCAAAGCAATAGTTGTGGGAGGAAAGGCAGACTTTCCACCATTGGCATCCCCGTCCCCTTCCTTCAAATACTTGGGACAGATGATAATGGGAATCTCTGGATGGTGTTGACGGTAAGCCTCTACCATGTATTTAATGCGAGCCATCACCTCTTCATTGGAGATGTTGGCAGGGGCTCCGTTGGCAGTGCACGTGGGCGCATCAGGACTTGAGGCAGTGAGATTCCAGCCTGGATCAAGAATAAACACCTCACTTTCGATTTGAGCTAAAAAGTCTGCCATTTTGTACTCAAGCTGGGCACTTCCTGCTACCCCAAGATTTATTACTTCCCGCTGAGTAGCCCACATGATTTGAGCAGCATAGGTGGCACCGGGACGCAGACCGTTATCTCCATCTCCCTGGGTAATGCTGGTGCCATAAATCAAAATTGGTTTTCGAGAGGATTCTGCAAAGGGCTCAAATTCTCTAGTGGTGGAATTTGGAGTAAATTCCAAGGTAAAACCTGAAGGATTTTTTTCATCAGTACCCTCAGTTAGGGGCTGAAATCCATTGTAGGTGGGCAGCATCACTATAAATTGACCACAAGGTTTTCCTTCCTGTAAGCCAGTTTCGTAGTGCCAGCTGCCTTCCATCACTCCTTTTTCGGAGCGAAGATTCTTCTTGAATACAGGAACTCCATTTTCTAGCTGGTAAATGTCGATGCCAGAAAAGCTTCTGTTGTCTAAACCCTTCAAGGCGGGGCGACCGTCTTGGGCAGGATTACTGCGATTCAGATAACGAAAGTGAAAGGTAATGGTGGGGCTATCGGTTTCCACTGCAAGATACACTCCTGCACTACAGGAGCGCATATTGTTTTCCTGTCGCACCTCAAGATTTTTCTGGCTCAGAGGAAAGATAAGGGAGGTTCCCATGGTGTGAATGGAATACAAGCCCCGCCGCTGGTCACGATTGTTTGGCTGGATAGAAAGAGGCAATCGGCACCAAAAGGTGGGATATTCAATTCCATCTCGGATAGCACCTTCTGGCAAAGGGAGTACAGTGGAATTTGACTCACCATCACAATCCACATCCCCAAGGCTATAGTGAGTCAAGCTGTCACCCTTGTCCACATTCACCTGATACTGATGGAATTTCCCATGGAGCGTCAAAGAATCCCAGCCTACGCAACATGGTAAAATCTTGTTTTCAGACATGGTTCCTCCTAAATCTAGTATACTACGCTCAGGTGATTTTGTCAGTAAAGAGAAAACTCCTTAAAAGGAGAGCCGTCTTTGTAAATTTGACATCCTTAAAAAATACTGTTACAATATATTTAACATTTAGGTTAAATGTTAAAAGGAGACATTGTGGGATTACAGCAAACATTAAAAGCCCTTTCCGACCCAATTCGTCGGGAAATTTTAAATCTGTTGAAGGAAGGCCCACGTTCGGCAGGAGACATTACAGAACAATTTCCTGTAACTGGGGCCTCCATATCTCGTCATCTTTCGGTGTTGAAGGAGGCTGACTTAGTGAGGGACTCAAGAGAAGGACAATTCATCTTTTATCAGCTGAATGCCTCGGTACTGGAAGAAATTTTATTGTGGATTAGCCACTTACAAGGCACAAATGCCCATGAAAAAACTTTATCAGGAGACACCAATGAAACACACTAAACTGAACATTATTTTATCATGTATCGTACTGCTTTCCCCTATGATTTTTGGCCTAATTGTCTGGAACAACCTTCCTGAGTCTATGCCCATTCACTGGGGAGTAAATGGCGAGGCGGACCGTTGGAGTAGCAAGACCTTTGCTGTCTTTGTTTTGCCTCTGATTATTCTGGCCATTCACGGAATTTGTATCTTTGCCTCACGAAAAGACTTTCGAGACAAAAAGCAAAGTCCCAAGGTGATGGGGCTTGTGCTGTGGATTTGTCCCCTGTTGTCTGTAATGGCAAATAGCTTAACCTACGCCATTTCCTTGGGAAAGGAAATCAATGTGCTTTTTGTGGTGTCTTTAACCATGGGAGCCTTATTTGTACTCATTGGAAATTACCTGCCCAAGTGCCAGCAAAACCGAATAGTAGGAATTCGTCTAAAATGGACCTTGGAAAACCAAGCCAACTGGAACGCCACCCACCGCTTTGCTGGCAAGGTTTGGGTGATTGGAGGCCTGTTGCTTATGGCTTCATCCCTGCTGCCCTACTCCATTCTTCCCTGGGCAATGATTACCCTGCTGATAGTGTTTACCAGCCTGCCAATCCTCTATTCATACAGGTTTTACAAGAAGGGGAACATCTAATGCCCAAAGGAGCCTGAATCGACAAAGGCTGGATAAAAAAAGCCAGGAAAGGAGCGTAAACCTTCCCTGGCCTTATCAAGCTGTCCATCATTCTCCAATTACAAGACAACAATGTCAAACTTCTTTCTGCATTGGAAAAAGAGTTGGAACATTTCGTATAACTCCTTTTTCTAAGCCCAACCTTGAAAGACTGTCTCCAATTGAATCAAAAAATAAAACTATTTTCTAACAAACACGCAGTTTTTTTCAACTCCAAGCATATAATATATATGAAACACTTTTTCACGGAGACTGAATGGAGAACCAAACCACCACCAAATTCAAACCCTGGGAAGACCTAGACAT